>JAIXTY010000143.1 GCA_027483705.1 Rubrivivax sp.
AAGGTCGAGGGCCTCGACAAGTTCGACGGCACGCAGCTGCACTACCGCGTGCGCAACCCGGCGCAGTTCGCGGGCAAGAACCTCGTCATCGTCGGCGGCGGCGACTCGGCGCTCGACTGGGCGCTGAACTTCGTGCAGGAAGGCCCCAACAAGGCCGAGAGCGTCATCCTCATCCACCGCCGCGACGGCTTCCGCGCCGCGCCGGCCAGCGTGGCCAAGATGCGCGAGCTGTGCGAGGCCTACGAGATGCAGTTCGTGGTCGGCCAGGTCACGGGGTTTGAGGAGGCCGAGGGCCGGCTCACGCAGATCAAGGTCACGGGCAGCGACGGCGTCACGCGCGTCATGCCGCTGGACATGCTGGTGGTCTTCTTCGGCCTGAGCCCGAAGCTCGGCCCCATCGCCGAATGGGGCCTGAGCCTCGACCGCAAGCAGATCACGGTCGACACCGAGAAGTTCGAGACCAGCACGCCGGGCATCTTTGCCGTGGGCGACATCAACACCTACCCGGGCAAGAAGAAGCTCATCCTCTCGGGCTTCCACGAGGCCGCGCTGGCCGCCTTCGGCGCCAGCCCGATCATCTTCCCCGAGAAGCGCGTGCTGCTGCAGTACACGACCACGAGCCCGAAGCTGCACAAGGTGCTGGGCGTCGAGACGCCGGTGTTCGACTGACGCGGCATCGCCCGCGCCTCGTTCGCATAGACTTCCGCCCGGCTGCAGCGCATGCAGCCATCCGCTAGGGGTGTTGGCCCCGGCCGGGAAACCGGCCAGGGCCGACTGAGACAGTCCCTTTGAACCTGATTGAGGTAATCCTCGCGCAGGGAAGCATCGCGATCAGCGCACGCCTGTGCGCGCCGTGTTTGCCCACCTGCTCGTCGGCTGCAAACACGATGAGCACCTTCCAACCCGCACCACTCGCACCACTCGCCCCACTGGCCATCCTGGCCCTGGCCTGCGCACACGCCGTCGCGCAGCCCACGCAGACCATCACCATCACCGGCAGCAGCGCCGCCAACAGCGCCGGCGTGGCCGGCTTCGGCGACGTGCCCTTGTCGCGCTCGCCGTTCTCGGCCACCGTCATCGGCGCGCGGCAGCTGGCCGACGCCGGCATCTCGAGCCTGGCCGACATCACGCGGCTCGACGCCGGCCTCACCGATGCCTACAACGCGCCCGGCTACTGGGGCCAGGTGGCGGTGCGCGGCTTCACGCTGGACAACCGCTTCAACTTCCGCCGCGACGGCCTGCCGGTGAACGCCGAGACCGTGCTGCCCACGGGCAACAAGTCGGGGCTGGAGCTGTTCAAGGGCACCAGCGGCATCCAGGCCGGCACCAGCGCGCCAGGCGGGCTGCTGAACCTGGTGGTCAAGCGGCCGACCTCGAAGCCGCTCACGAGCGCCGGCATCGAGTGGGTGGAGCCGGGCACCTGGACTGTCGACGCCGACCTCAGCCGCCGGGCCGGCCCCTTGGGCTGGCGCCTGAACGCCAGCGCCACGCGCCTGGATCCGGCCACCCGCAACAGCCGCGGCCGCAGCCATCTGCTGGCCGCGGCGGGCGAAGTGGCGCTGGGCGGTGACGCGTTGCTCGAAGTGGAGATCGAGCGCAGCCACCAGAGCCAGCCCAGCACGCCGGGCTTCAGCCTGCTGGGATCGCGGCTGCCCTCGCCGGACAGCATCGACCCGACGCTGAACCTCAACAACCAGGCGTGGTCGCTGCCGGTGGTGTTCGACGGCACGACAGGTTCGGTGCGCTGGACGCAGCCCCTCGCGGGCGGCGTGCAGATGGTGGCGCACCTGATGCAGCAGCGCCTGCGCACCGACGACCGCATCGCCTTCCCGTACGGCTGCGACGCCGAAGGCGACTACAGCGTCTACTGCAGCGACGGCCGCTTCGACTACTACGACTTCCGCAGCGAGGGTGAACGCCGCACCACCACCGCGGCCGACCTGTCGCTGGCCGGGCGCGCGGTGCTGGGTGGCCTCACCCACCACTGGAGCACCGGCGTGCTGGCCACGCGGCACGAGGCCCGCTTCAACCGGCAGGCCTTCAACTACGTCGGCACCGGCACGATCGACGGCCTCGCGGTGGTACCGCCCGATCCGACGCTGACCGACGAGAACACCAACCGCGACGAACGCAGCCTGGAGTGGCGCCTGCAGGACCGCCTGATGCTGACTGCGGACTGGCAGCTGTGGGCCGGCCTGCGCCACACACGCATCCAGCGCGAGAGCGTGCGGACCAACGGCAGCCGCCCCACCGACTACGCGCAGTCGTTCACCACGCCGTGGCTGGCTCTGAGCTGGCAGGCCACGCCCGCGCTGATGGCCTACGCCAGCGCCGGCCAGGGCGTGGAGTCCGAGGTGGCGCCCAACCGCGCGCGCTACACCAACGCTGGGCAGGCCCTGCCGTCGCTGAAGAGCCGCCAGATCGAGGCCGGCCTCAAGCACCGGGGCGACACGTTGTCGTGGCAGCTGGCGTGGTTCGACATCCAGCGGCCGCTGTGGAGCGACATCCGCACATCCACCGGCCTGCCCACCGATGACTGCAGCGACGCCCTGCCCTGCACACGCCGCGCCGACGGCAGCGCCCGGCATCGCGGCCTGGAGGCCGAGGCCGAGTGGCGCGCCGGCGCGCTGAGCCTGCGCGGCAGCGCGCTGTGGCTGACCGCACGCCGCGAAGGCAGCGCCGACGCCGCACGCAACGGCCTGCGTCCGACCAACGTGCCTGCGCAAAGCGTCAAGCTGCAGGCGGCGTGGAACGTGGCCGATGTGCCCGGCCTGGCACTGCTGGCCTTTGGCAGCCACGAGGGCGAGCGCATGGTGCTGCCCGACAACCGCGTGGCCACCGACGGCTGGACGCGCATCGACCTCGGCCTGCGCTATGCCCAGACGGTGGCCGGCACCCAGTGGGTGTGGCGCGCCGGTGTGGACAACGTCGCCGACGAGCGTGCGTGGAAGGAAGCGCCGTTCCAGTTCGGCCACGCCTACCTGTACCCGCTGGCCCCGCGCACCTGGCGGCTTGCGCTCAACGTCACGCTCTGAGTGGAGCAAGCCGCACTTTCCGGGCTATACTCATGGGCTGCATTCCCCGATAGCTCAGTCGGTAGAGCGCCGGACTGTTAATCCGTAGGTCCCTGGTTCGAGC
>JAIXTY010000354.1 GCA_027483705.1 Rubrivivax sp.
GACGGCGGCAGGGGCTCGACGCGCAGCACTTCGGCGTCGGCGCTGCCGTCGGCCCAGGTGGCCCGGACGGCCTGCCCGTTGCGCAGGCCCGAAACCGAGACCACCGGCCGGCCGTCGAGCGTCTGCACCCAGGCGTAGCCCCGCCGGAGCACACGGGCCGGGTCGTGCGCCTGCAGCCGGGCCTCGGCGGTGGCCAGCCGTTGCGGCTCGGCGCGCAGCCGCGTGCGCAGCGCCTGCGCCAGGTGGTCGGCGCGGCGGCGCAGCGCCTCGCGGCGCTGGTGCAGCGTCAGCAGCGGCGCCCGGGCCAGGCGCTGCGCCCTCGCCTCCAGGCCCTGGCGCTGCGCGGCCAGCGCGCGGCCGGGCGACCCGAGGCGCGTGCCCAGCGAGTCCAGGCGCTGGGCCTGCCGCTGCAGCGCGCGCTCGACGCCACGCTGCGCACGCTCGGCGCGCGCCGCGAGCTGCCCCAGCAGATCGGCCCGCGCCGGTGCGGCCAGCTCAGCGGCCGCGGTGGGCGTGGGGGCGCGCAGGTCGGCCACGAGGTCGGCCAGCGTGACGTCGGTCTCGTGGCCGACGCCGCAGATCACGGGCAGCGGACAGGCGGCGATGGCGCGCACCAGGCGCTCGTCGTTGAAGGCCCACAGGTCCTCGAGCGAGCCGCCGCCGCGCACCAGCAGCACGGCGTCGACCTCGGCGCGACGGGCGGCCAGCGAGAGCGCCGCGATCAGCTGCGCCGGCGCCTCGACGCCCTGCACGATGGACGGGTACACGACCACGCGCACCTGCGGCGCGCGGCGCTGCAGCGCGGTGACCACGTCGTGCAGGGCCGCGGCCCCCCGCGAGGGGACGATGCCCAGCGCGGCCGGCAAGGGCGGCAGCGGCCGCTTGCGCGCGGCATCGAAGAGGCCCTCCGCCGCCAGGCGCGCGCGCCGCCGCAGGAACTCCTCGTACAGCGCGCCTTCGCCGACGCGGCGCATCGACTCCACCACCATCTGCAGTTCGCCGCGCGACTCGTAGACACCGAGCCGGCCGCGCAACTCCACCTGCTGGCCGTCGGCCGGTGCGAAGTCGAGCAGGGCCGCCGCGCGGCGGAACATCGCGCAGCGCAGCAGCGCCGGCTGGCCGTCGGCGTCCTTCAGCGAGAAGTACACGTGGCCGCTGGCGGCCCGTGTCAGGCCGGAGAGTTCGCCGCGCACGGCCACGCCGCCAAAGCGCGCGGCCAGTGCATCGGCGGTGGCCACCAGCAGCGCGGCCACGCCCCAAGGCGCCCGCGGCGCCACGAGCGGCTCAGCCATCCGGAAAAGCCCTGAAGTCCACAGCTGCAGCCACCCCCCACGCACCCGGTCGCCAATCTGTCACCAATCGGTCATTGGCGTGCAAGTGCTTGATTTTCATGAAGTTTGTGGCGCTCAAAAATGCAGCAACCGAATCCAGGCCTCGCTGCGACGCCCACTTGCGAACGGCGCCCAGATGTTGCCCACATGCTTGTCCACAGTTCCGGTGGACAGCGGCGCCTTCGTCGGGGGGCCGGGTGGTTGCGGTTCACCGGAGGCCTCGGGCCCATCGGCCATAATGGTCCGAGCCGCTCTGGCCCGCTTGGCAGGAGCCCTTCTCCGACGTCCTGCGCGAGAGACGAGACACCCTTGTTGTCCATCATACAAGCCGCCGGTTGGCCGATCTGGCCGCTGATCCTGTGTTCCATCGTCGCGCTGGCCCTCGTGATCGAGCGCTTCTACACGCTGCGGCCGTCGCAGGTGGCGCCGCCCAAGCTCATCGACGAGGTCATCGGCGTCACGCGCGCCAGCCTGCCCTCGGCCGAGGTGGTGAACAAGCTCGCCGACAACTCCGTGCTCGGGCGTGTGCTCGCCACCGGGCTGCGCAGCGTGATCGCCGAGCCCCGCATCACCGAGGCGGCGCTGCGCCAGCAGATCGAAAGCGCCGGCCGCACCGCCGTGCACCTGCTGGAGCGCTACCTCAACACGCTGGGCACCATCGCCGCCGCCGCGCCGCTGCTGGGCCTGCTGGGCACCGTCATCGGCATGATCGAGATCTTCGGCTCGCAGGCCCCCGCCGCCGGCAGCGTGGGCAACCCGCAGCAGCTGGCGCATGGCATCTCGATCGCGCTGTACAACACCGCGTTCGGGCTCATCGTCGCCATCCCGGCGCTGATGCTGTACCGCTACTTCCGCCGCCGCGTCGACGAATACGAGCTCGCAATGGAACTCGCCGCCGAGCGCTTGGTGCCGCACCTGATGCGGTTCACCGTGAAGTCCGCCTGAACGCCCGCCCGCTCCGATGAAGTTCGGCCGTCGCCGCCTCGAGGAACCGGAGATCAACCTGATCCCGTTCATCGACGTGCTGCTGGTGGTGCTGATCTTCCTGATGCTGTCGACGACCTACTCGCGCTTCACCGAGCTGCAGATCAACCTGCCGGCGGCAGACGCCGAGAAGCTGCGCGAGCGGCCGGCCGAGGTCATCGTCGCCGTGGCAGCCGACGGCCGCTACGCCGTCAACCGGCGCGCCGTCGACGGCCGCAGCGTCGAGGCGCTGACGGCCGCGCTGGTGGCCGCCGCCGCGGGCCGGCCCGACACGGTGGTGATCGTCTCGGCCGATGCACTGGCTGCCCACCAGACCGTGGTGAACGTGCTCGACGCCGCCCGGCGCGCCGGCCTGTCGCGGCTGACGTTCGCGGCCCAGGCGGCGGGCACGGCGCCGCGTTGAGCCGGCCGGCGTGAGCGCGGCCGAGCCCGTGCGCGCCGCGCTCGAGGCCTTCTTCCGCCGCATCTGGTGGACGCCGCGCCCCGGTGTCGCGGCCCGGCTGCTGTGGCCGCTGGCGGCGCTCTACGGCCTGCTGTGGCGCCGCCGCGCAGTCGCCGCGCCGCCGGCGCGGGCCCTGCCCGTGCCGGTGCTGGTGGTGGGCAACGTCGTCGTCGGCGGCGCCGGCAAGACGCCCACGGTGATGGCCGTGGTGGCCGCCCTGCAGCGCCGCGGCCACCGGCCGGGCATCGTGTCGCGCGGGCATGGCCGGCAGGGCGACGCCGCACAGGCCGTTCACCCCGGCTGCGCGGTGGGCGAGGTGGGCGACGAGCCCTTGCTGATGGCCCGCCGCAGCGGCGTGCCGGTGGTCGTCGGGCGCGACCGCGTGGCGGCAGCCCAGGCGCTGTGCCGGCAGTCGCCGGCCATCGACGTGATCGTCAGCGACGACGGGCTGCAGCACCTGGCGCTGGCCCGCACGGCCGAGCTGGTGGTGTTCGACGAACGCGGCGCGGGCAATGGCCTGCTGCTGCCGGCAGGGCCGCTGCGCGAGCCCTGGCCGGCCGCGTCGCTCGGCCGCACGGTGCGGCATCTGCTGTACACCGCCGGCCGCGCGAGCACGCCGCAGGATGGCCACCTCGCACGGCGGACGCTCCGCCAGGCCTGGCCGCTGGCCGCCTGGCATGCGGGCGATGCCGCCGCGGCCCGCCCCATCGAGGCGCTGCGCGGCCGGCCGCTGCTGGCCGCGGCGGGCCTGGCGGCACCCGAGAAGTTCTTCGCCATGCTGCGGGCCGAAGGCCTGGACATCGACACCCTGCCGCTGCCCGACCACTTCGCCTATGCCCGGCGCCCCTGGCCCGACGACGGCCCCGACGTGCTGGTGACCGAGAAGGACGCCATCAAGCTCGATCCCGCCGTGCCATCGCGGCGGCGCATCTGGGTGCTGCCGCTAGACTTGGCGCTGCCCGACGACCTGATCGATGCCTTGGCGCTCGCGCTCTTCGGCGCCGCCTCTCCACCGACCCGCTGAAGCCCATGAGCCTGGACCACCGCCTCATCGACCTGCTCGTCTGCCCGGTCTGCAAGGGGCCGCTGCAGCTGCGGCGCGATCCGGAACAGCGCCCGCTCGACCTGGCCTGCCCGGCCGACCGCCTGGCCTTCCCCATCCGCGACGGCAGTCCGGTGATGCTGGAGAGCGAGGCCCTGCCGCTGGACGGCCCGGCGCCCGACCACACCGAGCCCGCACCGCTGGCATGAGCGCCGGCGGCTTCACGATCCTCATCCCAGCCCGCCTGGCGAGCACGCGGCTGCCGCGCAAGCCGCTGGCCGACATCGCCGGCCGGCCGATGGTGGTGCGCGTGGCCGAGCGCGTGGCCGGCCTGCCGGGTGCGCGCGCTGTGGTGGTGGCCTGCGATCACCAAGAGATCGCGCAGGCCTGCGCCGACCATGGCGTCCGGGCCGTGCTCACCCGGGCCGACCACCCCAGCGGCAGCGACCGCCTGGCCGAGGCCTGCGAGCAACTCGGGCTGGTGGGCGACGACATCGTGGTCAACGTGCAGGGCGACGAGCCGCTCATCGAGCCGGCCTTCGTGCAGGCCGTGGCGCGGCTGCTGGCCGAGCGCGATGACTGCGTCATGAGCACGGCGGCGCACGAACTTGCCGACGACGCCGAGTTCATCAACCCGAACGTGGTGAAGGTGGTGCTCGACGCGGCGTCGCGCGCGCTGTACTTCAGCCGCGCGCCGCTGCCCTGGTGGCGCGATGGCGGCGGCGCGCCGCCGCTTTCTCCCAGGCCGCTGCGCCACGTGGGGTTGTACGCCTACCGCGCGGGTTTCCTGCGCGGCTTTCCGGGCCTGCAGCCCGCGCCGGTGGAACAGGCCGAGGCGCTGGAGCAGTTGCGCGTGCTCTGGCACGGCCACCGCATCGCGGTGCACGTGGCCGGCCACGCGCCGGGGCCTGGCGTCGACACGCCGGAAGACCTGGCCCGCGTGCGTGCGCTGTTCGCGTCAGCTTGACGCGAGGGACCGCGTGCTATTCTCGATTCGAGGGGACAGGTCCTGCGCGCGTGCGCACCCAGCGGGGCCGCAAGACACGCCGCACGACAACATCGAACGAGGAACGCGATGAGATTGATCCTCCTGGGCGCACCAGGCGCCGGCAAGGGCACGCAGGCCACCTTCATCTGCCAGCGCTACGGCATCCCGCAGATCAGCACCGGCGACATGCTGCGCGCCGCCGTCAAGGCCGGCACCCCGCTGGGCCTGGCGGCCAAGCAGGTGATGGACGCCGGCGGCCTGGTGAGCGACGACATCATCATCGGCCTCGTCAAGGAACGCATCGCGCAGCCGGACTGTGCCAAGGGCTTCCTGTTCGACGGCTTCCCGCGCACCATCCCGCAGGCCGACGCGATGAAGGCCGCCGGTGTGAAGCTGGACCACGTCGTCGAGATCGACGTGCCCGACGAGGCCATCATCGAGCGCATGAGCGGCCGCCGCTCGCACCTGCCCTCGGGCCGCACCTACCACGTGAAGTTCAACCCGCCCAAGGTCGAAGGCCTGGACGACGTGACCGGCGAGCCGCTGACGCAGCGCGCCGACGACCAGGAAGACACCGTGCGCAAGCGGCTGCAGGTCTACCAGAGCCAGACGCGGCCGCTCGTGGACTACTACTCCGGCTGGGCCGCCACCGGCGACGCCTCGGCCCCGCGCTATGCGCGTGTCGTCGGCACCGGCAGCGTCGACGAGATCACCAGTCGCGTGCTGGCCGCCCTCGGCGCCTGATCACCACCCTCTCCGCTTCTCTTTCCGCTCGACCACCATGGACATCGCAGGCAAGGTCTTCATCGTCACCGGTTCGGCCTCGGGCCTTGGCGAAGGCACGGCCCGGCTGCTCTCGGCCAGCGGCGGCAAGGTCGTGGTGGCCGACATGAACGCCGAGCGTGGCGAGAAGGTCGCCGCCGAGATCGGCGGCGTGTTCGTCAAGTGCGACGTCAGCTCCGAGGCCGACGGCCAGGCCGCCGTGGCCGCGGCGCAGAAGCTCGGCAAGCTGATGGGCCTGGTCAACTGCGCCGGCATCGCCACCGCGAGCAAGACCGTGGGCAAGGACGGCGCGCACGCGCTGGCCCTGTTCACCAAGACCATCACGGTCAACCTGATCGGCAGCTTCAACATGATCCGCCTGGCGGCGGAAGCCATGGCGAAGAACGAGCCCGAGCCCACCGGCGAACGTGGCGTGCTGATCAGCACCGCCAGCGTGGCCGCGTACGACGGCCAGATCGGCCAGGCGGCCTACAGCGCCAGCAAGGGCGGCGTCGTCGGCATGACGCTGCCCATCGCACGCGACCTGGCCCGCAACGGCATCCGCAACATGACCATCGCACCGGGCATCTTCGGCACGCCCATGCTCTTCGGCATGCCGCAGGAGGTGCAGGACGCACTGGCCGCCAGCGTGCCCTTCCCGAGCCGCCTGGGCACACCGGCCGACTACGCCAAGCTGGTGAAGCACATCGTCGAGAACGACATGCTCAACGGCGAGGTGATCCGGCTGGACGGCGCCATCCGGCTGGCGCCGAAGTGACCGACACTGGCGCCTACTACCCCGGCGCCTGAGCGGCGTTCAGGCGCCGTAGCCGGTCGCCAGGTCCTTCGAGAACCGGTTCAGCGCGCCGTTCATCTCGGTGATGAAGCGGCGTTCGTCGGGCGACAGCATCGGGTGCCAGGTGTCGAAGATCAGCACGGCCCGGAGTTCGTCGCTGTCGTTCCAGGCTTCGTGCTCGATGGTGTCGTCGAAGACCCACGCCCGGCCCACCTGCCACTCGCGCGTCTGGCTCCCCACGCGAAACCGGCAACCCTTCGGCACCACCAGCGGCAGGTGCACGACGAGACGAGCGTTGCTCGCGCCGACATGGGCCGGGATGTGGGTGCGCGGCTTCAGCAGCGAGTACATCGCCACCGGGGTGCGGCCGGGCTGATCGGGCTGTGGCGTCGCGGCGATGGCCGCCAACGTGCGCGGGCAACGAGCGGCGTTGTCGCCCACCACGAGCCCGTCCTTGATCAGGTGAAACGCACTCCAGTCGGGGTTCTGGTTCAGCTGGGCCCACTGCGCGACCGGCTGGTCCGCGCCGTAGGTGATGTACGGCGAGAAGCCGGCCTGGTGCGTCTGCCACACGGCCATGAACTCCTCCCGGATGGCCGCCGCGTGCGACTCGAACGTATCCAGCCAGGGGAAGTGGGCGCGATCAAAGAACTCGATGGCCGGCAGCTGGGGCACGAAGAGGCGCATCGGCTGCGACTCGAATCGACGACGACGTCCCAGCAGCAGATCGAGCATGAAGCGCATGCGCTCGGCGCTCTCACCCCGCAAGCCCGAGAGGGCCTGCGAGAGGCTGTCGTCCAGGTGGCCGGCCAGCTCGTTCTGATGCTGTTCGCACCGGCGGGTGGCGTGCTCGACGGCCGCCTGCAGATCGCGGGGCAGCGCTGACGGCGACGACGCCGCGACGGCCACCACGGCCTGGTGTGCCTGGGCGGCTTCGTGCGTGCGGCCCTGGCGCTCGAACAGGGCCGCGCGCATGGCGAGGGCTCTCAGCTCGTAGGGATTGGCCGTGAGCGCCTTGAAGAGGCTGGCCTCCTCGTCATCGGCCCGACCCAGCTCACGCTGCGCCAGCGCCAGATTCACCCAATGAAGGGCCTGCGAGGGTTCCAGCGAGGCAGCGTGCCGGAAGTGCTCGGCCGCCTCGGTCCAGCGGCCGGCATGCGCGCTCAGTTGCCCCAACTGCACGGCGGCTGCGACGTTGCCTGGTTCGAGTGCCTGGATCTGTCGCCAGGCCTCGGTCAGCCGCGGCAGGTCACCCCGTGCGCGCCAGTGGGACACCTCCTGCTCCAGTTCGGTGAGGCGGGCGTGGTTCTTCGACGCAGTCATGGTGCCGGGCTCGGGGACAAAGAAAAACGGCGATGGGCACAGGCCCATCGCCGAAGTCTAAAGCTGAGCGATGCGGGGGCCCGGACCGGCAAGGCCGGCCCGGGCCTGCACGCTTAGAACTTGTAGGTCGTCGTGAAGAACACCTTGCGACCCAGCGCGTCGTACACGGTCGGGAACGTGTTGCCGTTGCCCTGGCCGGTCGGGAGCTGCGAGGTCAGCGGCGGGTCCTTGTCGAGCAGGTTGTTGACACCCGCCGTCAGGTTCCAGCCCTTCAGGATGTTCCACGACACGACCAGATCGAAGTAGCTGCGGGCGGGCAGCGTGCGGTCCGGCGAGTTCACGTTGATCAGGCGACCACCGTCCTTCGTGCCGTTCAGGGCCGCCTGGCCGCTGAGGGCCTGATGGCTCACCGCCGACAGGTAGCGCCAGGTCGTGGCGACTTCCACGTCCCACGGCGTGGTCCACGACAGACGCATCTTGTGGCGACGCTTCGGGTTCGGCGAGCCGCAGAGGTTCGGGCCGTAGTAGCCGACGCAGTCGTAGGTGCCGTCACCCTTGATCTCTTCGGTCTCCAGCTTGTCGAGGAACGTGGCCGTGGCGGTGAGGCCGAGGCTGCCCATCGCGCCAATGCGCTGCGTGTAGCTGGCGGCGAGGTCCAGACCGGAGGTGCGAACGCGGCCGATGTTCTTGTTGCGGCCTTCGATCCGGCCCTCGGGCAGCAGCCACAGCGAACCGGTGCTGTCACGCGTGATCAGCGAGCAGAACGTCGGGTTGCCGGTCGAGAGGCACTTGTTCAGCGTCGTGCCCGGGTCGATGGAGCCGATCGTGTCGTCGACCTTGATGTCGAAGTAGTCGACGCTGACGCTGAGGTTGCGCATCGGCGACAGGACGATACCGAAGGTCACGCTGTCGGCCGTTTCGGGCTTCAGGGACGTGTTGCCACCCTGCAGGAACTGGAACTGGCTGGTGGGGTTGTCCGGAATCGTGCCGTACTGGGCCGCCGAGACGCCCGTGCGGGCGCACTCGGCCAGCGTACGGGTCGGGGCCGAGCCTTCGCAAGGATCACCCGGGTCCGTCAGGTCGAACAGCGCGTTGCCCGAGGCCGTGTACAGCTCGATCAGGTTCGGAGCACGAACCGCGCGCTGGAAGCCGCCGCGGACCCGCACTTCCTTGATGGGCGCGTACTGCAGGCCCAGGCCGTAGGTGCTGGCGTCGAAGCCGGTCTTGTAGCTGGACTTGCGGGCGCTGAGCGTGGCCTCGAGCAGGTCGGCGAACGGCTTGCCCTCGATCAGCGGCAGGCGCACTTCACCGAACACTTCGACCACGGACTGCTCGCCGTACAGCGGCGGGGTGGGACCACCCGAGCCGGACAGCGCGCCCTGGGTCGTGTTCGAGTCGGTCTGGAGGTCCAGCGACTCCGCACGGCGCTCGACGCCGAACGAGGCGCCGATGCCGTTGCGGGCCATCGGCGACTTCAGGCCGAACTCGCCGAGGTCGACCGCACCGGTGGCACCGACCACCTTCAGCGTCGTGCCGCCCTTGCGGAAGCCCGGGGTCTGCAGGTAGGCCAGCTGATCGGCCTTCACGCCGCCACGGTTCCAGACGTTGTAGGGCACGCAGCCGGCGGCACGGGCCGCGGCCGACGCGCACTGCGTGCCGCCCGAGCCATCGGGCTCGACCGTCAGCGCCTCTTCGATGCGCGAATCCAGGAAGTAGTTGGATTCGGACTGGCTGTAGACCACCTTGGCTTCGATGGCGTAGGCGTCGTAGCTGAAGGCGCCCACGTCACCCTTCACGCCGAACAGCGTGCGGAACGAGGTGTTGCGGAACTCCGAACGACGGCCGCCGCCTTCGACGTTGCGGCGCTGCACCACCACGTCGGCCGTCGACGTGGCGCTGCCGGCGGTGAGGCCCAGCGCGGTCAGCCAGCTGGCGTTGAGCAGCGGGTTGTCGCCGCGCACGGTGACGAGGTTGCCGAACACGCCGCCCGGGGCGATCTGCGCGATCGTCTGGTCGTCGTGGAAGCCGAACTCGGTGTAGATCTCGGTGGTCGCCGTATCATTAAAAAAAAAAAAGGCGTTGAAGCCATAACGCTCGGACGGGCGCTGGAAGTAGTTCAGCGGGCCGAAGTTGTACTGGTCGGTCGCGTTGGCGAACGCACGCGCGTTGTTGTCCGCGCCGACGGTCCAGACGGTGTTCGGGCCGATGCGGGTGATGCGGCCGGTGGCGTTCGTGCCGGAGCCGCCGCAGGTGAAGTTGAGCGCGCCGGTGCCCACGGTACAGGCACTGAAGTCACGCTCGGACTGCAGGAGCGCGTCGTCCTTCTTGTAGTTGATGAAGACGGTGGCGTTGCCCTTGCCGCCGTCGAAGTTGCCGCCCAGCAGCAGGCTGAAGTTCGTCGACTTGCCATCGGCGCTCTTGTCGCCGGGGATCTTGAACTCCGCCGGGTTCGTGGCCGCACGGCCGCGAACGATGTCGGCCACGCCCAGCGTGCCGCCGACCGGGCCCGGGTTCTGCTGGCCGTGGTTGAAGAAGCTGTGGTTCAGCTCGACCTGGGCGCCCTCGAAGCGGTCGTTCAGGATGAAGTTCACGACGCCGGACACGGCGTCGGAGCCGTACACGGCCGAAGCACCGCCGGTCAGCAGTTCGACGCGGCGGATCAGGGCCGACGGGATCTGGTTCAGGTCGGGCGCCACGGTGTTGGCGCTGCCCATCGGCAGACGGCGGCCGTTGACCAGCACCAGCGTGCGGCCGGCACCCAGGCCGCGCAGGTTCACCGACGCGGTGCCGGTGGCGCCGTTGGAGACCGTGCCGGCCTGCGCAGCGAACACCTGCGGCAGGTTGTTCAGGAAGCTTTCGACGTTGCGGACGCCGTCCTGCTTGATGTCCTTGGCGTCAACGACGGTGATCGGGCTGGCCGTGTCGACGTTGAGCGACTTGATGCGCGAACCGGTGATCTCGACGCGCTCGCCGGCTTGCGCCCAAGCGCCACCCGCGGCAAAGACTCCCCCTAGCGCGACGATCACACCCGTTGCGACTTTGGTTCTCTTGAACATTCGTTGAGCTCCTGTACGGAAAGAAATAGGCAACCAGAGGCCCGAAGCAAAGACCGTGCCACGCGTGCGCGGTCATCCCTCCACGGGCTGTGGACGCATTGTCACCAGCCGGAACAAGCGACAACCCTCGGGGAAACCCACCACGACCCCAGGCGTACCAGGGCCCCGCGGCCTCCGGTTGCGGTAACCACCTCGGAACAGCAGGTCACACAGCCGAAACACGCGGGCAAACGCCGCGTGAGAAGCCTTGATCAACTGTTGGACAGGGGCAACACTTGGCCCCTCTCCAGCGCCCGCAGCGCAGCCTCAGATGCCCCAGACACCCGAGTCGCGGCGCAGCGCGACCACGGCCTCGAAGATCGCGTTGACGGCCTCGCGCTCGTCGACGGTGAGTTCGGGGCGCCAGACCTCGAACAACAGCACCACCCTCGGGCTGCTGCCGCGGTTCCACGCCTCGTGCTCGATGGTGTCGTCGAACAGCAGCACCTCGGCCTCGCGCCAGGCGCGCACCTCGTTGCCGACGCGGAATCCGCAGCCCTCGGGCACGATCAGCGGCAGATGCCCGATCAGGCGGGTGTTGATGAAACCATGGTGCGGCTGAATGTGCGCACCAGGCTGGAGCATCGAGAACAGGACCGTCGGCGAGCGCCCCGGGGTACGGGCCAGGGGCAGGGACTCCAGGATCGCCATCGTCTGCGGGCACAGGTCGGCATGGGCTGCGACCCGTTCGCCGTCCTTCCACAGGTAGAAGGCACCCCAGTCCCGGTTGTCGACGAGCCGGTCGCGGCGCAGCTGCGGCCGGGCGGGGTCGCTCTGCAGGTAGGGGACGAAGCGGTCGGCGCCGCCCGCGTCGAGCAGGCCGAGCAGTTCGCGGCGGATCGTGTCGGTCGAGGCCTCGAGCGGCTTCACCCACGGGAACGCCGCCGTGTCGAAGAACTGCACCGTGGGCAGTTCGGGAAAGCTGTACAGGCGCGGCTGCGACGGGTAGTGCACACGTCGCCCGCACAGCAGGTCCAGCGAGAGCTCGAAGCGCCTGGACCGTTGCGCCCCGCGCTGGGCGATCAGCTCGTCGACCCGCGTGCGCAGGCGCCGCTCGAGCTCGCGGCCATGCCGTTCGGCGGCGTTCTGCGCGTCGCGGACCAGCGCCTCGAACTCGGCCGGGATCTCGCCCACCTGCTCGGCGGCCTTCAGGACGGCCCGAAAGTAGTCGGCCGCGCGCTCGCTGCCCTGGCGCTCGAGCAGCTGCGCCTTGAGCATCAGGGCCCGCAGATCGCCCGCATCGGCGGCCAGTGCGCCGTCCACGGCCGCCTCGGCCTGCGCAGCCAGACCCAGCGCCTCGCAGGCGTAGGCCAGCCCCAGGTGGTGGATGACGTTGCCGGGCTCCTGCTGCACCAGGCGCTCGAAACTCTCGCGAGCCTGCCCGTACTGCCGGCTTCGCAGGGCCTGGGTGGCCTGGGTCAGCGTCGCCGCCGGCTGGCGGCTGGAGCTTGTGGACATGGGCTGCTCCTCAGACGACCGCGGCTGGTCCGGGCGCGGCGCGGACCAGCCGCGGAACCGCCTCCAGCAGCTGCGTCGTGTACGCCTGTGCAGGTGCCGAGAGCAGCGCCTCGGCTGCCCCCTGCTCCACCACCCGCCCGCCCTGCATCACCACCACGTGGTCGGCCATCACCTCCACCACGCCGATGTTGTGCGTGATGAAGAGGTAGCTCACGCCCAGTTCGCGCTGCAATTCGCGCAGCAGGTTCAGGATCTGCGCCTGCACCGAGACATCGAGCGCCGAGGTCGGCTCGTCGCAGACGATGAGCCGCGGCTCGACCGCCAGCGCCCGCGCGATGGCGATGCGCTGGCGCTGGCCGCCGGAGAACTCGTGCGGGTAGCGGTCGAGCGCATCGCGGCGCAGGCCGACCTGGTCGACCAGGCGCTCGAGCCGGGCGCGGCGCGCGGCGGTGTCGAGTTCGGGGCGCAGCGCGGCCAGGCCTTCGTCGAGGATCTCGCGCACGCCCATGCGCGGGTCGAGCGACGCGAAGGGGTCCTGGAAGACGATCTGCACCTCGCGCCGCGCCGCGCGCAGCGCCTCTCCTTGCAGCGTGAACAGGTCGCGCGCCTCGCCGCCCTGCCCGGCCGGCGGGTGCAGCAGCGCGCGCCCGCCGGTGCGGGCCGTGCCGCGCAGCAGCTGCACGAGCGCCTTGCCGGTGGTCGTCTTGCCGCAGCCGCTTTCGCCCACCAGCGCCAGCGTCTGGCCGGCGCGCAGCTCGAAGGACACGTCCGACACCGCGTTGAACTCGCGCGGGCCCCGCGCGAGCCAGCCGCGCTGCAGCGGAAAGCGCACCGACAGATCCTGCACCTGCAGCAGCATCGGCGCCTCGGCGCCGGTGCGCGGGGCCGACGGAGCCGGCGTCTCGATGCGCACAGAGTCCGCCGCGGCTGCCTCACCGGGCCGGTACAACAGGCAACGCACGGCGTGATGCTCGCTCACGGCCTCCAGCGAGGGGATGGTGCCGGCGCAGTGCGGCATCGCCACCGCACAGCGCGGCGCGAAGCGGCAGCCGCCGAAGCGCTGCGTCAGCGGCGGCACGGTACCGGCGATGGCCATCAGCGGGCGCTCGCGCGCCTCGGCCGTGGGCAAGGCGCGCAGCAGCGCCTGCGCGTACGGGTGTTTCGGCGCCGCGAAGAACTCGCCCGCCGGCGCGACCTCGACGATCTGCCCCGCGTACATCAGCGCCACGCGGTGCGCCATGCCGCTGACGACCGCGAGGTCGTGCGTGATGAGCAGGAGGCCCATCCCCCGCTCGGCCTGCAGGCTCTTCAGCAGCTCGAGGATCTGCGCCTGGATCGTCACGTCCAGCGCGGTGGTGGGCTCGTCGGCCACGAGGAAGTCGGGCTCGGCCGCCAGCGCCAGCGCGATCATCACGCGCTGCTTCTGGCCGCCGCTCATGCGGAAGGGGTAGTCGTCGAAGCGCCGTGCCGGCTCGGGGATGCCCACGCGCGTGAGCCACTCGATGGCGCGTTCGCGCGCCGCCTCGCCGCGCAGCGGCGTGTGTGCCTCGATGGCCTCCACGACCTGGCGGCCGACGGTCATCACCGGGTTCAGGCTCGTGCCCGGCTCCTGGAAGATCATGCCGATGCGGCCGCCGCGCACGCGCCGCATGCCGGCTTCGGGCAGGCCCAGGACATCGACGTCCTCGCGGCCGGTCTCGCCGCGCAGGTGCAGTTCGCCGCCCGTGACGAGGCCGTTCTCGGGCAGCAGGCGCATCAGCGCCAGGGCCGTCATGCTCTTGCCGCAGCCGCTCTCGCCCACCAGCGCGAAGGTCTCGCCGCGCGCGATGCTGAGCGTGAGCGCATCGAGCGCCCGCACGACGCCGTTGTCGACGTCGAGTTCCACTTCAAGGTTGCGGACATCGAGCATGGTCAGGCACCCCGCCGTTCAGCTGCGGTGCGGCGGCGCACGCGGAACAGCTTGGAGCGCGGGTCGAAGGCGTCGCGCACGCCGTCGGCAAACAGGTTGGCCGCGAGCACCAGCGCCACCATGAAGCCGAAGGCCGACGCGAAGCTCCACCACACCATCGGGTCGCGGCTCATCTCGACGCGCGCCAGGTTGATCATGCCGCCGAAGCTGTTCATCGACGGGTCCACGCCCACACCCACGTAGGACAGCACGGCCTCGTACAGCACCAGCGACGAGAACTCCAGCACCGTGACGATGAGCATCAGGTGTGCGACGTTGGGGAACACGTGCCGCGCCAGGATGCGCCCGTGGCCGATGCCGAAGGCGGTGGCGGCCTGCACGTAGTCGAGCTCACGCAGCTTCAGCGTCTCGGCGCGCAGCAGCCGCGCCAGCGTCGCCCAGCCGGTGAGGCCGAGCACCAGGCACAGCATGAAGAGCTTGAGGTCGGCGCGCTCGGCGCCGGTCTCGAAGAGCTCGGGGTGCTGGTCGATGAACGCCTGCACCATCAGCCCCAGCGCCGCGATCAGCAGCACGTTGGGCACCGAGGACAGCACGGTGTAGAGGTACTGGATGGCCTCGTCGACCCAGCCGCGGAAGTAGCCCGCCAGCAGCCCCAGGCCCACGGCCAGCGGCAGCGTGGCCAGCGTGGCGAGGCTGCCGATGACGAAGGCCGTGCGGATGCTCTTGAGGCTCTGGTAGAGCACGTCGTTGCCGGTGAGGTCGGTGCCCAGCAGGTGGTAGGGGCCCGACAGCGCCGTGGCCGGCCCGGCGACCAGGCCGACGACGGCCAGCGTCACCACCGCCACGTGCCAGGGCACCGCGAACTCGCGCCGCCGCACCGCCGACCAGGTGGCGCCCAGGCTGCGCCCCTCGGCGCGTGCCAGCACGGCCAGCAGCAGCAGCACCGCCAGCGCCGCGCCGACGGCCCCGCCCGCCAGGCCGAGCGAGGTGCGGCGCACGATGTCGGGCACCCACTCGGTGGCCGGGTCGGCCAGGTGCGCGCCGCCGAACTGCAGGCGCGGCGCCACGCGTTGCACCTCGCCGTTCACCACCGTCGACTCCTTGGTGAAGCCCAGGTAGGCCAGCGGCTTGGAGTAGGTGCTCTCGCGGCCGTCGACGAGGTCGCTCATCCAGGCGTCGAGCAGCGAGCGTGTGCGCGAGTCGTAGGCCGGCGCGCCGGCCTCGGCGCCCGGTGCCGGCGGCAGCAGCGGGCGGTAGTGCACGCTGTCGAGCATCGTCACGCCCAGGGCCAGCAGCAGCACGATGCTGCTGGCCAGCGCGCCGGCGTCGCGGAACACGCGGCCCCAGCGCTGCCGCTTCTCGGGCGTGCGCCAAACGCTCACCGCATAGGCCACCAGCGCCGCCAGCATCAGCCACAGCGCGGCGTCGGTCCACAGGATCACGATCTTCGGCATGGTCGTGATGCTCTTCAGGCCAGGCGAACGCGGGGATCGACCCACGTGTAGGCGATGTCGATCAGCGCGTAGGTCGCGATGTAGAGCAGCGAGCCGACGAAGACCATCGTGCGCACCACGGCGAAGTCCTGCTTGCCGATGGCCTCGATGACATAGGCGCCCAGGCCCGGCAGGCCGAAGAAGCTCTCGAACACCAGGCTGCCCAGGAAGACGTAAGGCAGGTAGCTGCCGGCCGAGGTGATGATGGGGATCAGCGCGTTGCGCAGCACGTGCCGGTACAGCACCACGTGCTCGGCCAGGCCCTTGGCACGGGCGGTGCGCACGTAGTCCTTGCCGGCCTCCTCGAGGAACATGGCGCGGTACAGGCGTGCCTCGCCGCCCAACCGCGCCACCAGGCTCAGCAGGATGGGCAGCAGCAGGAACTTCACCGCGTCGAAGCCGGGCGCGTAGCCGCTGATCGGCGCCAGCATCAGCAGACGCGAGAACAGCACCTGGCCGACGATGATGTAGAAGAGGCTCGAGATCGACAGCATCAGCACGCAGGCCACGACGCCCCAGAAGTCGAGCGCGCTGCCGCGGAACATCACCAGCAGCAGCGCAAAGGCCGTGCTCGCGATGAGCTGCATCACGAAGAGCGGCAGCGCCAGCTGCAGGCTCACCCACATGCGCTGCACGACCTCGGCACCGATGTCGCCGGCGCTTTCGCTGTCGGCGCGGCCGAACTGCAGCGCGAAGAGCGACACCGAACGCTCCCAGAAGATGGTCTCGGTGAAGCGGGCCGTGCCCTGCTCGGCGCTGTTCACGTAGAGGGGCTTGTCGTAGCCGCGCTCGGCCTTCCACTTCTGGATGGCCTCGGCGCTGACGCGCTTGCCGCCCAGGTTGAGCCGCGCCATGTCGTCCGGCGTGTTGATGGTGAAGAACAGGACGAAGGTCAGCAGGTTCACGCCCAGCAGCACCAGGGCGCCGTAGGTCAGCCGTCGGAGGATGAAGCGCAGCATGTCGTCGCCCGGGCGATCAGGCCAGCACGTCGCCGCGGGCGTTGGTGCGCTCGCGGCGGCGGAACTGCGCCCGGGCCGCCGCCACCAGCGCGAGCAGGGCCACGATCAGCGCCACCAGCGGCCACCACACCGGCCGGTTCCACGCCGCCTGCGAGGCCACGCGGTCGGCGATGTCGAGCTTGAGGTAGCGGCCGTGGTCGCGGATCAGGATGGCCGGCTTGTAGTTCTTCACCCAACGTTGATGCGCCGCGCTGACGTAGGGGAAGTAGCCCATGGCCCAGGGTGCGTCCTGCTGCGCGATGGCCACCATCTGATCGATCAGCGCCTGGCGCTGCGGCCCGTTGGGCAGGGTCTTCATCTGCGCGAACAGGCGGTCGTACTCGGCGCTGGCGTAGTTGGCGGTGTTCTCGCCGTCGTGCTTGGTCTTGCCGGTGGGGCCGTACAGCAGGAAAAGGAAGTTCTCGGGGTCGGGGTAGTCGGCCAGCCAGCCGAGCCAGAAGACCTGGTACTTGCCCTTGCGCACCTTGTCCTGGAACTGGTTGTTGTCGGTGGCCCGCACCTCGAGCTGCACGTCGATCTTGGCGAACTGCCGCACCATCCAGTCGAGCTTGGGCTTGTTGGCCGGCGTCGGCGCGGCGTAGTAGTCGTAGTTCAGCACCAGCGGGCGGCCGGTCTTCGTGTCGCGGCCGTTGGGGTAGCCCGCTTCGGCCATCAGCTTCTTGGCGTCGGCGATGGGGCGGCGCACGGCGCGGCCGTCTTTCCAGACGTGCGTGACCGGGTTGAGCCCTTCCTTCGTGCCTTCGCGGCTGCCGAAGATGCCCGGCGGCACCGGGCCCATCGCCGTCTCGCCGGCGTCTTCGGGGAAGATGCGGCTGTACTCCTCCCAGTCGATGGCGATGCTCAGCGCCTGGCGCAGCTTGCGGTTGCGGGCGCGCTGGTCCTCGCTCAGCTGGCCCGCGTCGCCGTCGCCCAGCGTGGGATCGAGCATGTTGAAGCCGAGGAACCAGTTGTTGACGTCCGAGCCGCGCTCCAGCCGGAATCCCTTCTGCGTGTACTCGCGCCGGACCTCGTCGCTGTCCTGCATGTCGACCAGGTACTCCAGGCCCGTGTCGGTGCGCTCGAAGACGTCGATGTCGTAGAAGCCCTGGCGGAACTTGGCCTGGCGCGGCACCTTCTCGCGCTCCACCGTCGACACCAGCGTGTCGATGAAGGGCGTGGGCTTGCCGCAGTCGGCCAGCAGGCCGGCTTCCTTGTCGCCGGGCATGCCTTCGCAGGGGTAGGGCTCGCCGCGGTAATGAGGGTTGCGCGTCATCACGTGGCGGCGGTCCTTCTCGTACTCCACCAGCATGTAGGGGCCTGTGCCCACGGGCCAGACGTCGAGCGTGAGGCTGCGCTCGGCCATGCCGGGCTGGGCGTAGAAGGCGTCGGCTTCCCAGGGCACCGGCGCCAGGAAGGTGAGCGTCATCCAGTAGCTCCACTGCGGGTACTTGCCCTTGATGCGGATGCGCAGCAGGTGCTTCTCGGGCGCCGTGGCCCCGGCCAGCGGCCAGCGGCGGAAGTCGAGGAAGGGCTTGTCCAGGCTGGCCGGATCGAGGCCGCGGCGCAGCCGGGCGTCCTCGGCCTTGATCAGCGCGCCGTATTCCTTGAGCCCCACCACGTACTCGGCAAAGGTGCTGTAGATCGGCGCGGTGATGCGCGTGGTGGCGTGCCGCTTGATGGCGTAGACGAAGTCCTCGGCCACCAGCTCGCGCGTGCCCGTGTGCTCGAAGTCCAGCGGCGTGCGGCGCGTGCCCAGCTCGCCCGGCTTCATCGCGTGGTAGCGGTGGCGGCCCTGCTCGTCCTTCGCGAAGGCCGGGTGCGGCTGGAACCGGATGCCGGGCTTGATGGGCACGTCGTAGACGCTCTCCACCACCTGCTCGGCCGGCGCGTCTTCGCCGATCTCGCGGCCGTCCTTGTCCAGGTAGCGCGGCTTCACGACCGCAGCCGCCGCCTTGGGCACCACCTCGAAGGGCCGCTTCAGGTAGTGGTAGCCGTAGAGCGGCTCGTAGATCTGGTAGGTGAACGCGGTCTCGTTGTTCCAGTACGAGGCGGTCGGGTCCAGGTGGCGTGGCGAGCTCTGGATGACGGCCGAATACAGCGTGTTCGAGGTCTCGGCGCCGTCGGGCCACGGGTTGTTGTTGCAGGCCGCCAGCAGGGCCGCGCTGGTGGCGGCCAGGGCGTTGCGAAGGAATCGCCAAGACACCATGAGTGCTGGGGATTCTAGGTGGCCGGGGGCGCCTGCCCGGGCCACGGCCCCCTCACCACAGCACCAGGACTTCCCTGCCCTGCACCACCAGCTGCACGCGCCGGCCCACCGGCAGGCTCACCTTCGGGTGCACGTGCCCGAACGGCAAGCCGGTGAGCAGTGGCGTCTTGAGCCCATCACGCACCCGCGCCACGGCGGTCTTGAGCGTGTAGCCGCGGTCCAGTGGCGAAGGCTTCCAGCCGCTGAACGCCCCCAGCAGCACGGCCTTCTGCGCCTGCAGCACGCCGGCCTGGCGCAGCTGCAGCAGGCCGCGCTCGACGCGGTACGGGTGCTCGTTCACGTCTTCGAGAAACAGCACTCCGCCTTTCGCGGCTGCGGCCGGCCAGTGGCGCGTGCCCAGCAGCGACAGCAGCACCGTCAGGTTGCCGCCCCACAGCCGCCCGCGCACGGCCAGGCCATCGAAGCCAGGTTCGGTGCGAAAGCCCACAGCCTCGAGCGAGCCGTCCATGGCCTCGACGAAGCAGTCGCGCGTGACCTCGTCGACACCGCCGTCGGAATCGCTGCGGCCGAAGTCGTCCACGGCCATCGGCCCGGCCCAGCTGCTGGCGCCGGTGTGCACCAGCAGGCCCAGCTGCAGCGCGGTGAAGTCGCTGTGGCCCACCCAGCGGGTGCCCTGCTCGACGCTGCGGGCCAGGCGCTTCCAGTCCAGCGCATCGAGCAGCCGCGTCAGCCCGTAGCCGCCGCGGCTGGCCATCGCCACCGACGGCGCCGCTTCCGCCACGCGGTGCAAGGCGGCCAGCCGCGCAACGTCGTCGCCGGCAAAGCGCTGCGCGCGCGCCTTGGCCGACGCGTCGAGGGCGACGTCGAAATCCAGCGCCTTCAGCCGTTGCGCAGCCCGAGTCAGCGCAGCGGGTTCGGCCACCACGCCCGAAGGCGACACGATCTGCAGCGTCGTCGCCATCGTTCAGCCCGCCGGGGGCCGCCGGCTGGCGCGCCGTTCGGCAAAGAAGTTGCGCAGCACCTCGCCACAAGGCTCGGCGAGCACGCCGCCGACGAGCGCGGTGTGGTGGTTCAGGCGCGGCTCGGCAAAGAGGTTCAGCACCGAGCCGGCCGCGCCGGTCTTGGGATCGGTGGCGCCAAACACCACACGCCGCAGCCGCGCGTGCATCAGCGCCATCGCGCACATCGCGCAGGGTTCCAACGTTACGACCAGCTCACAGTCGGGCAGGCGATAGTTGCCGAGCTTCCGGGCCGCCTCGCGCAATGCCACGATCTCGGCGTGCGCAGTCGGGTCGTGGGTGCCGATCGGCCGGTTGTGACCTTCGGCCACGAGCACCGGCCCGTCGGGCCCACGCTGCACGATGACGGCACCCACCGGCACCTCGCCGGCCTCGCGCGCGCGCTCGGCCTGCGCCAGGGCCAGGCGCATCGCCTGTTCGTCGAAGGCCGCGTCGTCCAAGCGCGCGTCGGTTCTCAGGCCCGGGCCTCGAAGGCGCGCCGGCGGGCCTCGCGCTCGGCCGCACGGGCCTGGCGTTGGCTCTCGGCCCAGGCCGCGGTGCCGCCATCGTCGAAGGTCGCCTCCAGCGCGGCGCCCAGTTCGGCCAGGGTGGGCAGAAGCTGTGCCACGGCCACGCGGCGGTATTCGCGCCCGTAGCCGTCGCGGGCCAGCCAGCCGGTGTCGCACAGCCAGCGGCGCAGCTCGACGTGATCGGTGTCGATGAAGCGCGCCGCCCCGGCCAGCTGAGCCTTCAGCCGCTCGTTGACACCGCGCTCATCCAGCGCCGTGCGCGGCAGCCCGGCCCACACGAAGCCCAGCGCCAGAGCGCGTTGCGGTTCGGTCAGGCCGCCCAGCATCACCCCGTCCTTGACGACGAGCGAGGGCAAGGCGGACAGCAGCGGTGCAAGGGTGTCGTGCGTGTTCATGGCCGGCAGTATGCGACTGACTCCGGCTCCATTGTCCAACGGCGGGGACCAGGCCCCGTGCCCTCAGGCCGAAACGACGTGCACGGCTGCCCCGCGCTCAAAGGCCTCGACCTGGTCGATCAACTGGTCCGCCAGCGCCTGCACGGCCTCGTCGCTGGCCCAGGCGACGTGGGGCGTCAGGATGAAGTCGGGGCGGTGCTGCAGGGCCATGAACGGGTGATCGGCCGGCGGCGGCTCGAGCTCGGTGACATCGAAGCCCGCGCCGCTGATGTGGCCGGCCTGCAGTGCCGGCCCGACCGCGGACTCGTCCACCAGGCCGCCGCGCGCGGTGTTGATGAGCAGCGGCCGGCGCTGCATCGCGGCCAGTTCCGCGGCGCCGATCATGTGACGGGTCTGCGGCAGCAGCGGGCAGTGCAGCGTGATCACGTCGGCCTCGGCCAGCACGCGGTCGAAGGGGGTGTACAGCGCGCCCATGTCACCGCGCCCCTTGAAGGCGGCCATGAGCACGCGCATGCCCAGGGCACGCCCGATGGCCGCCACGCTCTGCCCCAGCACGCCGTCGCCGATGACGCCCAGGGTGGAGCCCGCCAGATCGCGGATCGGGAAGTCGAAGAAGCAGAACTGGCCGCTGGCCTGCCAGCGCCCGGCACGCACCGCGTCGCGGTAGGCGCACAAGCTGCGCCGCAACGCGAAGATCAGCGAAAAGGTGTGCTCCGGCACGGTGTGCACGGCGTAGTGGCGGATGTTGCTCACCACGACGCCGCGGGCACGGCAGGCCGCGAGGTCGATGTTGTCGGTGCCCGTGGCGGCCACGCCGATGTACTTCAGGCGGGGCGCAGCGGCCAGGGCCGCCGCGTCCAGGCGCACCTTGTTCACCAGCACGATGTCGGCATCGGTGATGCGCGTGGCCACCTCGGTGGCGGCCGTGCGGCCATGGCACACCAGCTCATGCGGGAACGCCGGCGTGCGCAGGCGGGTCTGCGGCGACAGCGTGTCGCGATCGAGGAAGACGATCTTCACCGCCGCTGCTCCGTCGCCCTGGCCTCCTCGCCCATCAGTCCGCCGTGATCTTCGCGGACTTGATGACCTTGCCCCAGTGCTCCAGTTCCTTGCGCGTGTAGTCACCCAGTTGCGCCGGGCTCATGAACTCCACCGTCGTGCCGGCCTCTTCGGCCCGGCGCTTGATGTCGGGCATGGCCAGGACCTTGCCGATCTCGGCGTTCAAGGTCTGCACCACATCGGCCGGCAGGCCGGCCGGGCCGTAGAGCGCGAACCACGAATCCAGCGCGAAGCCCTTGAGCCCGGCCTCCGTGGCCGTGGGCACCTGGGGCAGCGCCGCCAGACGGCTGGCGCTGGACACGGCCAGCGCCTTCAGCTTGCCCGACTTGACATGCTGCACCACCGAGGCCGGCGTGGTGATGAACAGGTCCACCTGCCCACCGATGAGGTCTTGCACCGCCGGGCCCGCACCCCGGTAAGGGATGTGGGTGATGAAGGTGCCCGTCAGCTGCTTGAAGAGTTCGCCTGCGATGTGCTGGATCGACCCGTTGCCCGACGACGCGTAGTTCAGCTTGCCCGGGTTGGCCTTCGCAAAGGCCACCAGTTCGGCCACGGTATTGGCCTTCAGGCTGCCGTTGATGGCGATGACCTGCGGCGCCCGCGTCATCATGACCACCGGTGTGAAGTCCTTGATCGGGTCCCAGCCCGCGTTGGGAAACAGGTGCGGGTTGCCCACCTGGAAGCCGCTGTAGGCCACCAGCAGCGTGTGGCCGTCGGGCCGCGCCTTGGCCACGAACTGGTTGCCGATGTTGCCGGAGGCCCCGGGCTTGTTGTCGACGACGACGGGCTGGCCCAGCGCGCGCTGCAGGCTGTCGGCCACCAGCCGGGCCGTGAAGTCGGTGGTGCCGCCCGGCGCGCTGGGCACAACCAGCGTCACGGGTTTCTGTGGCCAGGCGCCTTGGGCGCGCAAGGCCGGGTGCGCCGCCAGCGCCGCTGCGCCGACCGCCGTGATCAGGGTTCGTCTTTGCATGTTGTCTCCGTTGGGTGTTCTTGGGGTCTTGTGTCAGCAGGCTTCCGGCGTCAGGCCAGCTCGGAAATCTCGATGAGGTTGAAGTCCGGGTCGCGCACGTAGACCGAGCGGATCTTCTGCGTCGCCCCTGTGCGCATCACCGGCCCCTCGACGATGGGCCAGCTGGCCGCGCGCAGGCGCTCGATCACCTGGTCCAGCGGGATGCTGGCAATGAAGCACAGGTCCAGCGCCCCGGGCACCGGCAGGTGGGCCTTGGGCTCGAACTCGCTGCCCTGCACATGCAGGTTGATCTTCTGGTGGCCGAACTTGAAGGCCTGCCGCTCCACCGGCGGCGTGCCCCCGATGAAGCTTTCGAGCTGCATGCCCAGCACGCGGGTGTAGAAGTCCACGCTGGCCTCGCGGCGCGAGGTGGTGAGCACGAGGTGGTCGAGATGGTCGATCATGGTCTAGTGGCCTCGCAGTTCGGCGACCCAGGCAGGAGCTGGATGCAGGTCGGTGATCAGGCCGGCCTTGGCCACCTGGCCCGGCACGTCGTGGCCGACGATGGAGGGCAGCTGCCGGGCCACGGCCAGCAGGCGCGGCAGGTCGATGCCGGTGTCGTGGCCCATCGCGTGCAGCATGTGGATGGCGTCTTCGCTGCAGATGTTGCCGGTGGCACCCGGTGCATAGGGGCAGCCGCCCAGTCCGCCGAGCGAGCCATCGAAGCGGGTGATGCCTTCGTCCACCGACGCCAGCACATTGGCCAGACCCATGCCGCGCGTGTTGTGGAAGTGCAGCGTCAGCTGCAGGCTGCTGAAGCGCTGCCGCAGCGCCCGCGTCAGCCGCCTCACCTGGGCCGGGTGGGCCATGCCGGTGGTGTCGCAGATCGTCAGGCCCCGCACGCCCAATGCGGCGAAGCGGCCCGCCCAATGCATCACCTCGGCCTCGGGCACGTCGCCTTCCATCGGGCAGCCGAAGCAGCAGGAGAGCGACACGTTCACGGGCACCCTGCCCGACCCTGCGCGATGGGCCATCTCGATCACCTCGCGCAGGCCGGCGAAGCTCTTCTCGCGCGGCATGCGCAGGTTGGCCAGGTTGTGCGTCTCGGAGGTGGACATCACGAGGTTCAGCTCATCGGCCCGCGACTCCAGCGCGCGCTCGGCACCGCGCACGTTGGGCACCAGCACCGTGGTCTCCACGCCGGGCACGCGGCGGATGCGGCCCATCACCTCTTCGGCGTCGCGCAGCATCGGGATGGCCTTGGCCGAGGTGAACGAGGTCACTTCGATCTTCGCGTAGCCGCAGGCCGAGAGCTCGTCGATCAGCGCCACCTTGGCGTCGGTGGCGACGAAGGCGGGTTCGTTCTGGAAGCCGTCTCGCGTGACGACCTCGTTGAAGAAGATTCGGGTCATGGCGCTTCTCTCGTCAAGGTTCAGGCCACGATGCCGCGTGCGCGCAGCGCCGCGATCTGCTCATCGGTGAGGCCGATCTCGCGCAGCGTGGCGTCGGAGTCCTGGCCGATCGTCGGCGCGTTGCGCCGGTGGCTGCCGGGCGAGGCCGAGAGCTTCGGGCAGATGCCCGGCACGGCGAGCACGCTGCCATCGTCAAGCTGCACCTCACCCAGCATGCCGCGGGCGCGGTAGTGCGGGTCGGCGGCGATGTCGGCCACGGTGTAGATGCGGCCGGCCGGCACCGAGGCGCTGTCCAGTGCGGCCAGCACGGCGTCCACCGTGCGGGTGGCCGTCCAGGTGCCGATGGCGGCATCCAGCTCGGCCACGCGGGCCACGCGGCCGGCGTTGTCGGCCAGCGCCGCGTCCTGCCCCAGGTCGTCGCGCCCGATCAGCGTCATCAGGCGGCGGAAGATGCTGTCGCCGTTGCCGGCGATCAGCGCATAGCCGCCGTCGGCGCAGCGGTAGGCGTTGCTCGGCGCGATGCCGGGCAGCGCGCTGCCGGCGGCTTCGCGCACCGCACCGAAGGCGCTGTACTCGGGCAGCAGGCTTTCCATGCAGTTGAACACCGCCTCGTACAAGGCCACGTCGATCACCTGGCCCTGGCCGCTGGCATGCCGGTGCTGCAGGGCCAGCAGGATGCCGATCACGCCGTGCAGCGCCGCCAGCGTGTCGCCGATGCTCACGCCCACGCGAACCGGCACGCGGCCGGGCTCGGCGGTCAGGTGGCGCAGGCCCCCCATCGCCTCGGCGACGACACCAAAGCCCGGGCGGTTGCGGTAGGGCCCGGTCTGCCCGTAGCCGCTGATGCGCAGCACGATCAGGCGCGGGTTGGCGGCCAACAGGTCATCGGGCGCCAGGTTCCAGCCTTCCAACGCGCCGGGGCGGAAGTTCTCGATCAGCACGTCGGCCTCGGCCGCCAGCCGGCGCACCACGTCCTGGCCTTCGGGCGTGCGCAGGTCCAGTGCCAGCGAGCGCTTGTTGCGCGACTGCACCTGCCACCAGACGGAGGTGCCGTCCTTCAGCAGCCGCCACTTGCGCAGCGGGTCGCCGGCACCCGGCGGTTCGATCTTCACGACCTCGGCGCCGAAGTCGGCCAGCGTCTTGGCCGCAAACGGGCCCGCGATCAGCTGGCCGAGTTCAAGGACCTTCAGGCCGGCCAGAGCCGCCGGGCCGGCGGGTGCAGAGAGATCGCCGTGGGTGGATGCCATGCCGGGCAGTGTCCGGCCGCGGCACCCGGTGGTCCATTAGCTTCTTGAACGCCGGGACTTCGCACTCTGCGAAACCGGCATCAGGAAATCCCGCATCGTCCGCACCGCGTCGTCGGCGTCCGGCCGCACCACCACCTGCAACTGCCGTTGCACCCAGCTGTCGGCCAGCGGGCGCCACTGCAGCTTCATGGCCTTGACGATGGGCAGCGCCGCCTGCTTGGGCAGCAGCGCCACGCCCAGGCCCGCGGCCACCAGGTGGCCCACCGCGTCGAAGCTGCGCACCTGCATGCGCAGCTTGAGCGGTCTGCCGGCCGCCATGGCCGCGCGCTGCTGCGCCTCGAGCACGGCGGCGCCGGCGTGCAGGCTGATCCAGCGCTCGTCCAGCGCCTCGGCAAAGGGCAGCGGCGTCTTGCCGGCGAGCCGATGGCCAGGCGGCAGGATCAGCACCAGTTCGTCGCTGCGGAAGTCGCGGGCGTCCAGCCCGCGCAGGTCCGGGCCGCTGACAAAGACGCCGAGGTCGGCACGTCCTTCGCGGATGGCCGCCACGACCTGCTGCGACACCTGCTCCTCGAGTTCGACCTGCACCTCGGGGTGCAGATCGCCGTACTCGGCCAGCAGCGCCGGCAGGAACTGCGTGATGGCGGCCGTGCTGGCGAACACCTGCAGGTGGCGCACGATGCCGTGGCTGGCGTCGGCGAGTTCGACGCGCAGGTTGTCCAGTTCGTGCAGGATGGCCATGCCCCGCTTGGTGAAGGCCCGCCCCAGCGCCGTGGGCTTGAGGCCCCGCGGATGCCGTTCGAACAGCGGTTCGCCAAGCGCCCGTTCCAGATCACGCAGGCGGCGGCTGGCCGCGGGCAGCACGAGGTGGCATTCGCGCGCGGCCTCTGTCAGGTTGCCGACGCGCGCGCACACCACCGCGAGGCGGACCGAGACGAAGTCGAAGCGGGCAAGGTTGAGGTGCGGTGTGGCCATGTCGCTAATCCTTTCTGTCGCCCACCCAGCGCGCAGGCCAGGCCTGGGTGCGGACCATCTCGCGAACCACATCCTCGGCCGCCTGCAGCACTGCCGCAGCAGCCGGGCTCATGGGCCGCGTCAGGGAGTGCGACACCACCACCCGGCGCAGCAGCGTCGGCGATCCGATCTGGGCCACCGCCAGCCGGCCGGCCTGCACCTCGTCGGAGACGGCGCCGGGCGAGAGGATGGTGGCGGCCAGACCGGCCTGCACCGCCTTCTTGATGTTCGGCAGCGAGTCGATCTCGGCCACGAGTGTGAGCGACAGCCCGGCCTGCGCACAGGCCTCGTCGACGATGCGGCGCAGGCCGTGGTCCTTGGCCGGCAGCACCAGCGGCCGCTGACACAAGGCGCGCAGCGACAGCCGCCGCGACGCCGGCGCCGCGTCGGGGTGGCTGACGAAGACCAGGCGTTCCTCCAGCAGCTCGCGTTCCGCCAGGCCGGGCCGGTTGGCGCCGGCAAACAGGAAGGCGGCGTCGAGCCGGCCGGCCTGCAGCCATTCGCCGAGGAAGCCGCTGTGGCTTTCGATCAGCTTGAGCTGCACGCCGGGGTGGCGGGCCAGCACCTCGCCCAGGATCGGCAGGGTGGCCACCAGCGCCACGGTGGTGGGCAGGCCGAGCACCACCGGGCCGCCGATCTGGCCGTCGGCTTCGCCGACCGAGCTGCGCAGGCGCTCCACATCCTGCAGCACGACGCGCGCGTGCTCGACGAAGGCATGACCGGCCGGCGTGAGGCGCATGCCGCGGTGCGAACGCACGAAGAGCGGCGTGCCGAGTTCGCGCTCCAGCAAGGCCACCTGGTGGCTGAGCGCCGGCTGCACCACATGCAGCGCCCGTGACGCCGCCAGCAGGCTGCCGGCTTCGCTGATGCCGATCACGTAACGCAGCTGGCGCAGCTCCATGTATCAATGGTGTTGATAGTCGATAGGCTGCGAATGTATTTCCGAGATAGCCGGTCGCGCAACAGAATCGAGCATCCCAGGAGAGCGTGTCGATGCCCGAAGCCGAATCCAAGCCCACCTTGCCGCTGGAGGGCGTCGTCGTTGTCGACCTGTCCCGGCTGGTGTCGGGCAACGTGCTCACGCACGTGCTGGCCGACCTGGGGGCCGCGGTCGTCAAGGTGGAGGCGCCGCGCAAAGGCGACGAACTGCGGGCCTGGCAGCGCCAGGGCGTCAGCACCTATTGGCTGGCCTACAGCCGCAACAAGGACAGCGTCGAGCTGGACCTGCGCTCGCCCGAGGGCATGGAAGCGCTGCGGGGCTTGATCCGCCGGGCCGACATCCTGGTGGAGAACTTCAGGCCCGGCACGCTGGAGCGCATGGGCCTGGACAAGGACAGTTTGCAGGCCCTGCGTCCGCGTCTCGTGGTGGTGCGGATCTCGGGCTGGGGGCAGACGGGCCTGTTCGCCGACAAGGGCGGCTTCGGTTCGCTGATCGAGGCCATGAGCGGTTTTGCCGCGATGAACGGCTTCGCCGACCGGCCGCCTGTGCTGCCGCCGTTTGCGATGGCCGACAACGTGGCCGGGCTGTACGGCGCGGCCCTGGCGCTGGCCATGCTGCATGCCCAGCGCGCGGACGCGGCGCCGCGTGTGCGCGAGGTGGACCTGTCGCTGTTCGAGCCGCTGTTCTCGGTGCTGGGGCCGCAGGCGGCCGAGTACACGCTGACCGGCGCCGTGGTGCCGCGCGCCGGCAGCCGCTCGCCCACGCACGCGCCGCGCAACGTGTACCGCACGCGCGACGGGCGCTGGGTGGCGCTGAGCGCGGGCATGGAAGGCACGCTGGCACGGCTGTTCGACGGCATCGGCCACCCCGAGGCGCTGGCGGACCCGCGATTCGCCACGCACGAGGCGCGCTTGAAGAACATCGACGCGCTGGATGAGCTGATCCAGGGCCACTTGGGAGGCCTCCGCCTGGACGAGGCGTTGCACTTCTTCGCCGAACGCGACATCACGGCCGGGCCGGTGTGCGACATGGCCGACCTGATGCAGCACCCGTACCTGCTTGACCGCGAGCTGCTGGTGCAGCAACCCGCGCCCGATGGCCGGTCGGTGCCCGTGCACGCGGCGCCCTACAAGATCGACGGCAAGCGGCCCCCCATCCGCCGGCCCGCC
>JAIXTY010000302.1 GCA_027483705.1 Rubrivivax sp.
CCTACGAGCTGCTGGCCGAGCAGAAGGTGCTCATCGTGCAGGGTACGGGCTTCAACTGGCCCGAGCACGACCACTTCCGGCTCGTCTTCCTGCCCAACGTCGATGACCTCACCGAGGCCGTCGGCCGCATCGAGCGTTTCCTCCACGGCTACCGCAAACGTCACTCCGCATGAACAAGCTCCGCGTCGGCCTTCTGGGCATCGGCACCGTCGGCAGCGGCACCTTCGAGGTGCTGGCCCGCAACCAGGAAGAGATCCGCCGGCGCGCCGGCTGCGCCATCGAGATCGCCGTCGTGGCCGACCTCGACACGGCCCGCGCCGAAGGCATCGTCAAGGGCCGCGCCCGCGTGGTGGCCGACGCCGCGGCCGTGGTGGCCGACCCCGACATCGACGTCGTCGTCGAGCTCATCGGCGGCTACGGCATCGCCAAGAAGCTGGTGCTCGAGGCCATCCGCCAGGGCAAGCACGTCGTCACGGCCAACAAGGCGCTGCTGGCGGTGCACGGCACCGAGATCTTTGCCGCGGCGCGCGAACGTGGCGTCACGGTGGCCTTCGAGGCCGCGGTGGCCGGTGGCATCCCCATCATCAAGGCGCTGCGCGAGGGCCTCACGGCGAACCGCATCGAGTGGGTGGCCGGCATCATCAATGGCACCACGAACTTCATCCTCTCGGAGATGCGCGCCAAGGGCCTGGACTTCGGCACCGTGCTCAAGGAGGCGCAGCGCCTGGGCTACGCCGAGGCCGACCCCACCTTCGACATCGAGGGTGTGGACGCCGCGCACAAGGCCACCATCCTCTCGGCCATCGCCTTTGGCGTGCCGGTGCAGTTCGACAAGGCGCATGTCGAGGGCATCACGGCGCTGCAGGCGGCAGACATCCGCTACGCCGAGCAGCTGGGCTACCGCATCAAGCTGCTGGGCATCGCGCGGCGCCGTGAACAAGGCATCGAGCTGCGCGTGCACCCGACGCTGATCCCGTCGACGCGCCTCATCGCCAACGTCGAGGGCGCGATGAACGCCGTGGTCGTGAAGGCCGACGCCGTGGGCACCACGCTCTACTACGGCAAGGGCGCCGGCAGCGAGCCCACGGCCAGCGCCGTGATCGCGGATCTCGTCGACATCGCGCGGCTGCAGTCCGCCGACCCCGGCCACCGCGTGCCGCACCTGGCCTTCCAGCCGGGCAGCCTGGCCGACACGCCGATCCTGCCGATCAGCGAGGTGATCACCTCGTACTACCTGCGCCTCGTGGTGGCCGACAAGGCCGGCGTGCTGGCGCGCATCACCGGCATCCTGGCCGAACACGACATCAGCATCGACGCCGTGCTGCAGCGCGAAAGCGCCGAGGGCGAGAAGCAGACCGACCTGATCATCCTCACGCACGACACCATCGAGGGCCGCATGAGCGCGGCGCTGGCGCAGATGCAGGGCCTGCCCACGGTCCTGGCGCCGATCGTCAAGCTGCGCAAGGAAGAGCTCAGCTGATGAAGTACCTCAGCACGCGCGGCGACGCCACACCCCGCGGCTTCTCCGACATCCTGCTCGAGGGCCTGGCGCCGGATGGCGGCCTGTACCTGCCGACGCACTACCCCAAGGTCGACGCCGCCACGCTGGCCCGCTGGCGCGGCCTGAGCTACGCCGAGCTGGCGTTCGAGATCCTCAGCCTCTACATCGACGACATCCCCGCGGCCGACCTGCAGCGTCTGGTGCACGCCACCTACACCGAGGCGGTGTTCGGCAGCGCGGCCATCACGCCGCTGAAGACGCTGGAGCCGGGGCTGCACCTGCAGGCGCTGTCCAACGGCCCGACGCTGGCCTTCAAGGACATGGCCATGCAGCTGCTGGGCCACCTGTTCGAGTACGAGCTGGCGCGCCGCGGCGAGACGCTCAACATCCTGGGCGCCACCAGTGGCGACACCGGCAGCGCCGCCGAGTACGCGATGCGCGGCAAGCAGGGCATCAACGTGTTCATGCTCAGCCCGCACGGCCGCATGAGCCCGTTCCAGCAGGCGCAGATGTTCAGCCTGCAGGACGCGAACATCCACAACCTCGCGGTCGAGGGCGTGTTCGACGACTGCCAGGACATCGTCAAGGCCGTCAGCAACGACCTCGCCTTCAAGCGGCGCTGGAAGATCGGCACCGTCAACAGCATCAACTGGGCGCGCCTGCTGGCCCAGGTGGTCTACTACTTCGCGGGTTACTTCCAGGCGACGAAGTCGAACGACGAGCGGGTGAGCTTCACCGTGCCGAGCGGCAACTTCGGCAACGTCTGCGCCGGCCACGTGGCGCGCATGATGGGCCTGCCGATCCGCCGCCTGGTGGTGGCCACCAATGAAAACGACGTGCTCGACGAGTTCTTCCGCACCGGCGCCTACCGCGTGCGCGCCAGCGCCGAGACGCACGAGACCTCGAGCCCGAGCATGGACATCAGCAAGGCCAGCAACTTCGAGCGCTTCGTGGCCGACCTGCTCGGCCGCGACGGCGCGACGGTGGCGCGGCTCTTCGGCGAGCAGGTGCCGCGGCAGGGCGGCTTCACGCTCGATGCCGCCACGATGCAGCGCGCGCGTGCCAACTTCGGCTTTGCCAGTGGCCGCAGCACACACGCCGACCGCCTGGCCACCATCGCCGCCTGCTGGCAGCGCCACGGCACGCTGATCGACACCCACACGGCGGACGGCCTGAAGGTCGCGCTGGAGCAGCGCGAGAGCGGCGTGCCGATGGTGGTGCTGGAGACTGCGCTGCCGGCCAAGTTCGCGGCCACCATCCGCGAAGCCACCGGCATCGAGCCCGAGCCGCCGGCGGCGCTGAAGCACCTGGAGTCGCTGCCGCGCCGCTTCACCGTGATGCCGCCGCAGGTGGCGCCGGTCAAGGCCTACATCGAGCAGCACGCCTGAGCGGGCGCTGGAGGTCGACGCGATGAACGCCCCGCGCCCCCTGTTGCCGCTCCACGAGGCGCTGCAGCGCCTGGCCACGGCCGCCGCCGCGCACCGCATCACCGAGGTCGAGACGCTGTCCACCTTCGACGCCCTGGGCCGTGTGCTGGCCGCCGCCGTGCGCGCGGGCATCGACGTGCCCGGCGCCGACAACTCGGCGATGGACGGCTACGCGATGCGCAGCGCCGACGTGCCGGCCGCGGGCACGGTGCTGCCCGTGTCGCAGCGCATCCCGGCCGGCCACGTGGGGGCTGCGCTCGCACCCGGCACGGCGGCGCGCATCTTCACCGGCGCGCTGGTGCCCGAGGGCGCCGACGCCGTGGTGATGCAGGAGCAGTGCGAGCCCGTGGACGAAGGTCGCGCGGTGCGTGTGAACACCGTGCCGGTGCCCGGCCTGGCGATCCGTCGGCGCGGCGAGGATGTCGCCCTCGGCGCCGAGGTGCTGGCCGCGGGGCTGCGCCTGTCGCCGCAGGCGCTGGGCCTGGCGGCGTCGGTGGGCGTGGGCGAGCTGACGGTGCTGCGGCGGCCGCGCGTGGCCATCCTGTGCACCGGCGACGAGCTCGCGATGCCCGGCCAACCGCTCAAGCCAGGCGCCATCTACAACAGCAACCGCTACACGCTGTGCGCGCTGGCCCGGGCCGCGGGCTGCGATGCAACCGACCTGGGCCATGTGCCCGACCGCCTCGACAGCACGCGGGCCGCGCTGCGCGAGGCGGCGGCCGGCCACGATCTCATCGTCACCAGCGGCGGCGTCTCGGTGGGCGAGGAAGACCATCTCAAGCCGGCCGCACAGGCCGAAGGGCGGCTGGAGAACTGGCAACTGGCCATCAAGCCCGGCAAGCCGCTGGCCTTTGGCGCCATCCGCCGGCCGGATGGCAGCGAGGCGCTGCTGCTGGGCCTGCCCGCCAACCCGGTGTCCTCGTTCGTGACCTGGCTGCTGGCCGTGCGCGAGGTGCTGGCCGCGTTGCAGGGCCGCCCGGGCGGACTGCCGGCGGCGCTGCCGATGACGGCCGGCTTCGACTGGCCTCGGCCCGACAAGCGGCGCGAGTTCCTGCGCGTGCAGGTGGCGGCCGATGGGCGGCTGGCGCTGTTCGAGAACCAGGGTTCCGGCGTGCTGACATCCACCGTCTGGGCCGACGGCCTGGTGGACGTGCCGCCGGGGCAGGCCGTCCGGCCGGGTGATGTCGTCGCCTATCGGCCGCTGGCCGGCTGGCTATTGGGCTGAGGGCTGACGGGCTGAGGGCTGACGGGCTGAGGGCTGAACGGCCCTCAGCGGGCCGCCAGGCGCCGCTGGCGCGCCCACAAGGCGGCGGCGCCGCCGAGCAGCAGCAGCAGCGCCGTGCCCGGCTCCGGGACGGGCGGGATCGTCACGCTGATGATTCCCGATTCCAGGTAGGCGTAGGGCGGCGGCCCGGAAACGTCCGAGATGAGCCGGATGACGCTGTTCGCGCCCCCAACCACACCGGCCAGCGTGCCAGTACCCGACAGGACGGTGTAGGTCATCTCGAAGCCCGGCCCCACGGCGACGGGCGCAAAGCTGGAGGACAGCGCGCCGCTGAAGCTGTTGTCGCCCTGCGAGAAGATGAAGCCGCCGGAACCCGTTCCGAGCGAGGTGTCGAACAGGAAGCCTGCAACCAGCGACCACGTGCCATAGCCGGCGAAATCGTAGTTCCCGGCCGCAAAGAGAGACAGCACACCGGGGGGCGTGGCTTCGCCGGTGGGTGCGACGATGCCACTGCCGGTGAAGGTGGTCACCTGGGCAAAAGCGCCCGAGCAGGCGGCCAGGGCAGCCGCTGCAAGCAGGGTGCGGATTCGTCGGGCGGCGCCACGGGGCTGCAGGGTCTGGGACATGACATTCTCCGGGCGGATATGACACCGCCCCCCTGGACACTAGCTCAGTCGGAGCCTGATGTCCAAGCTGATGGGCATGTCCACCCCTCGTTCGTGGGGTGCCCGGGCGGCGACAGGGCTTCGTGCGCCGCGGCCGCCCGGCGCGAGGTCAGCCGGTAGCATGCAAGGCGTTGCGCGCCGCGCGAGCCTGCCTGTCGAGTCCGTCGTCCCATGCCCACCGTCCACGTCCGCTACTTCGCTTCGCTGCGCGAGGCCCTCGGCCCGCAGGAGCAGGTGTCGGTGCCTGACGGCGCCACGGTGGCCCAGCTGCGCCGCCAGCTCCAGGCCCGGGGTGGCCGTCATGCCGAGGTGCTGGCGCCAGGCCGGCCAGTGCGCGTCGCGCTGGCGCAGGTGGTCTGCAACGACGACGCGGTGCTGTCGGAAGGCGCCGAGGTCGCGTTCTTTCCCCCGGTGACGGGAGGTTGAGTTGAGCCCCGGCAGCCCGCGCGTGCGGATCCAGTCCGAGGACTTCGACCTGTCTGCCGAGTCCGCAGTCCTGCGGAGCTGGGACCACGGCATCGGCGCAGTCACGCTGTTCGTGGGCACCGTCCGCGAGCGCGGCAACCCGGCCGGCGGCGAGCCCGTCAGCGCGCTGGAGCTGGAGCACTACCCCGGCATGACCGAACGCGCCATCGAAGCCATGATCGACGCGGCGCTGGCGCGCTTCGACATCCGCGGCGCGCGGGTCGTGCACCGCGTCGGGCGACTGCTGCCCGGCGAGCAGATCGTGCTCGTGGCCGTGAGCTCGGCCCACCGCGGCCAGGCCTTCCAGGCCTGCGAGTTCCTGATGGACTACCTGAAGACCCAGGCCCCGTTCTGGAAGAAGGAGACCACGCCGTCGGGTGAGCGCTGGGTCGATGCCCGCGTGGCGGACGACGAGGCGCTGGCGCGCTGGGGCATCGAGGCGCGCAATGCAGACGGTGCCTGAGCGGGTGGCGCCCGCCCCGCTGGACAACCGCCAGCTGCGCACGGCGCTCGGGCGCTTCACGACCGGCGTGACCATCGTCACCTGCCTGGACGAAGCCGGCGCCCGCGTCGGCCTCACGGTGAACTCGTTCAACTCGCTGTCGCTCGAGCCGGCGCTGGTGCTGTGGTCGCTGCGGCGCGAGAGCCCGTCGGCGGCGGCCTTCGGCGCGGCGCGCCACTTCGCCGTCAACGTGCTGGCCGAGCTGCAGGTTGGCGTGTCGCGCCGCTTCGCCGCCCGCCGCGCCGACCGCTTTGCCGAAGGCGACTGGCAGGACGGCCTGCAGGGCGTGCCGGTGCTGGCGGGTGCGGCGGCGGTGTTCGAGTGCGAGACGGTGTCGACGCAGGAGGCCGGCGACCACCTGCTCTTCATCGGCCGCGTGCTGGCCTGCCGCGAAAGCCCCGTGGCGCCGCTGCTCTTCCAGGCCGGCCACTACCGCACCATCGGCCACGCGCTCTGAGCCGGCGGGGCCCGGCTCCGGCGCCGGCTCAGGCGGCGGCGTCGCGCCAGGCGCTCGAGGCCTGCCGCAGGCGGTCGGCCAGGTGCGCAGCCACCTGGCGGTAGAGCACCGCGGCCAGCGCCGGTTCCTCCACGGCCAGCCGATCCAGGGCCACCGTCGACAGCACCTGCACCTCCGACTCGCGGTCGGCCACGGCGTCGGCGCTGCGCCCGCCGCCGTCCAGCACCGCCAGCTCGCCCAGCAAGGTGCCCGGCGAGAAGCTGACGTAGCGCGTGGTCCCCTGCGCCAGAACGGTGATGGAGCCGCGGGTCAGCAGGTACACGGCGTCGGCGGGGTCGCCTTCGCGGAAGAGCCGCTCGCCAGCCGCCAGCGTGCGGGCGTGCAGCAGCGGCCGCACACGCTGCTGCTGCGCGGCATCCAGCCCCCGCAGCAGCGCGGTTTCCTCCGGCGCCACGGCCTGCACCAGCAGGTCGGGCGTGGCCCCTTCTTCGGCCAGCAGCAGCCGCTCGGCGTGTTCGACGGCCCGGTCGGCATCGGGCCAACAGCCGAGCGGCTGGCCACCGCCGGCCACGGCGAGGTAGTCGCCCCAGGCCCGACCGTCGGTCACGGCGCTGGCCGGCCCGGCGGGCAGCAGCGTGATGCCGATGTCCGCCAGGCGCCGGTCGAGCCGCAGCAGCTCGACCGCGGCCGACTCGTCGACGGAGCTCACCCGGCGCAGATCGAGCACGACGCAGCGGCAGTCGGCGGGCAGCGACTCGGCTTCCTCGGCCACGCGCTCGGCGGTGCCCCAGAACAGCGCGCCCTGCAGCTCCAGCACCACGATGCGGCCGCGCAGCCCCGACAGCGCCTGCTCCAGCGGCGCGGGGTAGACACGCCGCGAGGGCCGCGCCTGCGCGGTGCCGCGCCAGCGCACCGTCTGGCCGCGGATGCGCCGCACGAAGACGCCGACCGCCAGCGCGATGCCCACGGCCACCCCCGCCACCGGGCCCAGCGCCACCGTGACCACCGCGACCAGCGCCATGGTCAGCAGCGCCGAGGCCAGCGCGGCACGGCGCCGACGGTCCCGGCACTGGCGCAACATGGTGCGCGACCAGCCGTCGACCAGCGAGGCCGCCACCACCAGCATCACACCGGCCAGCGCCGCCGTCGGCAGTGCTGCCAGCACGTGGCCGCCGGCGAGCAACAGAAGCAGGGCGGTCAGCGCACCCGACATCGAAGCCGCCCGGCCCAGGCCGCCGGCCTGCAGGATGGCCGCGGCGCGCGCGCGCAGCATCACCATCGGGAGTGCGCCGAGCAGCCCGCCGGCGACATTGCCCAGG
>JAIXTY010000100.1 GCA_027483705.1 Rubrivivax sp.
ACAGGCTAGGCAGACTCAATGAACGATTCATGCGAATCGAGGATGCACTCGGTAAACTGAAGCGACGCGTGTAACCCATCAACCCGGACTATCTGTCACCCATCATCCCGACCGTTCACCTGGACCAGAGACAAACTGGCGAGTGCATTTGTTCGCTACGCATGCCAATGGGATGTAATCAACGAACACGCTACAACTACCGCTAACGGTGCTTGGGCCTTCAAGCGCAAACGCTCTCGCCGATAGCTCATTCGATTCAGCTGCCGCCGCACGCGCAGCGTCTGCAGTTGGCGACACCAACGAGTAGTCAATTTCCTGAATGACGAAGCATGGTGCGGATCGCGAATCAATGAAGATGGTTGAGCACTGACTAGCGTGTGAGCATGGTGAAGGGTTGGCCAATGCCCTGGCCTCTGCAGCCTTTTTCGCGGCGGCTTCGCGAAGCAGTCGATACTCAGAAGGCTGAGCGGCAGCAGAAGTCGGCTTTGCAAAGTCGTCTGATGATCCGCCGCCGCAAGAAGAGAGCGCGATGGCAAACACCAGAGTACTTGTAGGTAGTCGGAACATTCGGCGTCTCGTGTTGACTGCTGACGATGGTGTGGCTGTGAGGCCTAACGTTCGAGCTAAGCTGCCCGCGGAGGCAGGTACTGTAAGCCCGGACTGAGACGATAGTACGAGTGGCTCAGGTCGGGCTTACAGCGCCTGCCGTAGCGGGTCAGGGTTGAACGAGGGGTTAGACCGCACCCGGCGGACGTGCCTTGCGTTTGGCTGGCTGTGAAGCCAGCCACTCCTTCAGCGCTGCATTGACGCGAGTCTGCCAACCAGGCCCACTTGCCCTGAGAGCACCGACCACATCTGGATCGAGCCGGATCGCAACCTGTTCCTTCGCGGGTCGCTTGTTGGGCCCGCGAGTGCGGCGAAGTCCGGCCAGAGTAGAGGCGACCCCTCCGCCCGACGTGACTGTGCCCTTGCTCCAGTCGACTTTCGGAGAGCTCTCCGATGATTCAGTAGTTGCGGCCTTTCGGGCAGCGGCAATCTCTGCTGCACTATAGGGCTTGGAAGTAGTCATCGGTTTCTTGACGGTCGGCATAGCGGCATGAGATCAGATGCGCGGTGTCGTCACCGCGCGGAGTCCAGACCAAGAAGACGACTCGACCGATCCACATTCCGAGGCTTTGCAGCCTAAGTTCACCGTAGACCTCTCGAGAGTCTTCCACCGTGACCATCGGGTAGTCGAATACAGGTTCCAGATCGGCAAGATCGATCTTGTGCTTCTGGAGGTTGGTTCGACGTTTTGGCTCGTCCCAAGTGATCACGCACAGACTGTATATGCGTTTTGCAGCGCGGTCAAGCAAACCGTAGATGCAGAATGTAGCCGCGCAGACGACGTTGGTTGTGCGGCCTAACGTTCGAGTTAACCCTGACCGCGGAGGCAGGCGCTGTAAGGCCGGGCGACGACGATGGTACACACTGGCGTTGCCCGGCCTTACAGCGCCTACCGCAGCGGGTCAGGGTTGAACGAGGGGTTAGGCGTGACCGCGCGTCAGCTCCTTCCGCATTCCGATGCTAGTCGGCCTGTAGCCAACGTGCTCGTAGAGCTTCAGTGCTCCGGGATTGCTTGCAAAGACGTTCAGGGCCAATGAGTGATGCACGGTGCGCAGTGCTTCGAGCTCGAAGGCGTGGATAGCCTGCAGACCATTACCGAGGGCCTCCGGCGGCCTGGTAGAGGCCTAATGCATTCGAGATGAGATCTGCAGGACAATTCCAACGCAGTGTCACCAATCCGCCCAGATGGAGGGTTGGCCATCTGCCCGGCCGCTCACCCAGACGGCCTCCGCATGACGTTTCGTCTCGATCGACTTGCGCCTGTAAAGAAGAGAGTCTTCGGCTGAGTCGGTGAAGCTGTACCTTTGCCGACAGTTGTTGATCTCGAGAACTTCAACGCACCGCTTGTACCCGGGTGGCAGGGTCTGGTCAGCAGACTCGGTCACCACCCGGCATGAGAGCGAACCCTCGACCTCGTAGCTAGCCTCGCCAGTCGAAGGGCGCTTCGGACCGGGAGGGAGCCCACAGGAGCTGACGGCTCGGTCGGAACTGAACTCGCCGAAGCCCCTACACGTCTCGCCTCCGTCGTCGGAGTTGCACCAACCGCCAAGTAGCGCCTGGCGCAAGGTCTCATCCGAGACAGCACAGCGATGTCCGTCGATTCCAGCTGCGTTCGCTGCGATCGCTGCCGTTGCGAAGCGGTCAGTCGACGGTTCATGTTGAGGTCGGTCGACAGTGCTGTGGTCTGTGACGCCCGTCCATGCACGCTCGTAGTGAGAAGTCGCATGGATGACCTCAGTCCGGGCCTGATGCGCTTGTTGTCGCGGGTCAGCTTGAGCGTGAGGGCGGCCTCAACAGGGTCCAACTGTTCGGCGCGCCGTTTCGGCATCGTCGACAAGCGGCCGGTGATTCATCACAGGAGCGGCGGCCGTCGCCTCTGGCGCCGCAGGGCAGCAGAGCGCGGTCTTGTGATCCGCGGGTTCGGATCGGCCCTCAGCTCAACGGGAGCGCGCGCTGTTCGCGCCCCGATCGACCGGGCCGCGATCGGTCGGTGCCGGTGACCGGCTCCAGCCATTCGTCCGTCCTTCGCCATCGCCATCCGAGATGGGCATGCCAGGCCGTGCTCGCGGCTGGCCGATGCGAGCCCCGGCGACACCTTGGCGATCAAGGTTCGCCGCCGGCCGTCCGGTGGGCCAGCACGACCCCGAACACCGCGTACATCAGGTCGGCGAAGAAATCTGCCCCCGGACTCCTGCGCTCGGCTTCCATCGTCGACTCGGCGCGCTTCTGCGCCTCGCGCGCTTCCGTGGATGCTCCGGCCCGGCGCAACGCATCGGCCGCGCGTTGTTCCATCGTGCTGCGGCTCTCGCGCCCGTAGTTGCCATCCGGTTGGCGCACGAAGGCGCTGCCCGCGCAGCCCGTCAGGGCCAGGGCGACGATCACCGGAGCCAGCCGGGCCGTGGTGGAGCGTGCAGCGGTCATGGGGCTTCTCCGTCGATGGGGGCGTGCACCGCCGTGATGCGGTGGTGGGAGTCTAACGGTCCAGCGGCACGTCACCCACGAGCACCGCGCGAATGAACGGCGCCTTGGCGTTGGTGTAGGCCACCTTGTCGTGCGCGTGCTCGGCGGCCAGCCGTTGCTTCAGTTCGGCATACGCCTGTCGGGTGCCGGCGTCATGGCGCAAGCGGTCGCGAAAATGCAGGTGTTGCCGCCACAGCGGGCCGTCGTGGATCACCGCATGAAGGTGCACGCGCGGCCATGCCGTGTCGGCGTCTCGCACGAAGTAGCGCCGCTGCAGGATCTGCGCCTCGTGTTCGGGCCGGTATCGGTAGCCGATGTCGGCCAGTGCCGGCGCCAGGGCCTCGGCCTGCGCCAACTGGGCCACGCCCAGCAGCACGTCGAGCACCGGCTTGGCGCACAGCCCCGGCACTGCCGTGCTGCCGATGTGCTCGATGGCGAACACAGCCGTCGCATCGCCGTCTGCCGCCTTGTTCGTCGCCTCACTCATCGCCTCACTCATCGCCTGGCGGAGCGCCGCCGCCACCTGCTCGAACTGCTGCGGCCAGAGCGCCCGGTACGCCACGACGAGCGCGTCATCCGCCATCGCCGCCTGCCGGTGCCTCGGCTTGCTTGAACTGCACGACGTTGCCCTCGGGATCCCACCCGTCCAGCACCGCGTGGCCCCGGAAGTGCCAGGCGCCTTCGCGCGGCTTCAGGTAGCCGCCCGTGGCCTGTGCGGCCGCGCGCACGTGCTCGAGGCTGGGCACCACGAACGTGGGCTTGAAGGGTGTTTCCTCGCGCGGGGTGGGTGGGTCGGCGATGTCGATGCCCGCCGCGATGTCGGCCGGGATGGCGTGCACCACGACCTCGAGGCCATGCCCGCGCAGAAGGTCGTGCGAGGGTTCGGACTCGATCACCGCCAGGTCCAGCGCCTGCCTGTAGAACGCGGCCACCCTCGGCTTGTTCTTGGCGAAGACGACGAGACCTTGCTGCGACATGGTGACGATGCTAGGGCGGAGAAGCCGCGCCCGGCGCTTGCAGACGAGGGGTGATTCGGATACTGTATGAATGAACAGTATCGATGGATGCCGCCGCCATGTCCAGCCCCCACGCCGCGCCGTCGCCGCCCCGCCTGCTGGACCTGCTGCGCCAGCACATCCGCCTGCTGCACTACAGCATCCGCACCGAAGAAGCCTACGTGCACTGGGTGCGCGCCTTCATCCGCTACCACGGGTTGCGCCACCCGAACGAGCTCGCCGGCGCCGACATCCAGGCCTTCCTCACCTGGCTGGCCAACGAACGCGACGTGGCCCCGGGCACGCACCGCCAGGCGCTGTCGGCGCTGCTGTTCCTGTACCAGAAGGTGCTGCGCCAGCCGGTGCCGTGGATCGAAGAGATCGGCCGCCCGCGCAGCCAGCGCCGGTTGCCGGTGGTGCTGTCGATGGCCGAGGTGCAGCAACTGCTCGCCGCGCTCGATGCCCAGCCCCTGCACCGCCAGCAGGCGCCCTACGGCCTGGTGGGCCGGTTGCTCTACGGCACCGGCATGCGGCTGCTCGAGGGCCTGCGCCTGCGCGTGAAGGACATCGACTTCGACCGCCGCGCCGTCATCGTGCGCGAGGCCAAGGGCTTCAAGGACCGCGTCGTCATGCTGCCCGCCGCGCTCGAGGCGCCGCTGCGCGAGCAGCTCGAGCGCTCGCATGCCGTCTGGAAGGCCGACCGTGCCGCCGGCGCCGACGGCGTGCACCTGCCGCAGGCGCTGGCCCGCAAGTACCCGCGCGCCGCCGAGTCCTGGACCTGGCACTGGGTGTTCCCGCACAGCCGGCTCTCTGACGATGCCCGCAGCGGCGCACACCGCCGCCACCACCTGCGTGAAGTCAACTTCCAGCGCGCCTTCAGTGCCGCGCTGCAGGAAGCCGGCATCCACAAGCCGGCTTCGCCGCACACGCTGCGCCACTCGTTTGCCACGCACCTGCTGCAGTCGGGCTACGACATCCGCACCGTGCAGGAGCTGCTCGGCCACACCGACGTCAGCACCACCATGATCTACACGCACGTGCTGCGCCTGGGCGGGGGCGCCGTGCGCAGCCCGCTCGACAGCCTCGGCCCGCTGCCTGCCACCGGGCCCGCCGCGCCGGGCGGGCCGGTGCCGCCGGCCGATGCCGCCCGCTACCCCGCCGCGCACGCGCCCGCCACCGTGCGCCCTGCGCGCGAGCCCGCCCCCGACGAGATCCCGCCGTGTCTGCCCCCCGTGCCCGCCGCCCCCGCCTTGCGCTACCGGCCTACGCCGAGCTTCACTGCCGCAGCAACTTCAGCTTCCTGAGCGGTGCCTCGCACCCCGAGGAGCTCGTCGCGCGCGCGCAGGCGCTGGGCTACGGCGCGCTGGCGATCACCGACGAGTGCTCGCTGGCCGGCGCCGTGCGCGCGCACGCCGAGGCCGAGCGGCTGCGCCTGCGGCTGATCGTCGGCTGCGAGATGCAGCTGTCGCACCCGGCCGGTCCGGCCGGTCCGGCCGGCGCGGCAAGCCCGCCCGCGCCCGCAGCAGCCGCATCGGGGGCCACGCCGGCCACGCCGAGCGGTGCAGCCGTCACCATCGACACCGCCCAAGCCGCCGTGCAGGCCGTGGTGGCCGCCGCGCAGCGCCAGGTGCAGGCCGAGCGCACGCGCGCAGCGCGCAGCGCGCCGCAGGCGCCCGAGCCCACGCCGGCCGCCGGCCTGCGGCAGGTGGCCGAGGCGGTGCGCCAGGCCGAGCCGCGGCTGGTGCTGCTGGCGCAGTCGCGGCGCGGCTACGGCAACCTGGTGCAGTGGATCACGCTGGCCCGCCGCCGCGCGCCCAAGGGCGAGTACCTCGCCACCCGGGCCGACGTCGAGGGCCGCGTTGCCAAGGCGCCGATGCTCGCCGGCCTACCGGGCTGCTTCGCCATCCTGGTGCCGGCACCGGAGCAGGGCTTCGAGACGCTGTTCGACCATGCGATGTGGCTCAAGACCTGGTTCGGCACCGAGCGCGCCGCCATCGCCGTGCAGCACCGCCACCGCGCCACCGACGGGCCGGCGCTGCAGCGCCTGCAGCGCCTGGCCGACGCCACCGGCCTGCCGCTCGTGGCCACCGGCGGCGTGGCGCTGCACCGGCGCTCGCGCAAGGCGCTGCTCGACGTGCTCACCGCCACGCGCCTGGGCACCACGGTGGCCGCGGCCGGCCTGGCGCTGCAGGCCAACGCCGAGTCGCACCTGCGCTCGCGGCTGCGCCTGGCGCAGCTGTTCCGGCCTGAATGGCTGGACGCCTCCGTCACCATCGCCGGCACCTGCGCCTTCAGCCTGGGCGAGCTGAAGTACGAGTACCCGCGCGAGATCACGCCCGCCGGCCACACGCCCACCAGCTGGCTGCGGCAGCTGACGGAAGACGGCGTGAAGAGCCGCTTCCCGCAGGGCGAGCCCACAGCCGTGCGCGCGATGATCGAGCACGAGCTCGCGCTCATCGGCCGCCTGCGCTACGAGCCGTACTTCCTGACGGTGGCCGACATCGTGCACTGGGCGCGCAGCCAGGGCATCCTGTGCCAGGGCCGTGGCAGTGCCGCCAACTCGGCCGTGTGCTACTGCCTGGGTGTCACGGCGGTCGACCCCGCCCGCACCACGCTGCTGTTCGAGCGCTTCATCAGCGAGGAGCGCAACGAGCCGCCCGACATCGACATCGACTTCGAGCACCAGCGGCGCGAGGAGGTCATCCAGTACATCTACCGCAAGTACGGCCGCCACCGCGCCGCGCTCACCGCCGTCATCATCAGCTACCGGCCGCGCAGCGCGCTGCGCGACGTGGGCCGCGCTTTAGGCATCGACCTCGCCCGCATCGAGGCGCTGTCGAAATCACAGCACTGGTTCGACGGCCGCCACGTCAACCCCGAGCGCCTGCGCGAGAACGGCTTCGACCCCGATGCCACACTGGTGCGCCACTGGATGGCGCTGACGCACGAGTTGATCGGCTTCCCGCGCCACCTGAGTCAGCACCCGGGCGGCTTCGTCATCGCGCGCGACGACCTCGCCGAGCTCGTGCCGGTGGAAAACGCCGCGATGGAAGGCCGCAGCGTCATCCAGTGGGACAAGGACGATCTCGACACGCTGGGCCTGCTCAAGGTGGACATCCTGGCCCTGGGCATGCTGAGCGCCATCCGCCGCGCGCTCGAGATGGTCGGCGCCAAGCAGGGCGCGCCGATGGCGCTGCACGAGGTGCCGGCCGAATGCCCGCAGGTCTACGCCATGCTGTCCAAGGGCGACAGCGTCGGCACCTTCCAGGTGGAAAGCCGCGCGCAGATGAGCATGCTGCCGCGGCTGAAGCCCAGGAACTTCTACGACCTCGTCATCGAGGTCGCCATCGTGCGGCCCGGGCCCATCCAGGGCGGCATGGTCCACCCCTACCTGCGCCGCCGCAACGGCGAGGAGCCGGTCGAGTACCCCAGCGACGAGGTGCGTCAGGCGCTGGAGCGCACCTTGGGCGTGCCCATCTTCCAAGAGCAGGTGATGCAGCTGGCCATCCTGGCCGCCGACTTCACCCCCGGCGAGGCCGACCAGCTGCGCCGCGCCATGGCGGCGTGGAAGCGCAAGGGCGGCTTGGGCCCGTTCCATGCGCGGCTCGTGGGCCGCATGGTCGAAAAGGGCTACGAGGCCGCCTACGCCGAGCGCATCTTCAAGCAGATCGAGGGCTTCGGCGAATACGGCTTCCCCGAGAGCCACGCCGCGAGCTTTGCGCTGCTGGTCTACGCCAGCGCGTGGCTCAAGTGCCATCACCCCGATGCCTTCCTGGCCGCGCTGCTGAACTCGCAGCCGCTGGGCTTTTATGCGCCGGCGCAGCTGGTGCGCGACGCGCGCGAGCACGGCGTCGTCGTGCGGCCGGTGTGCGTGGTGGCCAGCGCCGCCGAGACGACGCTGGAGCCGGCCGTGGCCGGCGGCGCGCGGCGCCCGCTGCTCCCCGTCCGCCTGGGCTTCAACCGCATCGCCGGCTTCACCGACGAGGCCGCGGCGCGGCTGGTGGCGGCGCGCGCCGAGGCGCCGTTTGCCGACGCCGAAGACCTGGCGCGCCGCGCGCAGCTCGACGCCCACCACCTGCGCCTGCTGGCCGAGGCCGACGCGCTGGTGGCGCTGGCCGGCCACCGCCACGAGGCCGCCTGGGCCGTGGCCGGCGTGGACACGCGCGCCACGCCGATGCTGGCGCGCACGCGCACCACCGAGCCCGCGCCGGTGCTGGCCGTGCCGGGCGCCGCCGAGACCGTGCTCGCCGACTACCGCGCCACGGGCCTGAGCCTGACGCAGCACCCGCTGGCGCTGCTGCGGCCGCAGCTGGCGGCCTTCAAGGTGCTGCCGGCGAGCGTGCTGAAGCACTTTCCCGACGGGCGCCTGGCGCGCGCCAGCGGCCTGGTCACGCACCGCCAGCGCCCTGAAACAGCCAAGGGCGTGGTCTTCGTGACGCTCGAAGACGAGACCGGCTCCGTCAACGTCATCGTCTGGGCGCGCGAGGTGGAGGCGCAGCGCCGGCCGCTGCTGGCGGCCACGCTGCTCACGGTGTATGGCGTCTGGCAGTGCCAGGGCGAGGTTCGTCACCTCGTGGCGCGCAAGCTCGTCGACCACTCCGCGCTGCTGCAGGGCCTGGCCACGCGCAGCCGCGATTTCCGCTGAAGCCGGTGCGCTACGGCTTGGCCGGTGCCGCCGCCTGCTGCGCCTGCTGTGAGGCCAGCAGACGCGCCTCGCGCATCAGCACGCGGTGGAAGCTCTCGGCGCGCTCCAGCCAGGCCGTGAACGCCGGCCCGGCCAGGCTCTCGTCCTTGAAGGCGCCCTGCGCCATGAAGCGGCGCCACTCGGGCAGCGCGCGCACCTTCTCGAGCAGCTCGCTGTAGTAGGCCACCTGCGCCGGCGTGGCGCCGGGCGTGGTGAAGATGCCGCGCAGCATCAGGTACTGCACCGGGATGCCGAACGACATGCAGGTGGGCAGGTCGGCCCACGCCGCCGTGGTGGTGACCTTCTCGCGGTACTCCAGCGGCCGGCTGTCGAACACGCACAGCGGCCGCAGCTTGCCTTCGCGCCAGAGCTTCTCGGCCTCGATGGGGTTGTTGACGGTGACGTCCACCTCGCCGGCGGCCAGCGCGCGGGCGACGTCGCCGCCGCCCTTGAGCGGCACGTAGCTCACGCGCGCCGCGGCGGCCGTCTCCAGCAGCACCGAGACGATCTGGTCCTCCTGCTTGCTGCCGGTGCCGCCGAAGCGCACGCTGCCACGCGGGGCCTGGCGCATCTGCGTCATCAGCTCGGCCGGCGTGCGCGCGGGTGAATCGGCGCGCACCCACAGCAGGAACTGGTCGAGCGCCAGCATGCGCACGGGCGTCAGCTCGGTCCAGCGGAAGTCGGTGCCCGTGGCCAGCGGCGTGGTGAACAGGTTCGACAACGTGATGACCAGCTTGTGCGGGTTGCCGCGCGAGGCCTTCATGTCCAGCAGACCCTCGGCGCCCGAGTTGCCGGCCTTGTTCACCACCTGCACGGGCTGCTTCATCAGCTGGTGCTTGGCGATCAGCTCAGCCACCAGCCGCGCCATCTGGTCGGCGCCGCCGCCGGTGCCCGCCGGCACCACCAGCTCCACCGGCTGGCTGGGTTCCCAGGCCTGCGCGGCGCACAGGCCGGCGGACATCGAGAGCACGAGGGCCGTGAGGCTACGTCGGATCATGGGGTGGCGCTCCTCGCGCGGGTGGGCAGGGGTGGACGACGCGCGGACGCCGCGACGGTACACGAGCGTTGTCGGCTCGTGATGACCGCTCTTCAGGGCGGCCTGGCAAGCAGTTGTTTCCGGGTCCACCGCAGGTCAGGGCAGCCAGCGCGCGGCCAGCGCCGGGAAATCGGTTGCCGTGTCCCAGCCCGGCATCTTCATCTGCGCCGGCAGGTGGCTGTAGCGGTGCAGCAGCACCAGGCGCAGGAGCTCCTCGCGCCGGGCGCGGGGCACCGGCACGCCGTAGCCGGCGAAGAAGGCCTCGGCCCGCGCCGCCCGGCCCTCGACGAAGAAGCACAGCGGCCCGAGCCAGTCGTATTCGCGCGGGCCCACGAGGCCGTCGCCGAAGTCGATCATGCCGCTCAGCTGCGCCCCGTCGACGAGCAGGTTGAAGGGCGTGAACTCGCCGGTGAGCATCACATCCGGCCCCTCAGGCACCGGGCCCTGCAGGAAGCCATCGAGCTGCTCGAGCAGGTGCGCCGGCAGGCCGGTGCGGCGCTGGCGGGCCTCGCAGCGCTCGCGCTGGCCGCGCAGGAACTCGGGCCAGCGCGGCGCCACGGCCTGCATCGGGCCCACCGGCAGCGCGTGCAGCTCGGCGGCCAGCCGGCCGATGGCGTGCAGCAGCGCGGCCTTTTCGGCTTCGCCGCAGTCGGCCCAGCCGTGCTCCAGCGTGCGGCCGGGCAGACGCTGCATCACCAGGTAGGGCCAGCCCTGGAACTCGCCCTCGGCCAGCAGGGCGGGCGTCGGCAGCGACAGCCGGCCGTGCACGTGGGCCAGCGCCGCCCGCTCGTAGGCGAAGTGGTCGCGCAGGAAGGGTGCATACACCTTCACCACGGCCTGCGGCGCCAGCCCCACCAGCACCGTGCTCGAGCTTGGCGCCGTCAGCCCCTGCGGCGCGTGCACGCCGTGCCGCCGGGCCAGCGTCTCCAGCAGCGGCAGCCACAGGGCGGGCGTCTCGGCCAGCGCGTCCAGTTCGGCCGGAGTGGGCGCGGGCGGCAGCGTGGCAAGCTCCATGGTGCGGGCGCCTTGCTCGGGTTCCTTACTCGGCCTTGGCGCCGGAGGCCTTGACCACGCCTTCGTAGCGCTTGTATTCGCGCTGGATCAGCGCCGCAAACTGCTCCGGCGTGCCGCCCACCGGCTCGGCCATCAGCTGCGCAAAACGCGCCTTCACCTCAGGCGCAGCCAGCGCCGCCGCGAAGGCCGCGTGCAGCTTCTGCACCTCGGCCTTCGGCGTGGCGGCGGGCACCACGAGGCCCCACCAGGTGTCGATCTCGAAGCCGGGCAGCACCTCGGCCAGCGCCGGCACCTCGGGCATCAGCGCGCTGCGCTGCGCGCTCGTGACGGCCAGCGCCACGATCTTGCCGGCGCGGATGTTGGCCGCGGCGCCGGCCAGGTTGTCCAGCGTGTAGTCGACCTGCCCCGACACCAGCGCCAGCTGCGACGGTGCCGCGCCGGCGTAGGGGATGTGCACCGCGAAGAAGCCGCCGCGCTGCTTGAGGATCTCGCCGCCCAGGTGGCCGGCGCTGCCATTGCCGCCGCTGCCGTAGTTGAGCTTGCCCGGGTTGGCCCTGGCGTAGGCGAGGAAGTCCTTGAGGCTGGCGATCTTCAGCCGCTGCGCCACCTCGGCGTTCATCACCAGCACGTTGGGGATGCGCACCATCTGCGTGACGGGCGCGAAGTCCTTGATGGGGTCGAAGGGCAGCTTCGCGTACAGCCAGGGGTTGATGGCGTGCATGGCGACGGCGGCGATGCCGATGGTCAGGCCGTCGGCCGGCGCCTTGGCCACGAGGTCGACACCCAGGTTGCCGCCGGCACCCGGCTTGTTCTCGATGACCACGGGCCCGAGCGTGTCCTTCACGCGTTCGGCCAGCACGCGGGCCGTCACGTCTATGGGACCACCGGGCGCAAAGGGCACGATGAGCCGGCGCGTGGCGGCGGTCTGGGCCGTGGCGCGCATCGGGAACGTGCCGGTGGCGGCCAGGGCAGCCAGCGAGGCCAGGGCGGTGGTGGCGGAACGGCGGCGCAGCATCGGGCGTGTCTCCTGGGGTCGGGTGGGCTCGGGTTCGGTCGGAGCCGCATTGTCGGTGCGCGTGGCTACAGTCGCGGGCCATGAATCAGTCTCCCGACGCCGTCGTCGTGCGCGAGGTGGGCATGCGCGACGGGCTGCAGATCCTGGCCCGCACCGTGCCCACCGCGCACAAGACGGCCTGGCTGCGCGCCGCACACGCGGCCGGCCTGCGCCAGTTCGAGGTGGGCAGCTTCGTGCCCCCGAAGCTGATGCCGCAGATGGCCGACACCGCCGAGGTCGTGGCCGCCGGGCTGGCGCTGCCCGGCGCCGTGATCAGCGTGCTCGTGCCCAACCTCAAGGGCGCCGAGCGCGCGCTGGCCAGCGGCGCGCACGCGATGCTGATGCCGGTGTCGGCCAGCCACGCGCACAGCCTGGCCAACCTGAAGCGCACGCCCGACGAAGCCCTGGCCGAGCTGGCCGCCATCGCCGCCGCGCGCGACCGCCATGCCGCCGAGACCGGCCGCCGCGTGCAACTCGAGGTGGGCCTGTCCACCGCCTTCGGCTGCACGATCCAGGGCCGCGTCGACGAAGCCGAGGTGCTGCGGCTGCTGCAGGCTGCGCTCGACGCCGGCGCCGACGAACTGGGCCTGGCCGACACCGTGGGCTACGCCGACCCCGAGCAGGTGCAGCGCCTGTTCACGAAGGCCCGCGCGGTGGTGGGCGAGCGGCTGGCCTTCGGCCACTTCCACGACACGCGCGGCCTGGGCGTGGCCAACGTGTGGGCGGCGTGGAAGACCGGGGTGCGCTGCTTCGACGCGTCGCTGGCGGGCCTGGGCGGCTGCCCGCACGCGCCGGGCGCCAGCGGCAACGTGGCCACCGAGGACGTGGCCTACCTCTTTGCCAGCATGGGCGTGCCCACGGGGCTGCAGCTCACCGAGCTGCTGCGGCTGCGCGGCGATCTGGCCCAGTGGCTGCCCGGCGAGCCGCTGCACGGCGCCATCGCGCGCGCCGGGCTGCCGAAGACGCTGCAGGCGGAGGCCACCGCATGAGCGCGGCGCCGCTGCCGCTCGAAGGCCTGGTGGTCGTCGAGTTCACCCACATGGTCATGGGCCCGACCTGCGGCATGGTGCTGGCCGACCTGGGGGCCGACGTCGTCAAGGTCGAGCCGCTGGGTGGCGACCGCACGCGCACGCTGCTGGGTGCCGGTGCGGGCTTCTTCCCGATGTTCAACCGCAACAAGCGCAGCATCACGCTCGACCTGCACCACCCGCAGGGCGCCGCGCTGGCGCGCGAGTTGTGCGGCACGGCCGACGTGGTGATCGAGAACTTCAAGCCCGGCACGATGGCCAAGTACGGGCTCGACCACGCGTCGCTGTCAGCCACCAACCCGAAGCTGATCCACGCCAGCCTGAAGGGCTTCCTGCCCGGCCCGTACGAGCACCGCACAGCGCTCGACGAGGTGGTGCAGATGATGGGCGGCCTGGCCTACATGACCGGCCGCCCCGGCGACCCGCTGCGCGCCGGCAGCAGCGTCAACGACATCATGGGCGGCCTGTTCGGCGCCATCGGCATCCTGGCGGCGCTGGTGCAGCGCGGCATCACCGGCCGCGGGCAGGCCGTGACCAGCGCGCTCTTCGAGAACAACGTGTTCCTGGTGGGCCAGCACATGCTGCAGTTCGCCGTGACCGGCCGCCACCCCGCGCCGATGCCCGCGCGCGAGAGCCCCTGGGCGGTGTACGACGTGTTCACGGTGGCCGGCGGCGAACAGATCTTCCTGGCGGCCGTCTCCGACGCGCAGTGGCAGACCTTCTGCGACGCGCTGGGCTTCGCCGACCTGAAGGCCGACCCGCAACTCGCCACCAACAACCAGCGCGTCAAGGCCCGCGGCACGATGATGCCGGCGCTGCGCGAGCGCCTGGCCCAGCGCCGCGCCGACGACATCGCTGCCGCGATGGAGGCTGCCGGGCTGCCCTACGCGCCGATCCGCCGCCCCGAAGACCTGTACGACGATCCGCACCTGCTGGCCACCGGCGGCCTGGCGCCCATCACCCTGCCCGACGGCGAGCGCGCCGGCCAGAGCGTGGGCACCACGCTGCTGCCCTTCACGATGGGCGGCCAGCGCCCCGGCGTGCGCCTGAACCCGCCGCGCACGGGCGAGCACACGCGGGCGACGCTCGCGCTCCTGGGCAAGACGCCGGCGGAGATCGACGCCCTGCTGGGCGGCGGCTTCGTGGCCTGAGTTCCTGCTTTCGACAACGACACCGGAGACCACCGATGACTGCTTCCACCACCCGCCGCCACCTGCTCGCTGCCGCCACGGCCTCGGCGATCACGGGCGCGCTGCCCGCCTGGGCCCAGACCCCGGGCGAGAAGACCATCCGCTTCGTGCTGCCCAACGCCACCGGCTCGGGCGTGGACGCCATCACGCGCGCTGCGCAGCCGGCGCTGGCCAAGGCCCTGGGCCACCCGGTGGTGGTGGACAACCAGCCTGGCGCCGGCGGCGTGATCGGCCTGCAGCAGCTGGCGCGCTCGGCGCCGGACGGCTTCACGCTCAGCGTCGTCAGCAACAACGCCGTGATCTTCCCGAGCGTGATCAAGAGCCTGCCCTTCGACATGCCGGGCGACTTCACGCCCATCGCGGTGGTCGGCAGCACGCCCATCGTGCTGGTGGTGAACAAGAACGTGCCGGCCAACAACAGCAAGGAGTTCGTCGCGCTGCTGAAGAGCAAGCCCGGCCAGCTGAACTTCGGCTCCGGCGGCAACGGCACCATCCTGCACCTGGCCGGCGAGATGTTCCTCGACGAGGCCGGCGCCACCGCCAAGCACATCCCGTACAAGGGCGTCGGCCCGATGGTGACCGACCTCATCGGCGGCCAGATCGACTTCGCCACCGTGGCGCTGCCCAGCGTGCAGCAGCACATCGCCAGCGGCGCGCTCAAGGCCATCGGCGTGGGCACGGCGCAGCGCATCGCCGCGGCGCCCAGCGTGCCCACCTTCGTGGAGCAGGGGTTGCCGGGCTACGTGGTCGAGGCCTGGTTCGCGGTGCTCGGCCCCAAGGGCCTGCCGGCGGCCGAGGTGAAGCGCATCCACGACGGCGTCGTGGCCGCCTTCAACGACCCGGGCGTGAAGGAGACGATGGCACGGCAGGGCAACACCATCGCGATCTCCACGCCCGAGCAGGCGGCCCAGGCCTTCCGGCGCGAGCTGGCCAAGTACGCGCAGCTCGTCAAGAAGGCCGGCCTCGAGGCCAACTGAGCACGGGCTTCGGCCGCAGGCGGCCCGATAGCATCGGGCCATGAGCGAACCTTCTTCCCGCATTCCCGGCCGGCGCCTGCTGCACGCGCCGGGCCCGAGCCCCATTCCCGACGAGGTGCTGCACGCGATGAACGTGCAGAACATGGACCTCGCCGATCCGCGCGTGGATGCGTCCATCGCCGCCAGCGAGGCCGGGCTGCGCCAGGTGCTGGGCACGGGCGCGGCGACGCGGGTGCTGATGTTCATCGCCAACGGCCACGGCGTGTGGGAGTCGGTGGTGCAGAACCTCGCGGCGCCGGGCGAGGCCGTGCTGGTGCCCGGCACCGGCCACTTCGCCGACCAGTGGGCGCGCGTGGCCGAGGCGCTGGGCCGCGAGGTCGTGCGCACGCCCTGGCGCGAGGGCTGGCCCATCGACGCCGAGGCCGTGGCCGCAGCGCTGCGCGACGATGGCGCGCACCGCATCCGCGCCGTCTTCGCGGTGCACACCGACACCGCCAGCGGCGTCACCAGCGATCTCGTCGCACTGCGCCGTGCCATCGACGACGCGCGCCATCCGGCGCTGCTGGTGGCCGATGCCGTGGCCTCGCTCGGCTGCGAGCCGATCGAGATGGACGAGCGCGGCCTCGACGTCGTCATCGGCGCCAGCCAGAAGGGGCTGATGTGCCCGCCGGGCCTGGGCCTCGTCGCGCTCAACGAGCGCGCCTTCGCGGCCGCGCAGGCCAATGCGGCGCCCCGCTTCTACTGGGACTGGGTCTCGCGCGACGGCCCGATGAACTACCAGAAGTTCTGCGGCACGCCGCCGCTGCCCTTGCTGCACGGCCTGGCCGCGGCGCTGGCGCTGCTGCAGCAGGAAGGCCTGCCGAACGTCTATGCGAGACACCGGCGCCTGGCGGGTGCGGTGCACGCCGCGGTGGAGGGCTGGCGCGAGGGCGGGGCGCTGGACTTCGTGGCTCGCGAGCCGGCCACGCGCAGCGTCAGCGTCACGGCGATCCGCGTGCCCGAGGGCTTTGATGTCGACGGCCTGCGCACGCTGGCGCGCGAGCGCTTCCAGGTCGCGATGGCCGGCGGCCTGGGGCCGCTGCGCGGGCGTGCCTTCCGCATCGGCCACCTGGGCGACCAGAACGAGAGCAACATCCTCGGCGCCATCGCCGGCGTCGAATGCTCGCTGCGCACGCTGGGTGTGCCGGTGGGCGACGGCATCGGCCGCGCCGTGCGCGCGCTGGCGGACTAGCCGCGGTGCTGTCGCGCTTCGACTCGGCGCGGCTCGCGCCCGTGCCGCTGCCCGACGGCGGCCCGCGCCACTGCGAGGCCACGGCGCGGCTGCTGGCGGCCTGCCGCCTGGGCGCGGGCCCGGCCAGCCGGCCGCTGTGGATGCCCTGGGCGCCGCCCCGCATCGAGTGGCCCTTCGGCGTGCTGCACGTGGCCGACGCCGCCGTGGCGCGACGGGCCTGCCTGCTGCTGGACGGCAGCTGGGCGATGGCCGACGCCGCCGGGGCCGCGGCCCGCCTGGCCTTGCGCGGCCGGGCGCTGCTGGCCGACGCTGCCTGGTGGCGGGCGCTGCAGCCCACCGACGCCTGGGACGCCGGCATCGCGCCGCGCCCGACGGCGCTGCAGGGCTTCGTGCCGCGCCGCGCGACGCTGATCGTCATCGACGCCGCCACGCTCGACATGGCCGGCGCCCGCGTGATCGGCCAGCTGGAGCAGCAGGCCCCGAACTGGCCGCGCGCGGTGCGCGTGGTGGTGGCCGGCGGCGAGACGCCGCTGTTTGCGCGGCCGGTTTGAGGGCGGCTGTGGACTCGGCGTGCGCTGATCAGCCGTGTTCGGCCCCAAGCGGCCTTTCGGATGTCATGCCCTGAGCCATCAGCGGACCCGTGCAGCGGCCGAGGGACCAACGACTCCTCAACGGATGAGGATGTCTGCCCGCATCGTCAGCAGCTTTGGAACTTCAATGCCCAGTGCCTGCGCTGTACGCAGATTGGCGGCCAGTTCGAACCGAGTCGGCTGCTCGATCGGCAGATCACCAGGCCGGGCGCCGCGCAGCACACGGTCGACCATGTGGGCTGCTCGCTCGAACATCGCGTTGAAGTCGGCGCCATAACCCACCAGCCCCCCGGCGTCGCAGAAGTCCTTGGTGCCGACCGAGGGCAGACGATGCTTCAGCGCCAGGGCGGCCAGTTCTCTCACATGCGCGTTGAACATGGCCTCCTCCGGCAGGACCACGGCCTCTTGGCCCCGAGCCGCCACGTCTTCAAGGACAGTGCCGAACTGTGACTCATCGGCAACCTCAAAACGCTGCAGAGCCAGCTTCAAGGGCAGCGCGGCGCCCTGCATGGCCTCGACCATGGCCTGGCTGAACAAGGGGTTGCGGGGGTTGGACAGCACGGCCACGCGGGTTGCGCGGGGCAATGCAACCTTGAGCAATTGCATCCGCTTTGCAGCCATTTCCTGAGCCAGGAAGGCGAGTCCTGTCATGTTGCCCCCTGGGCGCGCAAAGGATGCCACCAAGCCTGCGGCAACAGGATCTGCGATGGCCGCCACGACGATCGGCACCGTCTGTGTCGCCTGCCGCGCAGCTCGCGCTCCTGGGATGCCGTGGGTCACGATCACGTCGACTTTCGCGCTCACCAAATCGGCCGCCTGTCCGGGCAGTCGGTCCAGCTGGCCGTCGGCGTATCGCTCGACGAATTCGACCTGCTTGCCGTCGAGCCATCCGAGAGCCCCAAGGCCTTGGCGGAAGGCACCCCAGCGTGCGGCGTATCCAGTGGGGCTGGTCATTCCCAGAACTCCGATGCGCCTCAGGCCGTTGGCGCGCGCGTAGGATGCCGCTGTCGAAAGCGCACCCGCGCCAACGCTCAGCATCCAGACGCGTCGATTGCTGCTGTTCATCGGGACCGTTCCTTCACCAGGCGAGTCATGAAATTCCTTGTAGTCGACGATCACGCACTCATCCGCGACGCCATGCAGGATCTTCTCGTATCTCTGCACGCGGGCTCGGAGGTGGTGACCGCCGCCACAGCGGCGCAGGCACGCCAGCATCTGGCCCAGGCGCCGGACACGGGCCTGGTGCTCCTCGATCTGCAGTTGCCGGACGCCGATGGTTTGGACTTGTTGGCCGAATGGTCCGACGAGCATCCGGCCATGGCTGTGGTGGTGCTGTCAGGCAATGACGATCCGGCGACAGCTCGGGCGGCGCTATCGGCTGGGGCCAGCGGCTTCATTCCCAAGTCAGACCGTCGTGAAGTTGTTGCCGGGGCGCTGGCCGTGGTGCTGGCCGGTGGGGTGTACGTCCCCGTCTTTGCCCTGCAACCAGAGGCCTCTGCGCCACTCCAGCCCAGAGGACGCAAGGCTTCCGCGGACGTGCCGACACCCCATTCGTTGGGCCTGACCGCCCGCCAGATCGAGGTGTTGGCACTGTTGGTCCAGGGCCGAAGCAACAAGTCGATCGGGCGAACCTTGAACCTGGCCGAACCCACGGTCAAGAACCACGTCACTGCCTTGCTGCGTGCGTTGCAGGTCGGCAGCCGTACAGAAGCCGTCGTGGCCGTCACGACCTGGGGATGGGTCATGCCGACACCGTCCGCTCGGCCATGAGGCGTGCGCCGAGTGCGCGCAAG
>JAIXTY010000112.1 GCA_027483705.1 Rubrivivax sp.
GCCTAACGTTCGAGCTAAGCTGCCCGCGGAGGCAGGTTGTGTAAGCCCGGGCTGTGATGATGCACCATGTGCCACGGCCCGGGCTTACACAGCCTGCCGTAGCGGGTCAGCTTGAGCGAGGGGTTAGGCATCACTCGGCGGCCGCGGTTCCAGGTGGTGTGGGTTCATAGATGACGAAGCGCTTTCGAGTGGGCTCAACCACGCGCCAGCTTCCGACAAACCCACGCGGAACAATGAACTCCATGCCTGCAGAGAACTCTTGGGCGGTTCCGTCCTCGTGGGTGAGGAAACTTCGGCCCTCAAGGATGCGGCAGTACTCTTGCTCTGTGTACCGAACCTTCCACTCGCCAACCTCGCTGGCCCAGACTCCGGCGCAGAACTCGCGGCCCGGAGACTCGTGCTCGACCCAGAACTGCTGCTTCGGATTGCCGGAAATCAGCTTGTGCTCGCTGACGTAGTAGACCTGCGGCTCCTGGGCGGGTCGATCGCCAAGCCGTACGACGCTGGATTGATGCGACGAGCGCAAACGGCTTCTCCTGTGATGCCTAACGTTCGAGTTAACCCTGACCGCGGAGGCAGGCGCTGTAAGGCCGGGCAACGACGATGGTACACACTGGCGTTGCCCGGCCTTACAGCGCCTGCCGTAGCGGGTCAGGGTTGAACGAGGGGTTAGGCCGCACCGCGCGATGCCTGGATGAGAGTGAAGCGATGGAAGCAGCCGACTCTGTTGGCTTCAAGGTCCGCGTACTCGATGACGTACCGTCCGGGCTGAAGCAAGACGGGGAGAAGTTCTGCTGAACTCAGTGAGTCCGTTCCACTTGCGGCCGAGTTGACCAGATAGAACTCCGAGTCTTGCACTTCCCACTCGAGTGGATCACTCCAGACTGCTTTGCTGAGCTCTGTGTCAGTAGGCAGCCAACTTCCGCAAGCGACCAGCTTACGATCCTCGTCCCACGTGTGTTCGTCAAACTCGGTGTAAAGGGATAGCGCAGACGCATCTCCCACCAACAGAACTCCACGGCCCGGCCAAGCTGCACTGCAGGCTCTGTCGTAGTCTGTTCGGGGCTGCTTTGTGTCCAGATCCAAGTACGCTCCGGTGGCTGGATCCTCGCCTCCTCGCCACTGCTTCAGAAGTCGGCTAGGGATCAGGAGGGGCGGAGCACCAGAGAAGTCGAGCCAGCGGGTCATGGCGTGAGTTGTGCGGCCTAACGTTCGAGCTAAGCTTCCCGCGTAGGCAGGACTTGTAAGCCCGGTACGCGACGATAGTACGACTGGCGCGGACCGGGCTTACAAGGCCTGCCGTAGCGGGTCAGCTTGAGCGAGGGGTTAGGCAGCACTGCGGAAGATGGTGAGCGGTTTACCGGCATGTTGCGTGACCTCGATGGCCACCCAGCCTGACCGCAACAGCAGCGACTCTGCCGTGCTGGTACCACAGTAGACATGCACGTGCCCAAGTGACCGTGCATGAACGAGCATGGACCTGAGCAGCGCTGCGCCAATGCCTTGCCCTCTCTGATTCGGTAAGACGTATCCTGCTGCGGCCCACGGGGCTAAATGCTTGTGGCTAGGGATGGACTCAGTCTTAAGGGCTCCGGCTCCGACTGGCTTGCCACTCAAGAGCCCGACGAACCCAACGGGAAGCGTTGCTTCACTGGCAGCAAACTCTTGGAGATCCTGAGTGACATTTCCCTCTCCACCGGGGCCATACCAACCTAGCCACTCTGAAACGAACCACTCGGCCAGCAAGGGGAGCAAGTGGCGGTGCTGCGCTAGTGGTTCAACGATGAGGGTAGGGGACATGTTTCCTGTGCTGCCTAACGTTCGAGCTAAGCTGCCCGCGGAGGCAGGCGCTGTAAGCCCGGGCTGAGATGATGCACAGTGTGCCTCAGCCCGGGCTTACAGCGCCTGCCGTAGCGGGTCGGCTTGAGCGAGGGGTTAGGCATCACCGCGGCCGGGCAAGACTTTCCATTGCCGTCTGGGCGACATTGTCCAGCGAAGGCATGAGCTGCGCTCGGTTGACCCCTTCGCGACTAAGCAGTCGAAGGAGGAGTGGAACCTGATCGTGTGACAGCCTATGGCCAACCAAGATTTGCCTGTCAGAGGCAAGCACGCTAACTGCCTCCTCGACGCTTGGCCAACGCCTGTTCTCAACATAGAATGATTTAGCCGGTGCGAGTTCAGTCATTACTCCGCTTTGGGAGTGGAGGTAAGCGTTTGTTGATCTCTCAGGGTAATACACATGAACTCTGGGCGCGGTGCCGGTTGTGAGCTTTGCTTGTGCGACTTGTAGCCGAGAAGTGTTTAGCGCCCACAGACATATTGACGAATCTTCATTCCTGCGGAATGGTGGGGAAGCGGCGAAGAATGTCGCTACAATTGGGTCAAGCGACCAATCGAGGAGTCTGGTCGGTATTCCGTGGTGCTGCGCTAGCGCAAAGAGATCATGACTTCCAACTTGCCCAAACCCTAGCGACTCATGTATCAGCAAGCGAATGTCGAGTGGACTTTGAGTATGGCCCTCGATCTTGAACCCTAGAGAGCGCGCAAGTTGAGCGAACACATGCACGGCCTCCTGTTCTGCAGCTCGACACTCCAGATACTCTCGTAGGGCGGGAGTAGGGGCCGTGTTGTCCGAGAGTGGCAGGACTTGACTGCGAACATGCTCACATAGTCGGTCAAAGTTGGTGTTGCCAGTCCGCCAAGCAGAAGGAACTAAGGTCCAGCAATCCGCGTCGCCAACTCCGCGAAAGACCCAATCTGAGCGAGCGGAATCTGCGTCCCACCAAGTGTCTGCCGATAGTCGAACTCGGGAGAGGAATTCCCGAGCGTCTGTGAACTTGAGCACTTCGACGGCGGATGCCATGGTGGTGATGTGATGCCTAACGTTCGAGCTAAGCTGCCCGCGTAGGCAGGTACTGTAAGCCCGGACTGAGACAATGTACGGAGTACCTCAGGCCGGGCTTACAGTGCCTGCCGTAGCGGGTCAGCTTGAGCGAGGGGTTAGGCC
>JAIXTY010000218.1 GCA_027483705.1 Rubrivivax sp.
CAGGCGGTCTTTTTCGATCTGCTCGTAGCCCAGGGCGTCGATGCCCAGCTTGGCCGAAGACGGGTCGAGGATCCGGATCACGATCTTCTCGCCGAACAGCGTGGGCAGGGTGCTGACGCGGAAGTCGATGGCCTTGTTGCCGAACTTGAGCTTCATGCGGCCGTCCTGCGGCACGCGCTTCTCGGCGATGTCCATCCGCGAGATGACCTTGATGCGCGAGGCCAGCTTGTCCTTGATCGCGATCGGCGGCTGGGTGATCTCGCGCAGCTCGCCGTCGATGCGGAAGCGGACGCGGTAGTTGTACTCGTAGGGTTCGAAGTGCAGGTCGGACGCGCGGGCGTTGATCGCGTCGATCAGCATCTTCTGCAGGAAGCGCACCACCGGCGCGTCCTCGACGTCGGCGGTGACCTCCTGGCTCTCGGGCTGGGTGGCGTCTTCTTCGGTGACGTCGAAGTCGAAGTCGCCGCTGGCCAGGGATTCCAGCGCCTCGGTGGCGCTGGTGCCGGCGCTCTCGAGCTGCCGCGCGAGCTTGTCGTACTCGACGATCACCCACTCGGGCTGCAGCTGCAGCGCGAACTTGATGCGCTCGCTGGCTTCCTGGTCGGTGGGATCGGCAGCGCCGATGAAGATGCGGTTGCCGCGCTTGCCCAGCGCGATCAGCTGGTACTGGTTCGCGATCTTCGCATCGATGATGTTGCGCGGCAGCTTCTGGAGGTCGACCGCGTTCAGGTCAAGCAGCGGAAGCGCCAGCGCATTGGACAGTGCGTGCGCGATCTCGTCGGGCTTGACGGCGTTGGCGCCCACCACCGTGGCCACGAAGTTGACCTTGCGCTCGCGCGCCGACTTCGACAGCTCTTCGGCAGCCTTCGCGGACAGCTTGCCCGCATTGACCAGCACGCGGGCAACCCCGGTCAGCGACGCCGCGAGGGACGACGGGGAAGACTCGACCTGCGTATCAGCGGCCATCGGCATCAAGGCGGTGTTGCGGTGATCTTGTCATCATCGCCGATCCTCCCCGGGGTGTAAACGCAAGCCGACCCGGCCGTGACCCCGGTGCGGGGCTGCCCGGCGCCGCGCGGCCGTTGGGCCGCAGCGGGGCGCCGGAGCGAGGATCCTGGTCGGGGTGAGAGGATTCGAACCTCCGGCCTCTACGTCCCGAACGTAGCGCTCTACCAGGCTAAGCTACACCCCGATGTCGGCAGCAAATCAGGAAGACCTGTTCACCGCCCGAACCGACAATTCTAGCAGAGCTTCGCGGGCCCTCGACGGCGGGAGCATGTCGAGCCTGCGGCGGGCGTCGTCGGCCTCGGCCTGAGCCGCGGTGCGCGTGGCCTCCAGCGCCCCGGTGCGCCGGACGATGGCGAGGATCTCCTCCAGGCGGTGCTCGCCCCCGAACTCGATGACCTCGCGGACCAGCGCACGCTCTTCCGGCGTCGCCCGGGCCATGGCCAGCAGCAGCGGCAACGTGGGCTTGCCTTCGCGCAGATCGTCGCCGACGTTCTTGCCGAGCTCGCTGCTGTTGCCCTCGTAGTCGAGCAGGTCGTCGACGAGCTGGAACGCCGTGCCCAGCGAACGGCCATACGCGGCCGCGGCTTCCTCGATGTCCGCAGGGGCATCGGCCAGCACGGCGCCCAGGCGCGCGCTGGCCTCGAAGAGCTTGGCGGTCTTGTAGCGGATGACCTGCAGGTAGTCCTCGACCGCCAGGTCCGGGTCGTGCAGGTTCATCAGCTGCAGCACCTCGCCCTCGGCGATCACGTTGGTGGCATCGGCCAGCACCTGCAGCACGCGCATGCGGTTCACCGACACCATCATCTGGAAGGCGCGCGAGTACAGGAAGTCGCCCACCAGCACGCTGGCGGCATTGCCGAACATCGCGTTGGCGGTGGCGCGGCCACGGCGCAGGGCGGATTCGTCGACGACGTCGTCGTGCAGCAGCGTGGCCGTGTGGATGAACTCGACGATGGCGGCCAGCTCGTGGCGCTCGGGGCCGTCGAAGCCCAGCGCCTCGGCGAACAACAGCACGAGCCGCGGTCGGATGCGCTTGCCACCGGCGCCGATGATGTACTGCGAGATCTGGTTGACCAGCGCCACGCGAGAGGCCAGCCGCTCGCGGATGACGTCGTCGACCCGCCGCATGGCCGCGTCGAGCGGGTCGGCGGCGGCAGGGGCGGGGGCGGTGGCGTTCAGCACAGGCGGGCGCAGCAGCAGCGCTGATTATAGGAAGGCCGACACGCCTGCCGGCCTGCCGGGGCCGGTGGGTGCGGCCAGCCCGGCTTCACGCGGCGGGTTCATGCTATATTCAAGGGCTCTGCGCATTGAGCGCACGAGCCCTGTGCCGCCGGCTCCAGCTGGCCGGTGGGCAACAGGGCCGCAGGCGCATCGGGTCGCGCAGGGCATCACTGAAAGGTCCTCCACATGTACGCGGTCATAAAAACCGGTGGCAAGCAATACAAGGTTGCTGCCGGCGAAAAGATCAAGGTAGAACAGATTGCTGCGGACGTGGGCCAGGAAATCACCATCGAGCAGGTCCTCGCCGTTGGCGAGGGTGCCGAGCTCAAGGTGGGTACACCCTGGGTCGCGGGTGCAAACGTCAAGGCCACGGTCGTGGCCCATGGCAAGCACGACAAGGTGCGCATCTTCAAGATGCGTCGCCGCAAGCACTATCAGAAGCACGGCGGCCACCGCCAGACCTACACCGAGCTGCAGATCGCTGCGGTCAACGGTTAAGGAGCAAGCACCATGGCACAGAAAAAGGGCGGCGGCTCAACCCGCAACGGCCGCGATTCGCAGCCGAAGATGCTCGGCGTGAAGGTCTACGGTGGCCAGACGGTCACCGCCGGTTCGATCATCGTGCGCCAGCGCGGCACCAAGTTCCACGCCGGTCGCGGCGTCGGCATGGGTCGTGACCACACGCTGTTCGCGCTGGTCGACGGCTCGGTCTCGTTCGACGTCAAGGGCGCCAGCAACCGCCAGACGGTGTTCGTGACGCCGGCGGCCTGACGCCACGGGCGCCCGCGCGCCCTTCGCCACAAAGTTCGCCACGAAGCCCCGGCCCGCCGGGGCTTCTTTGTTTGAGCCGCCGCCGGGCCATCCGGTTGGAGCCGTCCCGATGAAGTTCTTCGACGAAGCCACCATCGACATCGCCGCCGGCAACGGGGGCGCCGGCTGCGTGAGCTTCCGGCGCGAGAAGTTCATCCCCTTCGGCGGCCCCAACGGCGGCGACGGCGGCCGGGGCGGCAGCGTGTTCGCGCTGGCCGACCAGAACATCAACACGCTGATCGACTACCGCTACACGCGCCGCTTCGACGCCAAGAACGGCGAGCCCGGCCGCGGCTCCGATCAGTTCGGCGCCGCCGGCGCCGACATCGAGATGCGCATGCCGGTGGGCACGATCATCCGCAACGCCGAGACCGGCGAGGTGATGGCCGAACTGCTGCAGCACGGCCAGCGCGTGCTGCTGGCCAAGGGCGGCGACGGCGGCTTCGGCAACCTGCACTTCAAGAGCAGCACCAACCGCAGCCCGCGCCAGAAGACGCCGGGCTGGCCCGGCGAGGGCTTCAAGCTGCAGCTGGAGCTGCGCGTGCTGGCCGACGTGGGCCTTCTGGGCATGCCCAATGCCGGCAAGAGCACCTTCATCGCCGCCGTCAGCAACGCGCGGCCCAAGATCGCCGACTACCCGTTCACGACGCTGCATCCCAACCTCGGCGTGGTGCGCGTGGGCCCGGAGCGCAGCTTCGTGATCGCCGACATCCCGGGCCTCATCGAAGGCGCGAGCGAAGGCGCCGGCCTCGGCCACCAGTTCCTGCGCCACCTGCAGCGCACGCGCCTGTTGCTGCACATCGTCGACGCGGCGCCGTTCGACGATAACGTCGACCCCGTGGCGCAGGCCAAGGCCATCGTCGCCGAACTCAAGAAGTACGACCCGGCCTTGCACGCCAAGCCGCGCTGGCTGGTGTTCAACAAGCTCGACATGGTGCCGACCGAGGAGCGCGAGGCGCGCGTCAAGGACTACGTGAAGCGCCTGCGCTGGAAGGGCCCGGTGTTCGCGATCTCGGCGCTGGCGCGCGACGGGCTGCAGCCGCTCCTGGAGAAGATCCAGAACTTCGTCGCCGAGCAGTTGCCGCCGCCGGCGCCGCCGCCCGACCGGCGCTTCGACGAGCCTTCTCCCGGCCCCACGGGGGACGGAGGCGCCGCATGAGCGCGCCGGGCCGCTCCCAAGCGCTCATCCCGCAGCGCGCAGCGCGGAGGTCAGACCTGTGAGCGGCGTGGTGCAGGGCGCGCGGCGCATCGTCGTCAAGGTCGGCTCCAGCCTCGTCACCAACGAGGGCCGGGGCGTCGACGCCGAGGCCATCGACAACTGGTCGCGCCAGCTGGCGGCGCTGGCCGCGCAGGGGCGCGAGCTGGTGATGGTGTCCAGCGGTGCCATCGCCGAGGGCATGAAGCGCCTGGGCTGGGCCAGCCGGCCAAAGGAGCTGCACGAGCTGCAGGCCGCCGCCGCCGTGGGCCAGATGGGCCTGGTGCAGATGTACGAGACACGGCTGCGCGCGCACGGCATGGCCAGCGCCCAGGTGCTGCTCACGCACGCCGACCTCGCCGACCGCGAGCGCTACCTGAACGCGCGCTCGACGCTACTCACACTCCTGTCGCTGAACGTGATCCCGGTGATCAACGAGAACGACACGGTGGTCAATGACGAGATCAAGTTCGGCGACAACGACACGCTGGGCGCTCTGGTGGCCAACCTGGTGGACGCCGATGCCTACGTGATCCTCACCGACCAGCGCGGCCTGTACTCGGCCGATCCGCGCAAGGACCCCGACGCGCGCTTCATCGACGTGGCCATCGCCGGCGACCCGGCGCTCGAAGCCATGGCCGGCGGCGCCGGTAGCAGCATCGGCCGCGGTGGGATGCTCACCAAGGTGCTGGCCGCCAGGCGCGCGGCGCGCAGCGGCACCAGCACCGTCATCGCCTGGGGCCGCGAGCGCGACGTGCTGCTGCGCCTGGCCGCAGGCGAGGCCATCGGCAGCGCGCTGGTGGCCGGCACCGCCAAGCTGGCGGCGCGCAAGCAGTGGATGCTCGACCACCTGCAGATGCGCGGCTCGGTGCGTGTTGATGCCGGCGCGGCGGCCAAGCTGCGCGACGAGGGCAAGAGCCTGCTGCCGATCGGCGTGCACGAGGTCGAGGGCGAGTTCGCGCGCGGCGACGTGATCGCGGTGCGCACGCTCGACGGCGTGGAGGTGGCGCGTGGCCTGGCCAACTACTCGTCGGCCGAGTCGCGGCTCATCGCCCGCAAGCCTTCGTCGCAGATCGAAGCGCTGCTGGGCTACGCCAACGAGCCCGAGCTCATCCACCGAACGAACCTGGTGCTCATCGACTGAACACCGGGCCGCCGCTCAGACGGGCGGCTCGCCGGTCTCGGTCTCGGGTGGTGGCATCGGGGCGCTGGGGCGCGCGTCGGCATCCAGGCGCTGCGCCCGCAGCCCTGAGCGCAGATAACGGTTGTGGTGGTTCACCCGCGGCAGGAAGCGCGCGAGTTCGGTGAGCGCCATCTCGTAGACGCCGCGCTTGAACTCGATGACCATGTCCAGCGGCACCCAGTAGTCGTTCCAGCGCCAGGCGTCGAACTCCGGGTGGTCGGTGGCACGCAGGTTCATGTCGCTGTCGCGGCCCAGCAGGCGCAGCAGGAACCAGATCTGCTTCTGGCCGCGGTAGTGGCCACGCGCGTCGCGGCGGATGAAGTGCTCGGGCACCTCGTAGCGCAGCCAGTCGCGCGTGCGGCCGATGATCTGCACATGTTCGGGGCGCAGGCCGACTTCCTCGTGAAGTTCGCGCAGCATGGCCTGCTCCGGCGTCTCGCCGTGCTTGATGCCGCCCTGCGGGAACTGCCAGGAATGGGTGCGGAGTCGCTTGCCCCAGAAAACCTGGTTGCGCGAGTTCAGCAGGACGATGCCGACGTTGGGCCGAAAGCCTTCCCGGTCGAGCATAATGAACCCCGATTTGTGACTGATTTCATTATTGCACCGGCCCGGTGCGGCCCCGGAACCCGGGAAACCCGCAAGCCGCCGCGGTGGTGCAAACAGCAGGCGGCTTCGGCGCTGAACAGGGTGCTTGCCCGGCAGGACCGTGGCCACCGGCCCTTCAGAAGAGCCTCATGAAAGCCTCCCAGACCTTCATCTCCACGCTCAAGGAAGCGCCTTCCGACGCGGAGATCGTCAGCCACCAGCTGATGATGCGCGCCGGCTTCATCAAGCGCCTCGGCGCCGGCATCTACAACTACATGCCGCTGGGGCTGCGCGTCATCCGCAAGGTCGAGGGCATCATCCGCGACGAGATGACGCGTGCCGGCGCCGTGGAACTGCTGATGCCGGTGGTGCAGCCGGCGGAGCTGTGGGGCGAGACCGGCCGCTTCCAGGCCTACGGCCCGGAGCTGCTGCGCGTGAAGGACCGCCACCAGCGCGACTTCGTCATCCAGCCGACGAGCGAAGAGGTCATCACCGACATCGCGCGGCAGGAGCTGCGCAGCTACAAGCAGCTGCCGCGGAACTTCTTCCACATCCAGACCAAGTTCCGCGACGAGCGCCGGCCGCGCTTCGGCTTGATGCGCGGCCGCGAGTTCACGATGAAGGACGCGTACTCCTTCGACCGCGACCAGGCCAGCGCGCTGAAGAGCTACCAGGTCATGTTCGAGGCCTACAAGCGCATCTTCGACCGCTTCGGCCTGCAGTACCGTGCCGTGGCCGCCGACACCGGCGCCATCGGCGGCGACGCCTCGCACGAGTTCCAGGTCATCGCCGACACGGGTGAAGACGCCATCGTCTACTGCCCCACGAGCGAGTACGCCGCCAACATCGAGCTCGCCGAGGCGCTGCCTCTGCTGGCCACGCGCGGCACCGCCACGCAGGCGATGACGAAGACGCCCACGCCCGGCAAGAGCACCTGCGAGGACGTGGCCGAGTTGCTGAAGTTGCCGCTGGCGCAGACAGTGAAGTCACTGGTGCTGGCCACCGACCAGCTCGACGACAAAGGCGACATCGTCAAGACGACCGTGTGGCTGCTGCTCGTGCGCGGCGACCACAGCCTCAACGAGGTGAAGACCGGCAAGGTGCCGGGCCTGAAGGACGGCTGGCGCTTCGCCACCGTGGTCGAGATCGAGGAGCACTTCGGCTGCAAGCCGGGCTACCTGGGCCCTGTCTTTTCGAAGGACGGGTTGAAGAAGCCCGTGAAGATCGTCGCCGACCGCACCGTGGCGAACATGGCCGACTTCGTCTGCGGTGCCAACGAGCCCGACTTCCACCTCACCGGCGTCAACTGGGGCCGCGACCTGCCCGAGCCCGATCTGGTGGCCGACATCCGCAACGTCGTCGCCGGCGATCCCAGCCCGGACGGCAAAGGCGTGCTCGCCATCCAGCGTGGCATCGAGGTGGGCCACGTGTTCTACCTGGGCACCAAGAAGTACAGCATCCCGATGGGCGCCACGTTCCTGGACGAGAACGGCAAGCCGCAGCCCTTCGAGATGGGCTGCTACGGCATCGGCGTGACGCGCATCCTGGGTGCCGCCATTGAGCAGAACCATGACGAGCGCGGCATGGTCTGGCCGGCGTCGATCGCGCCTTTCGAGTGCGTGATCTGCCCCATCGGCATGGACCGCAGCGCCGACGTGAAGGCCGCTGCCGAGCAGCTGCACGACACGCTGGCCGCCGCCGGCATCGACGTGGTGCTCGATGATCGCGGCGAGCGCCCAGGCGCCATGTTCGCCGACTGGGAGCTGATCGGCGTGCCGCTGCGCCTGGTGATCTCCGACCGCGGCCTGAAGGCCGGCACGGTGGAGATGCAAGGCCGGCGCGACAGCGCCGCCACCGTGGTGCCGCTGGCCGAGGCAGCAGCCAAGGCCATGGCGGCGCTGCCAGCGCGTCGCTGAACGGCCGGCGGCCCACCGAGCCCGTGGCGGCAGGGGTTCGCGAGCCGTTCCCGGACGCGCTGCGCGCGCTGGCGCTGCTGGGCGTGCTGGTGGTCAACGCTGCGGGTTACCTCAGCAGCCCCTGGGGCGCGGTGCTGGGCGACGAGGCCGCGCAGGCCGGCGCGGCGTCGCGGCTGCTGCAGGGCCTGAGCGCCTTCCTGGTGCAGGGCAAGGCCTATCCGATCCTGGCGTTCCTGTTCGGCATGAGCCTGGCCCTGGCGCTGGCCGCCCGGCCGCGGGCACCGGCGCTGGAGCGCGCACGGGCTCGACAGCGCGGGCTGCTGCTGCTCGGGGTGCTGCATGGCGTCTTCATCTACTTCGGCGACATCCTCACCATGTACGCGCTGATCGGCTGGCTGGTGCTGCGCCATGCCACGGCGCCCTGGGGCCGGCTGCGAAGCGTGCTGCGCCGTGCGCTCATCTGGGCAATCGTGGTGGGGGCCGTGTCGGCTGTGGTCGTCGTGGCGGGCCTGGCGTCGGCGCCGGCCACCGACCCGGGTGCTGACCCCGAGCCCAGCTTTGCCGCGGTGGCCAGCTGGCCCGAGTTCTGGCGGCTGAATGCCGAGGGCTACCTGTTCATCCAGATCGGCACGCTGGTCATCGGCTTTGCCTTGCTGCGCCTGCTGATGCTCGCGGGTGTGGCTGCGGCCCGCCTGCGCTGGCTGACCCATCCACGCTGGGCCGGCCAACGGCGGCGGCTGCTGCAGCGCTGGGCCTGGCCGGCGATCGTGCTCAACGCGGTCTACGGCCTGGGCTATATCGTCTTCGGCGGCGACCGTGACGCGCTGGGCATGGTCGAGGTGCTGGGCTTTTCCGTCGGGCCGCTGCTGTCGATGGTGATGGTGACGGCGCTGGCCCAGCACGCGCGGCACGCGCGCTGGCTGCCGGCCCTGGCGCCGCTGGGCCAGCGCACGCTCACGCTCTATGTCGGCCACGGGTTCGTCTGCCTGCTGCTCTTCAGTGGCGTCGGGCTCGGTCTGCAGCCGGGCCCCTTCGGGCTGCTGCTGTTTGCGGTGCTGCTGTGGATGGCCGCCGGGCTGGCCGCGCGCGCCAGCGGCCCGCGCCGCTGGCCGCTGGAGGCCTGGATGGCCTGGGTGACCCGGCGATGACCGACCGCCGCGCCTGCCTGAGCCTGCCGCTGCTGCTGCTGCCCGCCAGCAGGGCTCAGGCCGGTGCGCAGATCGAGGAACCCTTGTCCGACGCCGTGCGCACGGCGCTGTCGGCCTCGGTGGCCGACGCGGCGCCGCCCAAGCCCGGCTTCACCCGCATGGAGGACCGGCTCGCCTACCTGCGCTGGCTGGGCGCGGCCAGCGACCGGCTCAAGCGTCGCAAGGCCGAGCACCACGTGCGCATCGAGTTCCTCGAGACCGTGTGGTACGAGAGCCGCCGTGCCGGGCTGGAGACGGCGCTGGTGCTGGGCCTCATCCAGGTGGAGAGCGGCTTCCGCAAGTACGCCATCAGCTCCGCCGGTGCACGCGGCTACATGCAGGTGATGCCGTTCTGGGCGCGCCTGATTGGCGACGGCGACCCGCGCCGCCTGTTCCACCTGCAGACCAACCTGCGCTTCGGCTGCGTCATCCTGCGCCACTACCTCGAGCGCGAGAAAGGCGACCTCTTCATGGCGCTGGGCCGATACAACGGCAGCCGGGGCAAGGCGAAGTACCCGGACTTGGTCTTTGGTGCCCGCCGGCAGTGGGACATCCCCTCCGCCTGAGTCGTTGCAGTCGCAGGCCTACAGGCCCTGCCAGGACTGCGGTTCCGCGCCTTTCAGGCCCAGCAGCGCGAGCACGCGCTCCACGCCCTCGGCCACCAGCTCGTCGATGCTGCTGGGCTTGAGATAGAACGCCGGCAGCGGCGGGAACACGATGCCGCCCATCTCGGTGACGGCCGTCATGTTGCGCAGGTGGGCCAGGTTGAACGGCGTCTCGCGCACCATGAGCACCAGCCGCCGCCGTTCCTTGAGCGTGACGTCGGCGGCGCGCGTGAGCAGGTTGTCCGAGAAGCCGTGCGCGATGGCCGCCAGCGTCTTCATCGAGCAGGGCGCCACGACCATGGCCGCGGTGTCGAAGCTGCCGCTGGCGATGCAGGCGCCCACGTCGCCGGGCGAGTAGGCCTGGAAGGCCAGCGCCTCCAGCGCCTTGCGGTCCAGGCCCAGCTCGTGGTGCACGTTCAGCAGCCCTGCGGGCGTGACGACGAGGTGCGTCTCGACGTCGAGCTCGGCCGCCCGCTGCAGCAGCTTCACCGCGTACAGCGCCCCGGTGGCGCCGGTGATGCCCACCACGAGCCGCGGCGAGCGGATGATGGTCACGTCAGCCCTTGGCGAGCAGCTGCTGCAGTTCGCCGGACTGGTACATCTCCATCATGATGTCCGAGCCGCCGACGAACTCGCCGTTGACGTAGAGCTGCGGGATCGTCGGCCAGTTGGCGTAGTCCTTGATGCCCTGGCGGACCTCTTCGTCCTCGAGGACGTTGAAGGTGCTCACGCCGCTGGCGCCGGCGGCCTTGAGGATCTGGATGGCGCGGCCGGAAAAGCCGCACTGCGGGAACTGGGCCGTGCCCTTCATGAAGAGCATGACCTTGTGGCCCTTGACCATCTCGTCGATGCGTTGCTGGACGTCGCTCATGTTCGTCGCGCCTTGGTGGGTTCGGAGAGGGCCGAAAGTATGCGTCAAGGCCTGCGGCCTGCGCTGCAGCGGGGCAAGCCGGCGAGATCGCTGCGCGTGGCCACCTCGGTAAAGCCGGCCTGTGCGAGGCGCTCGCGCACGGCCTCGCCCTGGTCGTGGCCATGCTCCAGCAGCAGCCAGCCGCCGGGCAGCAGGTGCGGGGCGGCGCCGTCGATCAGGCGCTTCAGGTCGGCCAGGCCGGTACCGCCATCCGCGATGGGCACCAGCGCCTGCAGCGGCTCGTGGCCCAGCGCGGCCAGGTGCGGGTCGCCGGGGGCCACGTAAGGCGGGTTGGAGATGGCCAAGGCCACACGCAGGCCCGGCACGGCTTGCCACCACTCGCCAGGGTGGAACTGCACCGGTAGCTCGAACCGCTGGGCGTTGTGGCGCGCCACGGCCAGCGCGTCGGGGCTGGCGTCGCTGGCATGCACGGTGAGCAAGGGCCGCGCTTGCTTCAGCGCCAGCGCGATGGCGCCGCTGCCGGTGCCGAGGTCCAGCACCGGGCCAGCGGCCGGCACTGCGCCGGCGTCGATGAGCTCCAGCGCCCAACGCACCAGGTCCTCGGTCTCGGGCCGCGGCACCAGCACCGCGGGCGACACCGCCAGGCGCAGCCCGCAGAACTCGCGCTCGCCCACCAGGTAGGCCAGCGGCTCGCCGGCGGCGCGGCGCGCCAGCAGGGCGGGCCACGCGGCAGCCAGCGCAGCGGGCAGTGGCGCATCGTCATGCGTCAGCAGCCAGGCGCGGCCCTGCTGCAGGTGGTGGCCGAGCAGCCACTGCGCGTCGAGCCGGTCGACGCCGGCCTCGCGGGCCTGCGCCAGCGCGTCGGCGATGCGCATCAGGCGGCGGCCAGCTCGGCCAGCTGCTCGGCGGCGCGCGCGGCCACGAGCGCGTCGACGACATCGGCCAGGTCGCCGTCCATCACCTGCTGCAGCTTGTACAGCGTGAGGTTGATGCGGTGGTCCGTCAGCCGGCCCTGCGGGAAGTTGTAGGTGCGGATGCGGTCGCTGCGGTCGCCGCTGCCGACCAGGCTCTTGCGCGTGGCGGCTTCCTTGGCGGCGCGCTCGCCCTGTTCCTTGTCGCGCAGCCGCGCCTGCAGCACGGCCATCGCCTTGGCCTTGTTGCGGTGCTGGCTGCGGTCGTCCTGGCACTCGGCCACCAGGCCCGTGGGGATGTGGGTGATGCGGATCGCGCTGTCGGTCTTGTTGACGTGCTGGCCCCCGGCGCCGCTGGCACGGAAGGTGTCGATGCGCAGGTCGGCCGGGTTCAGTGTGATCTCCTCGGCCTCGTCCGGCTCGGGCATCACGGCCACGGTGCAGGCGGAGGTGTGGATGCGGCCCTGGCTTTCGGTGGCCGGCACGCGCTGCACGCGGTGGCCGCCGCTCTCGAAGCGCAGGCGGCCGTAGACCGCGTCGCCCTCGATGCGCAGCACGATCTCCTTGTAGCCGCCGAGCTCCGAGTCGCTCTGCGACAGCACCTCGGTGCGCCAGCCCTGGCGCTCGCAGAAGCGCAGGTACATGCGCGCCAGGTCGCCGGCAAAGAGGGCGCTCTCGTCACCGCCGGTGCCGGCGCGGATCTCGAGGAAGGCGTTGCGCCCGTCGTCGGGGTCCTTGGGCAGCAGCGCGGCCTGCAGCTCGTCTTCGAGCCGCTGCATCTCGGCCTGGGCGCTGGCGATCTCTTCCGCGGCCATCGCGGCCATGTCGGCGTCGGCACCGGCGAGCATCTCGCGCGCCTCGGCGACGTCGGCCTCGCGCTGCTGGTAGCGCTGCCAGCGCGAGACGATGCCCTGCACCTCGCTTTGCTCGCGCAGCAGCGCGCGGTAGCGCTTCAGGTCGGCGGCCACCTGGCCATCGGCCAGCGTGGCGTCGAGCTCGGCCAGCCGCAGGGCCAGGCGGTCGAAGCGGTCGCGCAGGGAGGGGTTCATGGCGGAGGGAGCGGCTGGCGAAATGAACAGCTGGCGCAGGGCAAGACGGCAGCCCGGCCCGTGCCCACGAGGGCAGGGCACAGGCCGCCGACGCGGCGCTAACGGGGGTTCTGGTCGCCGCCGCCGTGGCGGCCGGAGCGCAGGAAGAGGCGCGACACCGTGTCGGCCAGGCGCGAGCGGTCGTCACCCTCGGCCGCGTGCAACTCGGCCATGGTGCCGTGCAGCATCTTGTGCGTGAGCCCGCGGCTCAGCGCTTCGAGAACCGCCTCGACCGACTCGCCCTTGGCCAGCAGTTTCTTGGCGCGGTGCAGCTCAAGCGTGGCCCAGTCCTCGGCCTGGCGGTTGAGGGCCTGGATCAGTGGCACGGCGGCGCGTTGATCGAGCCAGTGCTGGAAGCTGATGACGCCGGCGTCGATGATGGCCTCGGCCTGCTGCACGGCGGCCTGGCGCTTGTCGCTGGCCGTCTGCACGAGTGTCGACAGGTCGTCGACGGTGTAGAGGTAGACGTCGGACAGGCGCGCGACCTCGGGCTCGATGTCGCGTGGCACGGCCAGGTCGACCATGAACATCGGCCGACGGCGCCGCGCCTTCAGCGCCCGCTCCACCGCGCCCAGGCCCACGATGGGCAGCGTGCTCGCGGTGCAGGAGATGACGGCGTCGAACTCGTGCAGCCGGTCGGGCATGTCGGCCAGGCGCAGGGCCTCGCCGCCGAAGCGGGCGGCGAGCTTCTCGCCGCGTTCGAGCGTGCGGTTGGCCAGGGCCATGGCCTTGGGCGTGCGCGCCGCGAAGTGCGTGGCCACGAGCTCGATCATCTCGCCGGCGCCGACGAACAGCACCTTGATCTGCGACAGGTCTTCGAACAGCTGCGAGGCCAGGCGCACCGCGGCGGCCGCCATGCTCACGCTGTGGGCGCCGATCTCGGTGGCGGTGCGCACTTCCTTGGCCACCGAGAAGCTGCGCTGGAACAGCTGGTGCAGCGTCGTGCCCAGGGTGCCGGCTTCGTCGGCCAGGCGCACGGCCTGCTTCATCTGGCCCAGGATCTGCGGCTCGCCCAGCACCATGCTGTCCAGGCCGCTGGCCACGCGGAAGGCGTGGCGCGCCGCGGCGCGGTCTTCCATGATGTAGCTGTGCGACTGCAGCTGGGCCGGCGCGATGCCGCCCTGGGTGGCCAGCCACTCCACCGCGGGGCGGACCAGCTCCTGGGCGCCGGCGGGCGTGGCGCTGGCCACGTAGAGCTCCGTGCGGTTGCAGGTGGAGACCAGCGCCGCCTCGGGCACCGCGCGCTGCAGCTGCTGGCGCAGGGCCTGCAGGGCCGGGGCGGTGTGCTCGGGCGCAAAGGCCAGCCGGCCGCGCAGGTCGAGCGGGGCGGTGGTGTGATTGAGCCCGAGGGCGATGACGCTCACGAGACAATTGTAGGAGCCGCGCGCCAGCCGCACCACCCCGGGGCGGCATGGGCGTTTTGTCCACGTCAAACCAAGCTCACATTCCGATGGGCCCTCTCGACGCCGTCTGGCACCTGACCAACCTGTTCCTGCCCGCGCTGATGCTGGGCGCGCTGGCGGCTGCGCTGGCCAAGCTGCTGTGGCGGCGCGAGCTGGCCGGCGTGCGCTGGCAGCGCCTGGCCACGGCCGCGGCGCTGGCCCCGGCGGTGGTGGTGGTGCTGGGCCTCGTGGTGTTCGGCCGCGACGGCCGCATGGCCACCTACGCCGGCATGGTGCTGGCCTGCGCCGGCGCGCTTTGGTGGCGGGGCTTCGGCCCCGGGCGCTGAGGCCCGGGCTCAGGCCGCCGCGGTTTCGTCGTGCAGCACCGGCGTGCCGCGCAGCGAGTGCGGCAGCGCCTCGGTGATGCGCACGTCGATCATCTGCCCCACCAGGCGCGCGGCCTGCGGGCCGCCGTCGAAGTTGACGATGCGGTTGCACTCGGTGCGGCCCATCAGCTCGGGCGCGCCGTCCTTGCCGGGCCGGCGTGAGGGCCCCTCGACCAGGATGCGCTGCACCGTGCCCACGCGGCTGGCGCTGATGCGCCGCACGTTGGCCTCGATGGTGGCCTGCAGGTGCTGCAGCCGCTTGAGCTTGACGTCCTGCGGCGTCTCGTCGGCCAGCGCAGCGGCGGGCGTGCCCGGGCGCGGGCTGAAGACGAAGCTGAAGCTGGCGTCGTAGCCGATGTCCTCGATCAGCTTCATCATCTTGCCGAAGTCGTCTTCGGTCTCGCCGGGGAAGCCGACGATGAAGTCGCTCGACAGGCTGATGTCGGGCCGCACCGCGCGCAGCTTGCGGATGGTGCTCTTGTATTCCATCGCCGTGTAGCCGCGCTTCATGGCCATCAGGATGCGGTCGGAGCCGTGCTGCACCGGCAGGTGCAGGTGGCTCACGAGCTGCGGCACGCGGGCGTACACATCCACCAGGCGCTGCGTGAACTCGTTCGGATGGCTCGTGGTGTAGCGGATGCGTTCGATGCCGGGGATCTCGGCCACCAGCTCGATGAGCAGCGCGAAGTCGGCGATCTCGCTCGTGCCACCCATGACGCCGCGGAAGGCGTTGACGTTCTGCCCCAGCAGCGTCACCTCCTTCACGCCCTGCTCGGCCAGGCCGGCCACCTCCACCAGCACGTCGTCCACCGGGCGGTGGACCTCCTCGCCGCGCGTGTAGGGCACGACGCAGTAGCTGCAGTACTTGCTGCAGCCTTCCATGATCGAGACGAAGGCGCTCGCGCCTTCGACGCGGGCCGGCGGCAGGTGGTCGAACTTCTCGATCTCGGGGAACGAGATGTCCACCTGCGGCCGGCGCTGCGCCGTGCGCGCCTCGATCATCTGCGGCAGCCGGTGCAGCGTCTGCGGGCCGAAGACGAGGTCGACGTAAGGCGCGCGCTCGATGATCGCCGCGCCCTCCTGGCTGGCCACGCAGCCGCCCACGCCGATGAGCACGCCCTTCTTCTTGAGGTGCTTGACGCGGCCGAGGTCGGAGAAGACTTTCTCCTGCGCCTTCTCGCGCACGCTGCAGGTGTTGAAGAGGATGAGGTCGGCGGCCTCGGGGTCGTCGGTCTTCTCGTAGCCCTGCGCGGCGCCGAGCACGTCGGCCATCTTGTCCGAGTCGTACTCGTTCATCTGGCAGCCGAAGGTGCGGATGAAGACCTTCTTCGGGGCCGGGCTGTCGGCGGCGCTCATGGCTGCCGCGCGCCGCGCGGGGCGGCGCTGGTGACACAGCGGGTCATGGTGTGGATCCAGGGGCTGTGGAAAGGGGCGCGAGTCTACCGGAGCAGCCCACGCCACGCCGGCCGGCCCGGCCCCGGGGTCAGGGCTTGGTCCAGGTCTGCGACGGCGGGTCGAAGTGCCAGGCCGCAGCCTCGGCCGGCGTGCGCGGCCAGGGCTGGCGCGCGGCCTCGGCGGCGGTGAGCAGCCAGACGTCGCGCAGCTGTCCGTCGGCAAAGCGCGTGTAGTGAACCAGCACCTTCTGGCCGACGAGGCTGCCGCTGAGCACCACGCGGTTGTGGCCGTCGCGGATGCGCACGCCGGGGGCCAGGCGCGCCGGCTTCTGATTCAGCAGCACCTCGGGCGGGGCCGTCACCACCAACTCGCCGCGCAGGGCCTCGGGCGGGAAGGGCCGCGCCTGGGCCGCGACCGGCAGGGTCAGCAGCGTGGCCGTGCACAGCCAGACGGGCAGACGGGAGGCGATCGAACCAAGCATGGGGCGTCCTCGGCAGGCGGCCGGATGTTACTGCCCGGCCCCGGACGGAGACCGACCGAAAGTGACAAATTGATCGAATCACTTGTATCATTGATCCGCTATAAAGTATCTAAATGATTAAAGTGATCGCCATGGACACCCCGCTGCTCCGCGCCGACGCTGGCGACGACACCCCGCAAGTCCAGGCGACGCCGACCGGTCCGGCCGGCGACTGGAACGCCGAGATGCTGGAGCGCACCGAGACCCTGTGCCGCTCGGGCAGCTTCGAGGTCGACCTGGCGAACGGGCGCATCACGATGTCGGCCGGCCTGACGCGCCTGCTGGGCCTGCCCGCCGGTGCCGGTGGCGTGCTCGCCAGTCGCCGTCTGGACGAGCTGGAGTGGGTGCCGGCCGAGGAGCGGGACTTCGTCAGCGTCATCTGGCGCAGCGCCACGCCCGACGAGCCCTTCGAGTTCGAGCACCGCGTGCTCACGGCCGACGGCCGCCGCCTCGTCGTGCTGCATCGAGGCATGGTGCAGCCGGGGCCGGGCACCGGCGCGGCGCAGGGCCGGCGGGCGCCGCTGGTGGGCGTGGGCATGGTGCAGGACATCACCGCGCAGCGCGAGGCCGAGGAGGGCCTGCGCCAGGCTCGGCTGCACAACGAGGTGACGGGCCTGCCCAACCGCGCCGCGTTCCTGGACCAGATCGACGCCGCGGTGCACGCCGCGCGCTGGCAGCAGGCCGGCATCGCCGTGCTGGCGCTGGACGTGCCGCGCATCGCCGAGGTGAAGGCCAGCATGGGCTTCGGCGCCGGCGACACGCTCGCCATGGCCCTGGCCTCGCGCCTGAGCGCGGGCTGCGCCGAGGGCGAGTCGCTGGCGCAACTGGGCGACGGCGAGTTCGCCTTGATGATCGAGCACGGCGGCGGCAGCGACACGACGGCGCTGCGCCGGCGCGCGCTGGCCCTGGCCGCCGCGGTGGAGGAGCCGGTGCGCCTGGGTGCCACCGACATCCACGCCCGTGCCCGCGTCGGCATCGCGCGCCATCCCGATGACGCCGCCACGCCGGCGGCGCTGATCGAGGCGGCACAGCAGGCGCGGCTCGGGGTCTCGGCGGAGGCGCCGCTGGCGTTCTTCCAGCCCGAGTCGAACGCGGCGGTGATGCGGCAGATGCAGCTCGAGTCGGCCTTGCGGCGCGCCGTCGACCAGCTCGACGACGGCGCGATGACGCTCGTCTACCAGCCGCAGGTGGCGCTGGCCGACGGCCGCGTGCGCGGCGTCGAGGCGCTGCTGCGCTGGCACGACGCGACGCTGGGCGAGGTGTCGCCGGCCGAGTTCCTGCCGCTGGCCGAGCGCCTGGGCCTGATCGGCGCCATCGCCGAGTTCGTGCTGGCGCGGGCCTGCCGCCAGGCCGGCGACTGGCGGCGTGCCGGCCTGCCGGTGCTGCGACTGGGCGTCAACCTGCCGGCGGCCCAGCTGCAGCGTCCGGATCTCGCGCGCCACGTGCAGGCGCTGCTGCGCGAAGCCGGGGCCGACGCCACCTGGCTGGCCGTGGAGGTGAGCGAGCGCAACGCCGTGACCGACCTGGCCCGCGCCGCGGCCGTGCTGCGCGCGCTGAAGGCCCTGGGCGTGGAAGTGGCGCTGGACAACTTCGGCAGCGGCGAGTCGTCCATCGGCTGCCTGCGCAGCCTGCCGCTGGACTGGGTGAAGATCGACCGCGGCTTCGTGCACGACGTGACCGGCGCGCCCGGCGACGTCTCGGTCACGCGGGCCATCATCACGATGGCCCACGGCCTGCAGCTGCAGGTGCAGGCCGAGGGCGTGGAAACCGAGAGCCAGCTCGCGCTGCTGGCCGCCAACGCCTGCGACGCCATCCAGGGCCGCTGGTTCGCCGCGCCGATGGCGCCCGAGGCGCTGGAGGCCTTCGTGCGCGGCGGGGCGCGGCTGCCCGAGCGCTTCGTCACGCGCACGCGGCGCACGCGCACCGTGCTGCTGGTCGACGACGAGGAGAACATCCTGTCGGCGCTGAAGCGGCTGCTGCGCCGCGACGGCTACCGCATCGTCACCGCCGGCAGCGCCGAGGAGGGGCTGCAGCGGCTGGCCGAGGAGGGCGAGGTCGACGTCATCGTGTCCGACCAGCGCATGCCGGGCATGAACGGCGTGGAGTTCCTGCGCCGGGCCAAGGACCTGGTGCCGCACACCGTGCGCATGGTGCTGTCGGGCTACACCGAGCTGCAGTCGATCATCGACGCCGTCAACGAGGGCGCGATCTACCGCTTCCTCACCAAGCCCTGGGACGACCAGCACCTGCGCGCGCACGTCGCCGAGGCCATGCGCCACAAGGAGATGGCCGACGAGAACCGGCGGCTGGCGCACCAGGTGGAGACCGCCAACGCCGACCTCGCACGCTTGAACGCGCAGCTGGCCCAGGGCGCCGCCGAGCAGCGCGAACACGCCGGCGTGATGGCCGACATGGCCGGCGGCCTGCGCGAGGTGCTCGACGAGCTGCCATTGCCGGTGCTGGGCATCGATCCGGACGGCCTGGTGGCCTTTGCCAACCGCTGTGCCGCGTTGGCCTGGCCCGAGGCCGCCGGCCTGCTGGGCCAGGACGCGAGCCTCTTGCCCGGCGCCCTGGCCACGGCGGCCGACGACGCGCCGGTTGCGCTGCCCGGCGGCCTGCACCGCCTGCTGGTGCGGCCGCTGAGCCACGGCACGCTCGATGGTGGCCGGCTGCTGATGCTGCTGCCCGCGGAGGTCGCATGAACGAAGCACTTCGCTCCCGCATCGCCCAGCTGCCGCCGCTGCCCCAGGCCGTGCTGGCGCTGCAGGCCACGCTGCAGGACGAGTCGGCCTCGGTGGCCGACTGCGCGCTGCGCATCCGCCAGGACCCGGCGCTCACGGCGCGGCTGCTCCGGCTGGCCAACTCGGCCTTCTACGGCGTGCCGGGCCGCGTGACCGGCATCGACGACGCCGTGCAGCTGATCGGCCTGCGCTCGCTGCGGCTGCTGGCCATGACGGCGGCAGTGACGCTGCAGTTCAGCGTGGGCAGCAGCCGGGCCCGCTGGCTCGACCGGTTCTGGCGCCACGCGCTGGCAGTCGCGCACCTGGCGCAGGGCCTGGCCGAGCTGCGCGGCCAGCCGGTGGAGCGCGCCTACATTGCCGGCCTGCTGCACGACATCGGTTGGCTGGTGCTGGCCACCCGCACTGGCGCCGATCCCGATGCCGATCCCGATGCCGACAGGGCCGGCGACGACCACGCTGCAGCCGGTGCCGCCGTCGCCCGCCACTGGCACCTGCCGACCGCGGTGGCGGAGGCGATCGCCGGCCATCACGCACCGGCGGGCGGTGCGTCGTCCGCGACGAGCCTGGAGGACATCGTGCACGTGGCCGACGCGCTGGCGCACGGGCACGGCTTCGGCCACGACCCGGAAGAGCCGGCGCCCCCGATCGACGCCGGCGCCTGGCAGCGACTGGGCGGCGGTGCACTCGACCTGACGGCCCTGACCGAGCGGGTGCGCCGGGCCGTCGACGACACCTGCCTGGCGCTGGGCGTGGCCGCGGCGCCGCCGCAACCCGAGGAGATGCCGGCATGAGCACCGAGACCCTGGCCGCCGTGGCGACCGACCCGTCCGACCTGAGCCGGCGACTGTCGGCCGCCGAGCAGCAGCTGGTGCAGAGCGAGCGCCTGGCCTCGATCGGCCAGCTCGCGGCCGGCGTGGCGCACGAGATCAACAACCCCGTGGGCTACATCTTCAGCAACATCGGCACGCTGGAGCGCTACCTCGGCGACCTGTTCCGCATGCTGGCCGCCTACGAGGCCGCCGAGCCGCTGCTGGCGGGCACGCCGTCGGCCGCGGAGCTGGCTTCGCTGCGCGAGGAGATCGAGCTCGACTACCTGAAGGACGACATCCCCAGCCTGATGGCCGAGACGGCCGAGGGCGTGAAGCGGGTGCGCAAGATCGTCCAGGACCTGAAGGACTTCTCGCGCGTCGACCAGCGCCAGGACTGGGAGTGGGCCGACCTGCACCACGGCCTGGACTCGACGCTGAACATCGTCAACAACGAGATCAAGTACAAGGCCGACGTCCGCCGCGAGTACGGCCGGCTGCCCGAGGTGCAGTGCCTGGCCTCCGAGCTGAACCAGGTGTTCATGAACCTGCTCGTCAACGCGGCGCATGCTATCACCGCGCCGCGCGGCACGATCATCGTCCGCACCTGCACCGAGGGCGAGGGTGACGCGGCCCGCGTCTGGGTGGAGGTCGAGGACGACGGCTGCGGCATCGCGCCGGAATCGCTGAAGCGCATCTTCGACCCGTTCTTCACCACCAAGCCGGTGGGCAAGGGCACGGGCCTGGGCCTGTCGCTGGCCTACGGCATCCTGCGCAAGCACGACGGCGCGATCGACGTGCGCAGCACGCCGGGGCAGGGCAGCTGCTTCCGCGTCACGCTGCCGGTGCGCCACCGCGGCGTGGCGGGCGAGGCGTCATGAGCACGGTCCTCTGCGTCGACGACGAGCCCAACATCCTATCGGCGCTGCAGCGCGTGCTGCGCGGCGAGGTGGGGCGCGTGGTCACCGCCGGCGACGGCGAGCAGGCGCTGCGCGTGCTGGCCGAGGAGCCCGTGGACCTGGTGATCTCCGACATGCGCATGCCCGGCATGGACGGCCTGCAGCTGCTGGAGAAGCTGCACGCGCAGTGGCCGCAGACGGTGCGCATCCTGCTCACCGGGCATGCCGACATCGACTCGGCCATCGGCGCCGTCAACCGCGGCGCCGTGTTCCGCTACCTGCAGAAGCCCTGGCAGGAGGCGGCGCTGCGCGACACCGTGCACGAGGGCCTCGAGCGCCAGGCGCTGAGGCGCGAGACTGAGCGGCTGCAGGCGCTCACGCAGCGCCAGAACGCCGAGCTGGCGGCGCTCAACGGCGAGCTCGAGCAGCGCGTGGAGGCCCGCACCGCCGAGCTGCGCGAGGCCAACGAGCGGCTGCAGCGCCATCACCTGAAGAGCATCCGCGTCTTCGCCAACCTGCTGGAGCTGCGCGGCGGCACGCTGGCCGGCCACGGCCGCCGCGTGGCCGAGCTGGCGCGCGAGCTGGCGCGCCGCCTGGGCCTGGCCGAGGACGCGGTGACCGAGGTCTTCGTGGCCGCGCTGCTGCACGACCTGGGCCTCGTCGGCGCCGGCGACCGGCTGCTGACCACGCCGGTGCCGCGCCTGACGGCCGAGGAGCAGCAGCGCTACCGCGAGCACCCGATGGCCGGCGAGCAGTCGCTGATCGGGCTGGAAGACCTGCAGGGCGTGCTGCCCCTCATCCGCCACCACCACGAGCGCTGGGACGGCCAGGGCTTCCCCGACCACCTGGCGGCCGAGGCCACGCCGATCGGCGCGCGCATCCTGGCCGTCTGCGACACCTTCGACGAGCTGCAGAACGGCCACCTTGTGCAGCCGCCGCTCTCGCGCGAAGAGGCCCGCTTCATGGTGCAGCGCGGCCGCGGCACGCAGTTCGATCCTGCCGTGCTCGATGCCTTCATCGCGATGACCGAGCCGCGTGCGGCCGCCGGGCCGGCGACGCGGGCGCTGCGCATCGCGCAGCTCGAGGGCGGCATGGTGCTGGCGCGCGACCTGCTCTCCGGCGGCGGCATGCTGATGCTCACCGCCGGCCATGTGCTGACGCCGGCGCTCATCCGCCGCATCCGCGAATTCGAGGAGCGCGAGAAGTCGCAGCTCGTCGCCCACGTGCAACCCATCGGAGTGAGCGCATGAAGCGTGTCCTCATCGTCGACGACGACTTCGCGGTGCTGGCCGCGCTGCGCCGCCTGCTGCGCCGCCAGTGCCAGGGCGAGTTCCTGCTCGACACCGAGACCGATCCGCTGCTGGCGCTGGCCCGCGTGCGGCGCCACCGCTACGACGTTGTCGTGGCCGACCTGCACATGCCCGAGCTCGATGGCGTGGGGCTGCTGGCCCTGATCGGGCAGGTGTCGCCGACCACGGTGCGGCTGCTGCTCACCGGCTCCACCGGCTTTGAGGACGCGCGTCGCGCCATCCACGAGGCCGAGGTGTTCCGTTACCTGACGAAGCCCTGGGACGACGCCGAGCTCGTCTCGCACCTGCGCGCGGCGCTCGCTGAGGCCGATGCGGTTTCGCTGGCGGCCCTGTAGTGCCTAGGCGGCGCGCAGACGCTGCGCAGCAAAAAGCCCGTGCGGCGGTGCCGGCACGGGCTTGGCGGAGGCAGCGGCAGCGCGCTGCTGGAATCTGGTGGCGCTTCAGGGATTTGAACCCCGGACCTGCGGATTATGATTCCGTCGCTCTAACCAACTGAGCTAAAGCGCCTGAGCCCATCAGTATAGCTCGCCCTCGCCGGCGGGTGTGAAGGGGGCGCATCACCCCCGGCCCAAGGCCAAAGCCCCGATGTTCAGTTTCTTCCGCAAGAAGGCGCCGCCGCCCGAGGCCGCCCCACCGGCCGTGGCGGCGCCGCCCGCGGTGTTGCCCGCGGTGGTGCCTGCCGCACAGGCCGTGCCCGCAGCCGTGTCGCCGCCAGCGCCGGCCCCCGAGCGCAGCGGCTGGCTCGGGCGCCTCACCCAGGGCCTGCGCAAGACCGGCTCCAGCCTCGCGCAGGTGTTCACCGGCACGAAGATCGACGACGCGCTCTACGAAGAGCTCGAGGCGGCGTTGCTGATGGCCGATGCCGGCGTGCCCGCCACCGAGGCGCTGCTGGCCGACCTGAAGCGCCGCGTCAAGGACAGCCGCGCCACCGAGCCGGCGGCCGTGAAGGGCCTGCTGGCCGAGGCCATCGGCGACCTGCTGGCGCCGCTGGAGCGCACGCTGGTCATCGGCGAGGCCGCGCCCACGGTGATCATGGTCGTCGGCGTCAACGGCGCTGGCAAGACCACGAGCATCGGCAAGCTCACACGCCACCTCGCCGAGGCGCAGGCCAAGGTGCTGCTCGCGGCGGCCGACACCTTCCGCGCCGCCGCGCGCGAGCAGCTCGGCGTGTGGGCCGGTCGCAACCAGGTGGAGATCGTCAGCCAGGAGGGCGGCGACCCCGCCGCCGTGAGCTTCGACGCCGTGCAGGCGGGCCGGGCGCGTGGCTGCGACGTCGTCATCGCCGACACCGCCGGCCGCCTGCCCACGCAGCTGCACCTGATGGAGGAGCTGAAGAAGATCCAGCGCACCATCGGCAAGGCGCAGGCCGGCGCCCCGCACGAGGTGCTGCTGGTGGTGGACGGCAACACCGGCCAGAACGCGCTCGCCCAGGTGAAGGCCTTCGACGCCGCGCTGGGCCTCACGGGCCTGATCGTCACCAAGCTCGACGGCACGGCCAAGGGCGGCGTGCTGGCGGCGATTGCGCGCTGGGGCGCCACGCGGCCGGGCGGGCCGGTGCCGGTGGTCTTCATCGGCGTCGGCGAGAAGCTGGAAGACCTGCAGAGCTTCAGCGCGCGCGAGTTCGCGCAGGCGCTGCTGGGCTGAGGCGCGGCCTCGGCGGCCAGCGCCTCAGCGCTGCGGCGTGGCCTCGATCTCGTCGTAGAAGCCGCTGGGCACCGGCTCCATCGAGGGGTCGAACGCGGCTTCGGCGGCGGCGCGGTCGCCGGCCGACAGCACCTCCTCGATATCGGCCACCGGGATCAGCGGCATCGGCCGCGACGTGGTCGGCTTGATGCCGGGCTTGGCCGGCTGCAGCACGTGCGCCATCGCGTGGCGCACCTCGGTGACGGTGGGCAGCTGCCCCTCGCGCCACTCGTGCACGCGGATGTTGGCGGCACGCAGCACACGCGCCATGCGCTCGTGGCGGCGGCGGCTGCGGGCGCTCTCTTCCGGGTTGCGGATGTCGATGACGGCCAGCACGCGCGAGCCGCTGTCGCAGATGAGCAGGTCGGCGCTGAGCGAGCCCACGCGCTGCAGCCACTCGTTGTAGCTGTGCCGTGCCGGCACGCGCACGAAGCGCGACAGCGGCACCTGGCCCAGCACCAGGTAGCCGGGCATCGCGCGCTTGAGCAGATCGTAGGCCTGGCGCTCGGTGATGCTGAGCACGCGGGCGGCCTCGGGCGGCCAGTCGGCCACGGTGTCCAGCGCCTCGCGCCGCGCCGCCTGCTGCGACGCCTGGCGCGAGCGCCAGCGCATCAGCAGCCACGTCAGCAGCAGCAGCACGGTCAGCGGGGCGGCGTAGGAGGGGAGCGACTCCATCCGGGGGGTGCAGGGGGCTGCGTCGAAGGCGAACCCCCAGCATCGGCCGCGCCGGCCCTGGCCACAAGGCCGGCCGGCACAAAAGACGTATCGAAGTGTCAGCGCGGCAGGCCGGGGAAGCCGCCGCCACCCATCGCCCCGCCCATGCGCTTCATCATCTTCATCAGGCCGCCGCCCTTCATCTTCTTCATCATCCCCTGCATCTGCTCGAACTGGTTGAGCAGGCGGTTCACTTCCTGCACCGGCACGCCGGCGCCGGCGGCGATGCGGCGCTTGCGGCTGGCCTTGATGAGCTCGGGCTTGCGGCGCTCCAGCGGCGTCATCGAGTGGATGATGCCCTCCATGCGGCGCACGTCCTTCTCGGCCTTGCCGAGGTCGGCGCCCTGGGCCTTGGCCGTCAGCTGGCTGGGCAGCTTGTCCATCAGGCTCGACAGGCCGCCCATCTTCTTCATCTGGCTGATCTGCGCGAGGAAGTCCTCGAGGTCGAAGCCGCCGCCGCTCTTGACCTTCTCGGCCAGCTTCTGCGCCGAGGCGATGTCGACGCCCTTCTGCACCTCTTCGACGAGCGCGACGATGTCGCCCATGCCCAGCACGCGGCCGGCGTGGCGCTCGGCGTCGAAGACCTCGAGGCCGTCGATCTTCTCGGACA
>JAIXTY010000030.1 GCA_027483705.1 Rubrivivax sp.
GCAGGAGCACGTGGCCGATGCGCTGGCCAAGGGCGCGCGGGTCGTCACCGGTGGCGCGGCGCAGGCCGAGGGCTCGCGCTTCTTCACGCCCACGGTGCTGGCCGGGGTAACTGGCGAAATGCGCTGTGCCAAGGAAGAGACCTTCGGCCCGGTGGCCCCGGTGTTCCGCTTCGAGACCGAGGCCGAGGCCATCGAGCTGGCCAACGCCACGGAGTTCGGCCTGGCCAGCTACTTCTACAGCCGCGACATCGGCCGCGTGTTCCGCGTCGCCGAGGCGCTGGAGTACGGCATGGTGGGCATCAACACCGGCCTCATCAGCACGGCCGAGGTGCCGTTCGGCGGCGTCAAGCAGAGCGGCCTGGGCCGCGAGGGCGCGCGCCAGGGCATGGACGACTACGTCGAGCTGAAGTACCTCTGCCTGGGTGACGTGCTGAAGTAGTCAGTGCCCGTTGGCGTCGGTCTTCGTGCCCTCGCTCAGCGTGTGCACGTGGCCGGCGTCGACGTCGGCTGCGCGCAGTGCGCGGATGGCCGCCTGCGCGCCCTGCATCAGGAGGCCCAGGTCGGTGCCGACGGCCATGAACTCGAAGCCCATCGCGCGGTAGCGCGTGGCCGCCTCGGCGGTGGCGCCCAGCGTGCCGATGGGCATGCCCAGGGCCTTGGCGCGGCGCGCGGCATCGGTCATCGCGGCCATCACCGACGGGTGCGTGAAGTGGCCCACGTGGCCCATCGAAGCCGACAGGTCCGCCGGCCCGATGAAGAGCGCATCGACGCCCGGCACCGCGGCGATGGCCTCCAGCTGCGCCAGCGCCGCCGGTGTCTCGAGCTGCACGATCACGCCGACGCCCCGGTTGGCACTGCGCAGGTAGTCGGGCGTGGTGCCGAAGCGCGACGCCCGCGTGGCCCCGGCCATGCCGCGCACGCCCTCGGGCGGGTAGCGCGTGGCGGCCACGGCGCGCGCGGCTTCGCCGGCGTCCTGCACGAAGGGGAACAGCACCGTCTGCGCGCCGGCGTCGAGCACGCGCTTGACGACGACGGCGTCGTTCCAGGGCACGCGCACCACCGGCACCATCTTCGTGTTGCCCACGGCCTGCAGCAGGTGCACCACCTCCATCAGGTCGGCCGGGGCGTGCTCCATGTCGATGACGCCCCAGTCGAAGCCGGCATGGCCGAGGGCCTCGGCCACCAGCGGGCTGGCGCTGGAGATCCAGGTGCCGATGGGCGCGCGGGCGCCGCGGGCCTTGAGCAGGTGGCGGAACGGGTTCATGGCGGTCCTTCCGGGCGATGGCTGCAACGGGCGCCCATTGGGCCGCGTCGCCCGCCGCGCATCAACGCGGACTGACCCCGAGCGACAGCCCCACGCCCACGCGTTCGCGCCGCCACAGCGCCGCGATGGCCACGAAGCCAAGCACGAAGATCAGCGCGCCCCACCACTCGGTGACGTTCTCGACGCGGCCCTTCAGCGGCTCGCCGACGGCCGCCGCGACGATCGTGTTGCCCACGGCCAGCAGCACCAGCGCGCTGGCCAGCGCCACCATGGCGTGTTCGAGCAGGCGCGGCATCGACAGCCGGCCCGCGTGCACGCGCTGCTGCACCGCGCGGCCGGTGAGCAGCAGGTTCAGGCAGGTGAAGCCGAAGTAGCCCACGGTGCCGTACTGGCGCAGCCAGCGGTAGGTGGCGCCCTCGGTGCCGAGGAAGCTGCCGTAGGTGACGAGCGCGATGCCGGCCAGCACGCCCAGCGGCCCGATCCAGCGCACGCCCAGGCCACCGGCCCCGGCCTGCACCAGCCAGCGCGCCACCAGCACCCACACCAGCGCCTGCAGCGTGGCCGCCGGCAGCATCAGCGCGCGGAACAGGTGGTTGGGCAGCTCGTGGCGCGCCGCGCGGCTGATCGAGGTGCAGCCGTCCCAGAACGGGTTGCAGCTGGGCACCAGGCCCTGCTGCATCGACAGCGTCGTGGCCAGCACGGTGGCCACCAGCGGCAGCAGGCCGGCCAGCAGCGCGAGCGGCCACAGGGGCCACAGCGGCACGGTGCCGGGCGCCTGCGGTGCCACTCACAGCCTCCGCACGACGCCGAGGTTCAGGCCCCAGCCGTTGCGCTCGCGCACTAGCGGGCTCGCGGCCGAGGGGCCCAGCAGGCGCGACACGCTGCCGCCGTAGAACACCGACCAGCGGTCACCCAGCTCGGTGCGGCCGCCCAGCGACCAGGCCACGTCGCGCAGCCCGCCGCCGGGCGTGTAGACCGCGTAGCCGCTGCGCGCCGACTGCTCGGACGTGATGCCGAAGTAGTTCTGCTGCCAGCGCGAGCCGCCGAAGCCCAGCGACACGCCGCTGCCCGCCGTGGTGGCGGGCGTGAGACGCCAGTCGCGGCCGGCGCTGAGCTCGCCCTGCCAGCCGCCGCCGCGGCCCAGGGCGTCGGTGGTCAGCGCGGTGCCGGCGCGCCAGCCGTCGTCGAAGCGGTAGCCCAGCGACAGGCGCAGCCGTAGCGTGCCACGCACGTCGCCCAGGCCACGAAGATCGTCGCTGGCGCCTTCGTCGCGGCCGCTGTCCCAGCGCAGCCCAAGGCTGGAGCGCCAGCGCGCGCTGCGCACCAGCTCCACGCGCAGGCCGCCCTGCGCGCTGACCCCTTCGCTGCGCACCGCAAAGGCGCTGCGGCTGGCCAGGCTGACGCGGCCCCAGCGCACGGCGAACCCCGGCTGCAGGTTGACGCCGATGCGCGAGGCGCCGGCGAACTCCGGGCCCACGCTGGCCACGCCGCCCACGGCGGCGGCCCAGCGGCGCGGCGGCTCGCCACTGCCGGCCTCTGGCTCCGCGGCGCCCGAGGCCTGCGCGAAGGCGCCACGGCAGGCCAGCAGCGCCGCGCCGACCTGCCAGGCCCGCCCTGCCCGCCGCCGCATGCTCAGGCCTGGTCGTTTGCGGCCGGGCCGCCGAGCCGGTGCACGCTGGCGCCGACGCCCTTGGGGCCCACGGTCACCACCGACGCCGCCTGCGCCGTCGCCCGCTGCAGCAGGGCCTGCGCGTCCTTGCCGTGATCAGGGAACAGCGCCAGGCCCACGTGCGCCGTCACGCGGCAAGGCTGGCCAGCCACGGTGAGCGGCAGCTCCAGCGCCTTCACCAGCTTGGCCGCGACGCGCTCGCCGTCGTGCTTGCTCTCCAGCCGGCCGAGCAGCACGCCAAAGGCCTCGGGCGTGATCGCCGCGACCACGTCGCTGGCGCGCAGGC
>JAIXTY010000307.1 GCA_027483705.1 Rubrivivax sp.
GATGAGGTCGGCGGCCGTGCCCTGCATCGGCGCGTTGATGGCCTGCCGCTCGGCGCCGCTGCGCCGCGGGCCGTTGGGCGAGTTGATCTCGGGCAGCCAGAGGCGGCGGCCGAACACGGTTTCGACGTCGCCCAGGTCCTTGGCCTCCAGGCCATGCCGCTGGCCAGCGTCACGCGCCAGTGCCTCGCGTACCTCGACCAGATCCGCCAGCACAACCGCGAGCTCGCCAGCGAGGACCTGCTGACGCCGAAGAAGAGCGCCGACGGCGCGTGACTTGAGCTCCAGCAGCTCGTTGGCGCTGATCGACAGCTGCCCCGAGCCGTTGACATCGGCGTTGAACTCGACGTCGCGGCCATGGCTCGCAATCGTGCTGCTGGTGAACTCGCAGTCCTTGCGGCGGAAGGGAACGCCGTCGGCTTCGGTGTCGTCGTCGCAAGCCAGGCCGTCGATCTCGCCGCCTCTGAGGTTGGGCATCGCGCGGGCGTCGATGACGTCTTCAGAAAGCTCGATGGCGAGCGCGATGGATGCTTTCAGGTCCACTGGGGCGTCCGGTCCGGGTGGGCCAGCGCGGCAGTGTCGCCGCGCCGCCCACCCCGCGCCGAGGGCGAGGTCAGCGCCAGAGCAGCACGGGCGGTCCGAACCCGCCGCTGCCGGTGCCCCACAGCACCCAGTCGCGCAGCACCAGCCCCACCGGGCCGACCTCGGCGGCCGCATGGCGCAGCACGGCGGGGGCGCCGCGCAGGCCCGCTTCATCGACCGGATCGATCACGCCGATCACGGTGTGCTGGCGGGGCCCGCTCGCCCCGTCGTCGTAGGCCGGCGAGATCTCGAAGCCGCTGATCCACCAGCGCCCGCCTGCAGCCACGACGTTGAAGGGCCAGTTCCCCCAGAGCGCCTCGGGCAGCGCGCCGAGGCTCGCGGCGCCGAGCCCCTCGTCGGTATCGGGCACGCCCTGGGGCGCCCCGTCTGCTCCCAGCCTCACCGCCCGCGGAACACGGTCACCCGTGCCACCGATCAGGGCCCGAGGTGTCCACAGCAGCCAGCGCGACGAACCGTCCATCACGAGGCCGACCCGGTCCCATTCGGTGCCGGACGCCGTCACGGGCCGGTAGCGCCGGCTGAAGACGACGTTGCCGGCGTTGTCGAAGGCCACGATCCGCAGGCCTCTGCCGACACCGCCGACGAGCTCGTCGAGCAGCACCCAGACGCCGCCGGCATGCGCCTTCACGTCGCGCACCTCGAAGATGACGAAGCTGCCCGCGGAGGGCGGGATGTACTCGACCGGCGAGCCTCGCAGCGCCCCATCGCTGCCCAGGCGGCGAAGGACCAGGTAGGTCCGCGACACGCTTGGCTCAGGCATGGCCGTTTCGGTCGTCACGAACCAGATCGTCGACGACTCGGGGTGGCTCGCCAGACGCCGGCAGCTCGCACACAGGATCGTCCGGTCGGTGGGCAGCTCGAACCCACCCAGTCGCGGACCGGCCAGGCGGCCATCGGCACCCACGGCGTCGATCTGGATCCCACCGGGCGAGCCCAGCGGAGGAATGGTGATCAGGCGGACGCCATCGGGGGTGGCGGCCAGCTCCTGCTGGGTGGACGAGCTGTCGCCCGTTCGCGTCGACGGCGCGGTGCCCAGCAGTCGGCCACGGCTGTCGCGACGGCCCAGGCCGACGCCGGACTCCAGCGTGAAGATCTGGTCTCCGGTCACCACGGACCGGGTGACCACGGGAACGGCCTGGACCGCGCCGTCGGTCAGGGTCAGCGTGCCCAGCCCCCGGCTGCCGGCATCGAAGCCGCTGAGTCGGCGGTCGTCCTCGGTCGTCACGCCGTCGTCGGCGAAGCTCACCGAGCGAACCAGGCCGACGCCCTGCGCGTACCAGCTGCTGCCCCGCACCACGCTCAGCCGCGGTCCGCCGGCCCCGGTCGGGACCGTCCGAAGCGCGATGCGTTCGTCGATGCGCAGCACGCGCAGCGGCCGGCCGGTGGCGGGCAGAACCTGGTCCTCGAGGCCGACGACAACGCGCCAGATGGCGATGTCGAGGGCGTCGCTGCGTCCATCGCCGTCGAGGTCGCCGACATCGGCCACGCGGGAATCGAAGACCACCAGCTGCTGGCCAGCGCGGAGCTCCCGCGTCAGCTCGGTGCCGCTGATGGTGAGGTTGCGCCCCGCACCCAGCGGCAGCAGCAAGGTGGCGACGGTGTCGCCTGCAGCATTGCGGCGCAGCGTCACGTCGGAGTCGACCCCGCCCAGGTCGACCTCGCGCACCTCGCTGGCGCCCGAGCCCTCGTGGCGGGTTCGGGTTTCCGACGGGCCGACGCCGCGGGCGTACTGGCGGTAGGTCCACGTGGACCCGGCCGACAGCGGGCGGTAGTCGCGCGAATCCGCCACCACCACGGCGCCCGGCGCTGCCGCGGCCGGAACCAGGCCGGTGGGCCCCGCCGGGCCGCCGCCCGGCGGGCTGTCGCCGCCGCCGCCGCCGCCGCAGGCCGCCAGGCCGCAGACCAGCACGATTCCGACCAGGCCTTGCAGCCGTCGCAGCCTGGCCGACCGGCCGGCAGGGCACCTAACGCTCATCTCAACCCCTCCCTTTGCTATGGGCCGTGAGACTAACCGTCCCGACCCGGCCGTGCCCACAGCGAAAGGCCTGCGCGGCGTGCGGACTCTGGCGCAAAGCCACGAAAGTCCGCCTGGCGGGATACCGAGGTCAGTGGGCCTCGTCCCAGTTCGCGCCCACGCCCACCTCGGCCACCAGCGGCACCTTCAGCCGGGCCACGCCGGCCATCAACGCCGGGATGGCCTCGCGCGCCCAGGCCAGTTCGGCCTCGGGCACCTCGAGCACCAGTTCGTCGTGCACCTGCATCACCATGCGCGTGGCCCGGTGCTGCGCATCCAGCTCGCGCTGCACGGCGATCATCGCCAGCTTGATGAGGTCGGCGGCCGTGCCCTGCATCGGCGCGTTGATGGCCTGCCGCTCGGCGCCGCTGCGCCGCGGGCCGTTGGGCGAGTTGATCTCGGGCAGCCACAGGCGTCGGCCGAACACGGTCTCCACGAAGCCCAGGTCCTTGGCCTTCAGGCGCGTCTCGTCCATGTAGCGCTTCACGCCCGCAAAGCGCGCGAAGTAGCGGTCGATGAAGTCCTTGGCCGCCTTCTGCTCGATGCCCAGCTGTGCCGCCAGGCCGAAGGCGCCCATGCCGTAGATCAGGCCGAAGTTGATGGTCTTGGCATAACGACGATGTTCGGTGGATACCTCGTCGACCGGCGTGCCGAACACCTCGCTGGCCGTGGCCTTGTGGATGTCCAGCCCGCGCTCGAAGGCGCGCAGCAGCGCCGGATCGTCGCTGATGTGGGCCATGATGCGCAGCTCGATCTGCGAGTAGTCGGCGCTCAGCAGCACGTGCCCCGGCGGCGCGACGAAGGCCTCGCGCACGCGCCGGCCCTCGGCCGTGCGGATGGGGATGTTCTGCAGGTTGGGGTCGTTGCTGGCCAGCCGCCCCGTCACGGCCACGGCCTGCGCGTAGGTGGTGTGCACGCGGCCGGTGGCCGGGTTCACCATCAGCGGCAGCTTGTCGGTGTAGGTGCCCTTGAGCTTGGAGAGACTCCGCGCCTCGAGGATCTTGGCCGGCAGCGGGTAGTCGGCGGCCAGTTCCTGCAGCACGTCTTCATCGGTGCTCGGCGCGCCGGTGGCCGTCTTCTTCTTCACCGGCAGGCCGAGCTTGCCGAAGAGGATCTCGCCGATCTGCTTGGGGCTGCCCATGTTGAAGGGCTGCCCGGCGAGCGCGTGCGCCTCCTGCTCCAGCGTGACGAGGCGCTGACCGAGCTCGTTGCTCTGCCGCGCCAGCACGGCGGCGTCGATGAGCACGCCGTGGCGCTCGATGCGGCCGAGCACGGCGCACGTGGGCATCTCGATCTGCTCGTACACGAAGGCGAGGCCGGCGTCGGCCTGCACCCGCGGCAGCAGCACGCCCGACAGCTGCAGCGCCATCTCGCTGTCCTCGCCCGAGTAGGTGGTGGCGCGCTCCACGTCCACCTGCGCAAACGGGATCTGGCTCGCGCCCTTGCCGCACAGCTCCTCGTAGCTCAGGCCGCGGCGGCCCAGGTGGCGCTCGGCCAGGGCCTCCAGGCCGTGCTTCATGTGCGCCTCGAGCACGTAGCTCTGCAGCAGCGTGTCGTGGCGGTAGCCCTGCACGGCGATGCCGGCGTTCATCAGCACGTGCCAGTCGTACTTGACGTTCTGGCCGACCTTGGCGTGCACCGCGCTCTCGAGCCAGGGCTTCAGCTTCGCCAGCACTTCGGCGGCGGGCAGCTGCTCGGGCGCGCCGGGGTAGTCGTGCGCCAGGGGCACGTAGGCCGCTCGGCCCGGCTCCACCGCGAAGCTGATGCCGACGATGCGGGCCACCATGGCGTCGAGGCTGTCGGTCTCGGTGTCCAGCGCCACCAGCTCGGCGGCCATCAGGCGTTCGATCCAGGCGTCCAGGCGCTCCCAGGTGGTGATGGTCTCGTACTCGCGGGCCAGCGGCGCGGCGGGCGGGGCCGGCGGGGCGTCAGCCGCGGCCGGCCGGGGGGCCGCCACGGCCACGGTGGGCGCGCGGCCCAGCGACTCCTCCAGCTCGCGCTTCCAGCTGCGGAAGCCGAAGCGCGTGTAGAAATCGAGCAGCCGCTCGCGGTCCACCTCGCGCAGCGCCAGCGCGTCCAGCGAGGGCCAGCCGGGCACCTGTCCGGCCAGATCGCAGTCGGTCACCACCGTCACCAGCCGGCGGCCGGTAGGCAGCCAGTCGAGCGCCTTGCGCAGGTTCTCGCCGGCCACGCCCTTGATGGAGTCCGCCGCGGCCATCACCGCATCCAGGCTGCCGTGCTCGGCGATCCACTTCGCGGCCGTCTTCGGGCCCACCTTCTCGACACCGGGCACGTTGTCGACCGTGTCGCCCATGAGCGTGAGGTAGTCGACGATGCGCGTCGGCCGCACGCCGAACTTGGCCAGCACGCCGGCTTCGTCCAGCACCTCGGGCGGCTTGCTCATCGTGTTGATGAGGCTGACCTGCGGCGTGACGAGCTGCGCCAGGTCCTTGTCGCCGGTGGAGATGAGCACGCGGTGGCCCTCGGCCGCGCCGGCGCGGGCCAGCGTGCCGATGGCGTCGTCGGCCTCGATGCCGGGCGGCACCAGCACCGGCCAGCCCAGCAGGCGCACGGCCTCATGGATGGGTTCGATCTGCGTGCGCAGGTCGTCGGGCATCGGCGCGCGCTGCGCCTTGTATTCGGGGTACCAGTCGTCGCGGAAGGTGGGGCCTGGGGCGTCGAACACGCAGGCCGCGTGCGCGGCGGGGTAGCGCTCGCGCATCCAGGTCATCATGGCCACCATGCCGTGGATGGCGCCCGTGGGAAAGCCGTCAGGCGAGCGCAGGTCCGGCATCGCATGGAAGGCGCGGTAGAGGTAGCTGGAGCCGTCCACCAGCAGCAGCAGGCCGGGGCTTTCGCTTGTCGGGGTCATCGTGGAGCTGTGGGTGCCTTGCGGGAGCGCGGGTCATTGTGGCCTGCGGCCGGTCGGTAGAATCCCGCGGATGCCTTCGATCACGACCTCTGCGCGCGCCCTCGCCCTGGCCGCCCTGCTGAGCGCCGCGCTGCCGGCCCTGGCGCAGAACGCCGCAGCACCGGCCGAGGCCGCATCGGCCCCCGCGGCCAAGCCGGCACCGAAGGCCGAGCGCCCGCACATCACCGTGATCGAGGACGACGGCGTGCGCATCGAGGAGCACCGCGTCCGTGGCGTCGTCACCAAGGTCGTGGTGCAGAGCAAGGTCGGCGGTGCGCCGGCCTACGAGATCCAGGTTGCCCCGCCGGGCCGCGAGTCGATGAGCGACCGCGGCAGCAACGGCAAGCGCACCTGGTCGCTGCTGCGCTTCTAGATCGCCGGGCATGGCGGTCTACACCGAAGTCTCGTTCGCCGAGGCCGATGCGCTGATGCAGCGCCTGGGCCTGGGCCCGCTCACCGATCTGCAGGGCATCACCAGCGGCATCGAGAACACCAACTACTACGCCACCACGGCGCGTGGCCAGTGGGTGCTGACGCTGTTCGAACGGCTGGCACCGACCGAGCTGCCCTACTACCTGGCGCTGATGCAGCACCTGGCCGCGCGCGGCATCCCGGTGCCGGCGCCGCAGCCAGGCGCCGACGGCAGCCTCGTGCACTCGGTCGGCGGCAAGCCGGCCTCGGTCGTGACGCGCCTGCCCGGCGGCCACCGCCTGGCGCCGGGCGCCGACCACTGCGTGCAGGTGGGCCGCATGCTGGCGCGCATGCACGTGGCCGGGCAGTCGCTGCCGGTGGCACAGCCGCACCTGCGCGGCCTGGCCTGGTGGGCCGAGACGGTGCCGGTGGTGCTGCCGCACCTGCAGCCGGCGCAGGCCTCGCTGCTGGTGGACGAACTGGCCTTCCAGCAAGCGCTGGCCGATTCGCCCGCCGGCCAGGCGCTGCCGCGCGGCCCCATCCACGCCGACCTGTTCCGCGACAACGTGATGTTCGACGACACCGCCGGGCCCGACACGCTCTGCGGCTTCTTCGACTTCTACTTCGCCGGCACCGACTGGCTGCTGTTCGACGTGGCCGTGTGCCTGAACGACTGGTGCTGCGATCTCGCCACCGGCGCGCTCGACGAAGCCCGCGCCGGCGCCTTCGTCGCGGCCTACCGCGCCGAGCGCGAGCTCACGCACGGCGAGATCCGCGCCCTGCCCGCACTGCTGCGCGCTGCCGCACTGCGGTTCTGGATCAGCCGCCTCTGGGACTGGCACCTGCCGCGCAGCGCTGCGCTGCTGCAGCCCAAGGACCCGACGCACTTCGAGCGCGTGCTGCGCCATCGCATCGCCAGCCCGTGGCACCCGGTGCCCTGACATGGCCCTCGTCCTGAAATCGGTCGAACCCGCGCGTGGCCTGCGCTGGGTAGGCGACGCCTGGCGGCTCTTCGTCCGCAAGCCGCTGGCCTTCCTGGGCCTGGGCGCGATGGTCATCGTGCTGGCCAACGTCGCTGCCCTGATCCCGCTGCTGGCGCTGCTGCTCTTGCTGATCGCGCCGCTGCTGGTGGGCCTGGGCTTCATGATCGCCGGCCAGGCGGCGCTCCTCGGCCAGCCGGTGCACCCCAAGGCCTTCATCGAGCCGCTGCGCACCGACGCCGCGCGGCGCAAGTCGCTGCTGCTGCTGGGCCTGCTGTACGCCGTGCTGCTGACGGCCATCACCGGCCTGGGCGCGGCCATCGCCGGCAGCGCCTGGGAGCAGCTCGCCGAGCTGCAGAACCAGCCCCGCAACGCCGAGACGCAGGCGCGCATGCTGGACATCCTCACCTCCGACGGCGTGGTCGGCGCGTCGCTGGTGGTGGGCGCGCTGTGGCTGCTGGTGACGCTGGTGTACTGGCACGCCCCGCCGCTGGTGCACTGGGGCGGCCAGGGGCCGGGGCAGGCGCTGTTCTCCAGCCTGCTGGGGGTGTGGCGCAACCGCGCCGCCTTTGCGCTGTACCTGGCCGCGCTCACCGGCAACACCGCCCTCATTGCGCTGGTGGCGGTGCTGGCCGGCGGCCTGCTGGGCAGCGTGCCCTTCCTGGCCCAGGTGGCCGTGCTCACGGCCGTGGCCACCTCGGTGGCCATCTACAACCTCTCGCTGCTGTTCAGCTTCAACGACAGCTACGGCGGCTCGCCGGTGCTGCGTTCGGGCGAAGAAGCCGAAGGCCCGCCGGCCTGAGCGCGGCGCGGCGCCGAGGCGCCGTCAATCCACCGGCGTGAGCTTGGCGATGGCCAGCGCCAGCCACTTGCTGCCGTGGCGGCCGAAGTGCACCTGGGCGCGGGCATCGGCGCCGCGGCCCTCGAGCACCGAGATGACGCCTTCGCCGAACTTGCCGTGGAACACGGTCTGGCCGACGCGCCAGCCGCCTTCGGATGCCGGCAGCGGCGGCGTGGGCGGCGGCGCCCAGGCCTCGGGGGCCGGCCGCGGCGCCTCTCGGTGCGGCACACGCCCGGCGCCGACGATGCCCGACAGGCCGCTGCCGCGCTGCCAGGCCTGCTGGTACTCGCGGGCGTAGCCCGAGCCGAAGCCCTGCTGCCGCGGCGTGAGCCACTTCAGCGACGCGTCGGGCAGCTCGTCGAAGAAGCGGCTCTTGACGTTGTAGCGGGTCTGCCCGTGCAGCAGCCGCGTCTGGCTGAAGCTCAGGTAGAGCCGGCGGCGCGCGCGCGTGATGGCCACGTACATCAGCCGCCGTTCCTCTTCGACGCCATCGGCATCGGACAGGCTCTGCTCGTGTGGGAACAGGCCCTCCTCGATGCCGGTGATGAACACGGCGTCGAACTCCAGGCCCTTGGCGCTGTGCACCGTCATCAGCTGGATGGCATCCTGGCCGGCCTGCGCCTGGTTGTCGCCGGCCTCCAGGCTGGCGTGCGTCAAAAAGGCGGCCAGCGGCGACAGGATCTCGCCGGTGTCGGCGTCGGGCGCGGCCTGCGTGGCGGCCTGCTCGTCCACCGGCAGCGCCACGGCGTCCTTGCCGAAGCCCTCCTGCGTGACGAAGCTCTCGGCGGCGTTGATCAGCTCCTCGAGGTTCTCGAGGCGGTCTTCGCCTTCCTTGTCGTGCTTGTAGAAGAGGCGCAGGCCGCTGTCCTCGAGCACGTGGTCGATGATCTCGCGCAGCGTGCGCCCGTGGGTGGCGGCACGAATCCGGTCAACCAGTTCCACGAAGCCGACGAGCTTCTTGCCCGCCGCGCCGTCGACGCCGCCCACGCTCTGCGCCAGGCTGCGGCCGGTGGCACGGGCCACGTCCTGCAGCTGCTCCACCGAGCGCGCGCCGATGCCACGCGCCGGGAAGTTGACGACGCGCAGGAAGCTGGTGTCGTCGTTGGCGTTCTCCAGCAGGCGCAGGTAGGCCAGTGCGTGCTTGACCTCGGCGCGCTCGAAGAAGCGCAGGCCGCCGTACACGCGGTACGGCAGGCCGGCGTTGAAGAGCGCGCTCTCCAGCACGCGGCTCTGTGCGTTGCTGCGGTACAGCAGCGCGATCTCGCTGCGCGCCGTGCCGGCGCGGTGCAGGCTGCCGATCTCCTCGAGCACCCACTGCGCCTCGGCGTAGTCGGACGTGGCCTCGTGCACGCGCACCGGCTCGCCGGCGCCGGCATCGGTGCGCAGGTTCTTGCCCAGGCGCTGGCTGTTGTGCGCGATCAGCTCGTTGGCGGCGTCGAGGATGTGGCCCGAGCTGCGGTAGTTCTGCTCCAGCTTCACGACGCGCTCGACGCGGTACTCGCGCTCGAAGTCGGCCATGTTGCCCACGCGCGCGCCGCGGAAGGCGTAGATGCTCTGGTCGTCGTCACCCACCGCGAACACGCCCTGGTTGCGACCCGGCGGCGCGAACATCTTCAGCCACGCGTACTGCAACCGGTTGGTGTCCTGGAACTCGTCGACCAGCACGTGGGCGAAGCGGTGCTGGTAGTGCTCGCGGAGCGCGTCGTTGTCGCGCATCAGCTCGTAGGTGCGCAGCATCAGCTCGGCGAAGTCGACGACGCCTTCGCGCGCGCACTGCAGTTCGTAGGCCTCGTACACCTGCACCAGCTTGCGTGTGTGCTCGTCGCGCGCCTCCACCTGCGGCGGGCGCAGGCCGTCTTCCTTCTGGCCGGCGATGAACCAGCTCACCTGCTTGGGCACGAAGCGCGCCTCGTCCAGGTTCATCGCCTTGATCACGCGCTTCACGGCGCTCAGCTGGTCGCTGCTGTCAAGGATCTGAAAGCCCTGAGGCAACCCGGCGAGCTTCCAGTGCGCGCGCAGGAAGCGGTTGCACAGGCCGTGGAAAGTGCCGATCCACATGCCGCGCACAGCCACCGGCAGCATGGCCGACAGCCGCGTCAGCATCTCCTTGGCGGCCTTGTTCGTGAAGGTGACCGCCATCACGCCGCCCGGTGACAGCTGCCCCGTGTGCAGCAGCCAGGCGATGCGCGTCGTGAGCACGCGTGTCTTGCCCGAGCCCGCGCCCGCGAGGATGAGCGCCGGCACGCGCGGCAGCGTCACGGCCGCCAGCTGCTCGGGATTCAAGCCGCGCAGCAGCCGGTCCTCGGAGGCATCGTGGTGGGCCGGCGGCGCATGGTCCTGCATGCCGCCGATTCTAGGAGGCGGGGGGTGCGGCCTCAGGGCCCGGCGCCAGGCACGGTGTCGACCTCGATGTCGAGCCGGGGCAGGCTGCGCCGGGCCTCTGGCGCGGGCTCGGCCCGGGCCGGCCCGTGAAGATGCCGCTCGCGCAGCCAGGCCCGCAGCGCGGCCGGCGGCAGCGGCCGGCTCAGCAGGTAGCCCTGCATCTCGTCGCAGCCCATCTCGTGCAGGCACTGCGCCTGCTCGGCTGTTTCCACCTTCTCGGCCACCACGCGCATCTGCAGGCTGTGGCCCATGGCGACGATGGCGGTGGCGATGGCGCGGTCCTCGGGGTCGTCGGGCAGCTCGGCGACGAAGCTGCCGTCGATCTTCAACGTGTCGATGTCGAAGCGCTTCAGGTAGCTCAGCGACGAGTAGCCGGTGCCGAAGTCGTCCATCGCCACACGCACGCCCATCTCGGCCAGGCCGGCCAGCGTCAGCCGCGTCGCCTCGTGGTCCTCCATCAGAAGGCCCTCGGTGAGCTCGATCTCCAGGCAGTCGGCGTCGAAGCCCGTGTCCTGCAGCGTCTCGGCCACCAGCCGCGCCAACTGCGGCTGCCGAAACTGCCGCGCCGAGAGGTTGACGGCCAGCGTCAGCCGCGGGAAGCCCTCGCGCCGCAGGGCCGCCATCTCCAGGCAGGCGGTGCGCAGCACCCAGTGGCCCACCTGCAGGATCAGGCCGCTGTCCTCGAGCACGCGGATGAAGCGGTCGGGCGGCACGGCCCCGCGGCCGGGCGGGTGCCAGCGCAGCAGGGCCTCGACGCCGGTGATGCGGCCGTCGTCCAGCCGCGCCTTGGGCTGGTAGCACAGCGCGAACTCCTGGCGCTCGATGGCGTGGCGCAGCTCGCTCTCCATCTTCAGGCGCGCCGCCACCTCCAGCGTGAGCTCGTCGCTGTAGAAGGCATAGGTTCCCTTGCCCATGTACTTGGCGCGGTACATGGCGCTGTCGGCGTGGCGCACGAGGCCGTCGAGGTCGGTGTCCTCGCTCGGATACATCGCGATGCCGATGCTGGTGCCGACGTGCAGCTGGTGCTCGTTCAGGTGCACCGGCTCGTCCATCGCCTCCAGGATGCGCCGCGCCAGCACGACGGCCGACTCGGCGCTGGCCAGGTTCTCGGCGATCACCGTGAACTCGTCGCCGCCCAGCCGCGACACGGTGAACGCACCGCCATCGCTTGCCGTGTCGCGCCGCACCAGCGTGTCCACCTCGCGGACGCAGGCCTGCAGGCGGGCCGCCACCTGGCGCAGCAGCTCGTCGCCGAGGCCGTGGCCCAGCGTGTCGTTGATGACCTTGAAGTTGTCCAGGTCCAGGAACATCAGCGCCATCGCGCTGCGGCTGCGGCGGGCGCGGGCCATGGCCTGGCCCAGGCGGTCGCGGAACAGCGTGCGGTTGGGCAGGCCGGTAAGACCGTCGTAGTTGGCCAGGTCCGACAGGCGCTGCTGGTTCAGGCGCCGGTCGGTGATGTCACGCAGCACCAGCACACGCGCCGGCTCGCCGTCCAGCGGCGTCTCGCTCACGGTCAGCTCCACCGGGAACTCCGTGCCGTCGAGCCGCTGCGCCTGCGTCTCCCATTGGCCGGCCGGCAGGGCCGTGTCACCGGCAGAGGCAGTGAAGTCGATCAGCGGCGTGACCCACACCTCGACCGGCTGGCCGCAGACCTCGGCCGGCGTCGCCGCCAGCAGCGCCGCCGCCACCGGGCTGCACAGGCGCACGGTGCCCTCGGCGTCGCACACCACCAGCCCGCTGGCCGAGTGCTCGAACAGGTGCAGCAGCAGTGAGGCCTGCGGCCCAGGCGCCGCCGGCGGCGCCAGCGGCGAGGGTTGCGTGATCGTGCGGTCGGCGCCAGCCGACGGCGGCCCCGACCCGCGCAGCCGGGCCGCGACCTTGTTCACCCAAGACGTCATCCGGCGGTCTTCGGCCGCCGCGGGCCAGACTTGAGCGGCGGGCGCTGGCTACACTGCCCGCCATGGAAATCTTCGACTACGACAACATCCTGTTGCTGCCGCGCAAGTGCCGCGTCGACAGCCGCAGCGAGTGCGACACCGCGGTGGAGTTCGGCGGCCGCCGCTTCACGCTGCCCGTGGTGCCCAGCAACATGAAGACCGTGCTCGACGAGCCCATCGCCGAGTACCTGGCCACCAGCGGTCACTTCTACGTGATGCACCGCTTCGACCTGGACAACGTGGCGTTTGCACGGCGCATGCGGGATCGCGGGCTGTTCGTCTCGATCAGCTCGGGCGTGAAGCCGTACGACTTCGAGGTCATCGACCGCCTGGCGGCCGAGGGCGTGGGTGCGGACTACATCACGATCGACATCGCCCACGGCCACGCCGACAGCGTGAAGCGCACCATCGAGCACATCAAGACGCGGCTGCCGCAGACCTTCGTCATCGCCGGCAACGTGGCCACGCCGGAGGCCGTGATCGACCTCGAGAACTGGGGCGCCGACGCCACCAAGGTGGGCGTGGGCCCGGGCAAGGTGTGCATCACCAAGCTCAAGACCGGCTTCGGCACCGGCGGCTGGCAGCTCAGCGCGCTGAAGTGGTGCAGCCGCGTGGCCACCAAGCCCATCATCGCCGACGGCGGCATCCGCCACCACGGCGACATCGCCAAGAGCGTGCGCTTCGGCGCCGCCATGGTGATGGTGGGCAGCCTGTTCGCGGGCCACGAAGAGAGCCCGGGCGCCACGGTCGAGGTCGATGGCAAGCTGTACAAGGAGTACTACGGCTCGGCCTCGGACTTCAACAAGGGCGAGTACAAGCACGTCGAGGGCAAGCGCATCCTCGAGCCCATCAAGGGCAAGCTCGCCGACACGCTGCGCGAGATGCGCGAAGACCTGCAGAGCAGCATCAGCTACGCCGGCGGCACGCGGCTGCAGGACCTGAAGAAGGTGAACTACGTCATCCTGGGCGGCGAGAACGCCGGCGAGCACCTGTTCATGTAGCGCCGAGCGGCGCGGCGAGCAGCCGCACGCCCTGCCCCGCCAGCTCCACCCGCTGCCCGGCGCGGATCTTCGCGCCGCGGCGCGTTTCGACGGCGCCGTCCACGCGCACCTCGCCGGCGGTGATGCGCTGCTTGGCGGCGCCACCGCTGTCGGCCAGCCCCGTGGCCTTGAGCAGCGCGTCGAGCGTGATGTGCTCGCCGCGCAGCGTGAAGAGGATGTCGCTCATCGCGGGATCATGTCCTGGCGTTCGTCGGTGCGCCACGGGCCGGTGGCACGGCGCTCGCGCGCCGACATCGGCCGCGCGCCAGCCGCGGCCGTCACCGGGCAGGCGCGGCCGTCGGCGCGGGCCAGCGCCGCGCCCATCAGCGCATCGGCCGGGTCGGCCATCGGCGCGCGAAAGTCCTCGGCCACGGCGCAGGTGGGCTCGAAGCCGTCCCAGTAGCGGCCGTCGCCACGTTCGTTGACGCTCTCGAAGTTGACGATGCTCCAGGTGCGCGAGCAGGCGTTGACGGGCGAGAAGCCTACCGGCTTGCCGCAGGTGGCCTCACCGATGAGCTCGACCTCCACGCCCACGCCGCGCAGGCCGTTGACCACCTGCTCCGACGCCGAGCAGGTGCGGCGCCCGGCCAGCACCAGCACACGCGGCAGCGTCACGGCGCTGCCCAGGCGGTCGAAGACATAGCGCTGGTTGCTGCCCGACTGGCGGTCGTTGAAGCGCAGCGTGGCGTAGGTGCGGCCGGCACTGGCGCTGCCGGCCAGGTACGAGGCCAGGCGGTTGCCGGTGGAGACCAGGCCGCCGCCGTTGTAGCGCAGGTCCAGCACGAGCTCGTCCACGGCCTCGGCGCGGAAACGGGCGAAGGCCGCCTCCAGCGCCGGGTGCGACTGCGCGATCATGTCCTTCACCATCAGGTAGCCCAGCTTGCGGCCGCCGGGCGTGGTGAGGACCTGCGCGCCTTGCACGGGGGCCAGCGTGAACACGGCCGCGCGCACGGTGGCGCTGCGCTCGATGCCGTCGCGCTTCAGCCGCAGCGTCAGGGTGTCGCCCTCGGCCGCGGGCGTGAGCGCTGCAAAGTCGTCGGCCGCCACCAGCTCGCCCGCCGCGCGGCCGTTGATCGACAGCACCTCGTCTCCGCGCGCCACGCCCTGGGCGGCGGCGGGCGACGCCGGCTCGACGTAGCGCACGAGCAGCGGCCGGGTGCCGTCGCGGTCGAGCTCCAGGCCGGCCACCGCCAGGCCGTAGCCGAGGGTGGCACCCTCGCCGTAGAAGCGCTGGAACGATTCGCTGCTTGTGAAGCCGCTCCAGCGGTCACGCGGGATGCCGGCGCTGCTGCCGTCGTACAGCCGGGCGCGGAAGAAGCTGTCGAGGTCGCTGAAGCCGGCGGGGTCGGGCCTCGGCGCGAGCCGGTACCAGAAGTAGGCCTCGTCGAGGTAACGCACGAGCCAGGCCTTCTGGTCGTCGACGCCGCAGCTGGCCGGCGGCGCGACGCTGCCGGCGGGCGCACCACCGTCGCCACCGCCGCAGGCGCCCAGCACCAGCAGCGCGGCCAGGCACAGGCCCCGCACGGTGTGCTGCATCGGACGGCAGAGGGCTGAAGGCATGCCCGGCTCCTAGAATCGACGGTTCCCCTGCATTGTGGCCGCGGCCC
>JAIXTY010000244.1 GCA_027483705.1 Rubrivivax sp.
CCTGGCCCTGCTCGTCTGGACGGCCACGTCGGTGCTCTCCGGGGCCTTGCGGCGCAGCACGGCGCGGATGCGCGCCAGCAGCTCGGCGGTGCCGAAGGGCTTGGCCAGGTAGTCGTCGGCACCGGCGTCGAGGCCCTGCACGAGGTCGGCCTCCTGGCCGCGCGCGGTGAGCATCACGATGGGCAGGTTGCGCGTGCGCGCCTGGCTGCGCCAGCGGCGCGCCAGCGCCACGCCGCTTTCGCCGGGCAGCATCCAGTCCAGCACCACCAGGTCGGGCAGCGCGGTGCGCACCACGGTGTCGGCGTCGGCGCTGGAGCCGACGCTCTGCGTCTCGTAGCCGCTGTGGCGCAGGTTCAGCGCCACCAGTTCGGCGATGGCGGGTTCGTCTTCGACGATCAGGATGCGGGGCATGTCGGTGTTGCCTTCAATTCACGAGCGCCTCGACGCCGTCCATCGGCGTGTGCCGAACGTCGGCGCCCTTGACGCAGTAGATGACCTGCTCGGCCAGGTTCTTGGCGTGGTCGCCGACGCGTTCCAGCGCCTTGGCCACGAACATGAGATCGATGCCGGGCGAGATGGAACGCGGGTCGTCGCCCATGCGCGCCACCAGCGAACGCATCAGCTGCTCGAAGCCGGCGTCCAGCGTCTCGTCGCTGCGCAGCACGGCCAGCGCCAGCGCGACGTCGAGCCGCGCGAAGGCGTCGAGCGCCTGGCGCAGCTGCCGCAGCGCCAGCGCGCCGGTGGCGCCGATGCCGGCGATGGGGTCGCGCAGAGGGCCGGCCAGCCCATGGGCGAGCAGGCGGTGGGTGGCCTGGGCCACGCGCGTGGCCTCGTCGCCGATGCGCTCGAGGTCGCGCACCATCTTCGACACGGCGATCAGCAGGCGCAGGTCGCGTGCGGTGGGCTGGCGGCGCGCCACCATGGCCCACAGCTCGCGCTCCAGTTCCACCTCGGCGGCGTTGAGCCGGCGCTCGAGCTGCAGCACCTGGCTCGCGGTCTCGCCGCTGGCGCGGGTGATGGCGTAGAGGGCCTGCGACAGCTGCGACTCTGCCAGCCCGCCCATCGCGAGCAGACGCGCGCTGACGGCGTCGAGCTCGGCGTCGAAGTGGGCTTGGGGCAGGGTGTCGTACATGGCCAGCGTGCGGCCTGGCCGCTGGCGGATCGTGCGACAGCACTGTGACAAGCCGGTGACGACGCGACGGCGGCGCCTGGGGTCTCGGGCGGCACACCAGAATGCGGCCATGGCCCAGGATTCCCTGCCCCGCGACACCGGCCCGCGCAGCGCCGGCCCCGGCATCGACGCCGTTTCCACCCCTGCGCGCCGCACCGTGCTGCGCGGCGGGCTCGCCACCCTGCTGGCGCCGGTGGCCGGCTGTGCCACCCCGGGCACGCCACGGCTGGCGGCCGCGGGCCTGCGCATCGGCTTCGAGGGGCTCGAGGTCTCGACGGCCGACGGCCTGCGGGTGGCCCACGGCTACACCGCGACGCCCTTCCTGGCCTGGGGCGAGCCGGTGGGCATCGCCGGCGGGCCGATGCCAGCCTTCCGCGACGACGCCGGCAACAGCGCCGCCGAACAGGCGCTGCAACTGGGCATGCACCACGACGGGATGCACTACTTCCCGCTCGAGCCCGGCTCGGCCGACGCCAGCCGGCGCGGGCTGCTGGTCATGAACCACGAGTACGTCGACGACGGCCTGCTGCACACCACGGGCACAGCCGACTGGAGCGCCGAGAAGGTGGCCAAGAGCCAGGCTTCGCACGGCATCTCGGTGGTCGAGGTCGCGCTGGTCGACGGCCGCTGGCAGCCGGTGCGGCCGTCGCCCCGGGCGCGGCGCATCACGGCGACGACGCCGTTCGAGCTCCGCGGCCCGGCCGCCGGCCACCGGCTGATGCGCACCGCTGCCGACCCCACCGGCACGCGCGTGCTGGGCACCTTCGCCAACTGCGCCGCGGGCATGACACCCTGGGGCACCTACCTGTCGGGCGAGGAGAACTTCCCCGACTACTTCACCACCGCCGACACGCCCACGCGCCACGAGCAGCGCTGGGGCCTGCGCAAGACCGGCTGGTACAACTGGGCGGCCCATGACCCGCGCTTCGACACCGTGCGCCACCCGAACGAGCCGCACCGCTTCGGCTGGGTGGTGGAGGTCGACCCTTACGACCCGGCCAGCACGCCCGTCAAGCGCACCGCGCTGGGCCGCGCGGTGCACGAGGGCGCCTGGGTGGCCGTCACGAAGGACGGCCGCGCCGTGGTCTACAGCGGCGAGGACGCGGTCTTCGAATACATCTACCGCTTCGTCAGCCGCGACCGCATCCGGCCCGGCGGCTTCAAGGCCAACCGCGAGCTGCTCGACCACGGCACGCTGTACGTGGCGCGCTTCGATGCCGACGGCCGCGGCCGCTGGTTGCCGCTGCGCCACGGCGAAGGGCCGCTCACGGCCGCCAACGGCTTTGCCGACCAGGGTGAGGTGCTGATCAAGGCGCGACAGGCGAGCGACCTGCTTGGCGCCACGCCGATGGACCGCCCGGAATGGTTGGCGATCGATCCCACGAGCCGCTGGGTGCACTGCACGCTGACCAATAACACCCAGCGCGGCCCCGGCGCGCGCGCCGACGTCGACGCCGCCAACCCGCGCGCCAACAACACCATGGGCCAGATCATCCGCTGGCGCGAGGACGGCGACTTCGACGGCGACGGCTTCGAGTGGAACCACCTCGTGCTGGCCGGCGACCCCGCCAACACGCGCCCCGAGGCGCGCGGCAACACCGTCGGCGACCCCTTCGGCAGCCCCGACACCATCGCCTTCGGCCCTGGCGGCCTGCTGTGGATCGGCAGCGACGTCAGCACCTCGGCGCTGAACAGCGGCGACAACGCGCGCCTGGGCAACAACCAGCTGCTGGCCTGCGACCCGGCCACGCGCACGACGCGGCGCTTCCTGGTGGGCCCGGTGAACTGCGAGCTCACCGGCGTGTGCTTCACGCCCGACGGCCGCACGATGTTCGTCAACATCCAGCACCCGGGCGAGATGCCGGGCGGCCGCAACGACCCCGCCAACCCGCGGCGCTGGAGCAACTGGCCCGACTTCTGCCCCACCGGGCGGCCGCGCAGCGCCACGGTGGTGGTGCGCAAGCTCGACGGCGGAATGATCGGGAGCTAGGAGTCTGCGCGGCAATGCCGCGCAGACTCCTAGCGGGCCACGACGCGATTGCGGCCGCTGGACTTGGCGCGGTAGAGCGCCTCGTCGGCCGCGGCGAGCAGGGCGGGCAGGTCGGGCGGCGGCGCCGCGGTCAGGCCGATGCTGATGCTGAGGTCCACGTTCAGCGGCCAGCCGAAGCCCCGCACGCGTTCGCGCAGCCGCTCGCAGACCTCGGCCGCGGCCGCCAGCGTCATGCCCGGCAGCACGATGACGAACTCCTCGCCGCCGTAGCGCGCCAGCACGTCGGTGGCGCGCGTGTTCTCGCGCAGCAGGTGGGCCAGCTGCACCAGCACCTGGTCGCCGACGAGGTGGCCGTGACGGTCGTTCACCTGCTTGAAGTGGTCGACGTCGAGCACGGCCAGTGCCAGCGGCTGGCCTCCGGTCGCGGCCCGCGGCAGCAGCTCGCCGGCGCGGCGCTCGAGGTGGCGGCGGTTGCCCAGGCCGGTGAGCGCGTCGCGCTCGGCGGCGGCGGCGAACTCGGCGGCGCGCTGGCGCTGGCGTGCCGCGTCGGCGTGCGCGCGGTCGGCCTCGGAACGTGTGACGAAGACCTGCGACTGCGAGCGCAGCTGCCCGGTCGAGCGCTTGCGTTCCAGCCGCTCGGCCTGTTCCAGGTGGTGCAGGGCCTCGGCCGCCAGGCCGAGCGAACGGCAGGCGCGATAGGCGGCGTCGTGGGCGCGGATGAGCGTCTGCTGCGGCGCCTGCTCGCCCATGTCGGCGATCAGCGCCTGCGCGCGGCGGCGGGCCAGGGCGGCGTCGCCGGCGGCCAGGTGCCAGTCGGCCTGCGAGGTGCTGACGCGCCACATGTGCGCCTTCAGCCCACGCACCCGGGCCACGGTCATGGCCTGGTCGAGCAGCGGCCAGGCGGCCTCGACGTCGCCCTGCATCAGCCGGATCTCGCCCAGGTTGCCGGGCACGGCCACGTCGTAGGTGTCGCCACGCACACGCTGCAGCAGGGCCAGCGCGCGTTCGCCTTCGCGGCGGCCCTGGTCCAGCAGCGCGCTGCGCTCGTCGTCGTCGCCGGTGTCGCGCAGCCGGTGGGCCAGGCCCAGGCAGATGGCGCAGACGGCGTTGGTGGCCACCAGCAGCGGGTGGCTGGGCTGGTCGTCGGCGTAGGCGGCGACGGCATCGCCAAGCAGGCGCAGCGCCTGCCAGGCGTCGCCCATGCGCTCCAGGCAGGCGGCGAGCAGGAAGCTGGCAGCCAGGGCGTCGTCGGGCCGGCCGCTGGCCTGCGCCAGCTCCATCAGCTCGTGCGCGGCGTCGATGGCCATGCCGAAACGCCCCATCTCGCTGGCCGCCAGCGTGATGTGGCGCAGCAGCTCGCGGCGGCGCCCGTGGTGATCGGCGCGCGTCAGGCGCGACAGCACGCGCGGCGCCTGCTCCAGCACCTCGGGCAGGCGGCCCAGGCGCGACAGGTGCGTGCAGGCCCAGGACTCGGCCAGCGCTTCGTCGTCGTCGCGTCCGAGCGCCGCGGCCCGTGCCGCCGCACTGCGGGCGGCGCGCAGGCCGGCGTCGGGCAGCACGTCGGGGTCGGCGGTGAGCGCCAGGCCCGCGGCGAGCTCGTCGAGCATCGGGGCGGTGTCGGTCAGGTCCACGGGCGGGATCGGTCGGCGGTGGGGGTTCTCGACCGACACTTTCGGCACCCGGGCGTCGTTTCTGTAGCCCGGGGCGGACTCAGCGCGCCGTGGGCATCACGAAGCTGGCGCCTTCGGCCGCCCGGTCGGGCCAGCGCTGCATGATGCTCTTCTGCCGCGTGTAGAAGCGCACGCCTTCCTCGCCATAGGCGTGGTGGTCGCCGAACAGGCTCTTCTTCCAGCCGCCGAAGCCGTGCCAGGCCATCGGCACGGGAATGGGCACGTTGATGCCGACCATGCCGACGTCGACACGCCGCGCGAACTCGCGCGCCGCGGCGCCGTCGCGCGTGAAGCAGGCCACGCCGTTGCCGTAGGCGTGCGCCTTGATGAGCGCCAGCGCGTCGTCGAGGCTTTCCACGCGCACGCAGGCCAGCACGGGGCCGAAGATCTCCTCGCGCCACAGCGTCATCGCGGGCGTGACGTGGTCGAAGAGCGTGCCGCCGGTGAAGAAGCCGGCCTCGTGCCCGGGCACCTTCAGGCCGCGGCCGTCGACGACCAGGCTCGCACCTTCGTCTGCGCCGCGGCCGATGGCGGCCTCGATGCGGTCGCGCGCTTCCTTCGTGACGATCGGGCCCATCTCGGCATCGGCCTCCAGACCGTTCTTCACCTTCAGCGTCTTCGCGCGCTCGGCCAGCAGCGGCACGATGCGGTCGGCCACGTCGCCCACCAGCACGGCCACGCTGATGGCCATGCAGCGCTCGCCGGCGCTGCCGTAGGCGCTGCCGATGAGGGCGTCCACGGCCTGCGTCAAATCGGCGTCAGGCATCACGACCATGTGGTTCTTCGCGCCGCCCAGGGCCTGCACGCGCTTGCCGTGGTGGGCGCCGGTCTCGTAGATGTATTGCGCGATGGGCGTGCTGCCGACGAAGCTGATCGCCGCCACGTCGGGGTGGGCCAGCAGGCGGTCGACGGCCACCTTGTCGCCCTGCACGACGTTGAACACGCCGTCGGGCAGCCCGGCCTGCTTGAGCAGGTCGGCCATGAAGAGGCTCGGGCTCGGGTCGCGCTCGCTGGGCTTCAGGATGAAGGCATTGCCGCAGGCCAGCGCCACCGGGAACATCCAGCACGGCACCATGCACGGGAAGTTGAACGGCGTGATGCCGGCCACCACGCCCAGCGGCTGGCGCATCGTCCAGTTGTCGATGCCGGTGCTCACCTGGTCGGTGTAGTCGCCCTTCAGCAGCTGGGGCACGCCACAGGCGAACTCGATGATGTCGATGCCGCGCATGACCTCGCCCTGCGCGTCGGAGAACACCTTGCCGTGCTCGGCGGTGATCATGGCCGCCAGGGTGTCCTTGTGCTCGTTCATCAGCGCCAGGAACTTGTTCAGCACGCGGGCACGGCGGATCGGCGGCATGTCGCCCCAGGCTGGCTGTGCGGCCACGGCGGCGGCCACGGCGGCGTCGACGTCGGCGCTCTCGGCCAGCAGCACGCGGCGCGCGGCCTGCCCGGTGGCCGGGTTCCACACCGTCTGCGAGCGGCCGCCGCTGCCGCGCTGCGGGGCGCCGCCGATCCAGTGGGCGACGTCGAGGTTCTGCGTGAAGGCTTCGGGGGCTCCCATGGCGGTCTCCGGCAGGCGTGGTTCGGGGAACCGTCAAGTCTAGGGCGCCGGGGCGCGGCGGCCAAAAAAGAACCCGCTGCTCGCGCAGCGGGTTGGGATAAGCCTCCCGAAGGAGGCGTCGTTGGGCCGGTCGGCCGCCGGGGCACGCACACCCGGTGGCGCAGGGGGGCGAATTTATGGGCCAGGCTCCGAGCCCTGTCCCCCCGGGGCACGGGGAGGCCCCTAGTTCTAGGCTCGCCGCACGATCGGCCGGCCCCACCCGCACGCCCGGCCCCGAGGTCTGCGACGATCGCGGCCCCTAACCGCGTGCCTGTGCATGAGCCCTTTGAACGACGACGACATCGCCCGCCTGCAAGCGCTGCTCGACGGCCTGCCCGCCCCGCTGCAGCCGCTGGATACCAGCGCGATCGACGGCTACCTGTGCGGCGTGCTGCTGCAGCCCCGGCCGGTGCCGGCCGCGCGCTGGCTGCCGGCGGTCTACGACCTCGACGGCCGCGCGCCGCCGCCCGGGCCGGCGGCCGACGCCATCCGCGCGCTGGTGGAGCGCCGCCATGCCGAGTTGGACAGCGCGATCGGCCGCCGCGACTGGTTCGACCCCTGGATCTACCCGTTCGAAGACGAACACGGCGAGCCGGCGTCGCCGTCGGACTGCCTGCTGCCCTGGGTCGCCGGCTTCGCCGCCGCCACCGAGCTGTTCCCCGAGCTCATGGCGGTGGACGACCCGGCGATGGTGGAGCCGCTGGCGTTGCTGTTCATGCACGTCGACCCCGACGACCTGGAAGACGCCGATGCGCTGGCGGCCGTGATCGAGACACTGGAGCCGCCGACCGACCTGGCCGAGGCCGTGCAGGACGCCGTGCGCGCGCTGATGCTGATCGCCGACGTCACCCGGCCCCGGGCACCGCCCCCGGGCCGCCCCCGCCCGCACACCCGCAGCCCCCCCGCCCGACGAACCACCCCCCGGAGCCCGCGATGACCCGTCAGACCTCTCTTGCCACCCTCGGCGTGCTGGCCAGCCTGGCGCTGCTGGCGCCTCACGCGCAGGCCGCCGACACCACGCCCGAACCGCCGCCGCCCCCGCGCTACAGCGCACCGGCTGCCGCACCGCTGGCCACTGCCCAGGGCCACATCAAGGCCGCCCGCTGGGGCGCGGCGATCGACGAGTTGAAGCGCCTGAACCTCGAGCGCGACGCCGACTGGAACAACCTGATGGGCTTCTCGCTGCGCAAGCAGGCCACGCCCGATCTCGAAGGCGCACAGCGCCACTACGACGCCGCGCTGCGCCTCAACCCCAACCACCTGGGCGCGCTGGAGTACGTGGGCGAACTCGCGCTGATGAAGAAGGACCTGCCCGCCGCCGAGGCCTACCTGGCCCGGCTGCAACGCGCCTGCGGCATCGCCAACCCCTGCGAGCCGCTCGAGACGCTGAAGAAGGCGGTCGCGGCCTACAAGGCCGCGCCGAAGTAAGCAGCGAAGCAGGCACTCACCCCGCGCCAAACACCGTGCGGGCGTGGATGCCCAGGCCCTGCGCGACGCTGGCGAAGCGGTCGCCGCGCACGCGGCTGGCGGCCGGGAACTCGGCCGCGATGCGGTCCACCAGCGGCGCCAGGCCCGTGGAGCCGCCGGTGAAATACAGGTCCTGCACGGCGCCCGGCGCCACGCCGGCCAGGCGCGCGGTCTCGCGCGCGGCCTCGACGATGGCGGCCAGGTCGGCTTCCAGCGCCGCCGCCGCGTCGGCCTCGCGCAGCAGCGTCGCGAGGCCCGGCTCGACGACCGACAGGTCCACCGCCGCCAGCCCGCGCTGTGCGACATCGATCTTGGCCGCCTCGGCCGCCGCCGCCAGCGCGTGGCCCAGGCGCTCTTCCAGCACCGCCATCAGCCGCGCGTGGTGGCGCGGATCGGCGTACCAGGTCTTCATGCCGCGCAGCTCGGCCAGCCGCGCCGGCGCGTAGACGGTGTTGATCAGGTGCCAGGTGGCGAGGTCGAAGTAGATCCCGCTGGGCACCTCGGCGGTGGCGGTGGCGGCGGGCTCGCCCTGCCTTGGCGCGCGGCGCGAGCGGTAGCCCATCAGCGGCAGGATGGCCGCCAGCTCGACGTGGCGGTCGAAATCGGTGCCGGCCTTGTGCACGCCGTGGCTGGCGAGGATGTCGTCGCGGCGGTCCAGCCGGCCGCGGCGCGACGGCCCCACGCGCACGAGCGAGAAGTCCGAGGTGCCGCCACCGATGTCGGCCACCAGCACCAGGCGCTCGGCCTGCACCGTGGCCTCGTGGTCCAGCGCGGCGGCGATGGGCTCGTACTGGAACTGCAGCTCGGCAAAGCCCACCGCCCGCGCGGCGGTTTCGAGTGCGGCCTGCGCCTGGGCGTCGCGCGCCGGGTCGTCGTCGACGAAGAACACCGGCCGTCCCAGCACGGCGCGTGTCACCGGCGCGCCGGCCTGGCGCTCGGCGCGCGCCTTCAGCTCGCGCAGGTAGCCGGTGACGACGTCGCGGTAGCGCACGGCGCGGCCGCCGCCGACGTCGGTGCGCTGGTCGAGCAGGCTCGATCCGAGCAGGCTCTTCATCGAGCGCATCAGCCGGCCCTCGATGCCCTCCACATAGGCGGCGACGGCGGCGCGGCCGTACAGGCGCTCGGCCTCCAGCTGCTGCGGCGGCGTGTCGGCCCGGTAGAACACGGCCGTGGGCATGGTGCGCTCGGTGCCTTCCAGCGGCACCAAGTGCACGCCGGCACCACCCGGCTCGGGCAGCGCGACGGCCGAGTTCGAGGTGCCGAAGTCGATCGCCACGAAACCCGTCATCGCTGCACCCCGGCTCGCAAAAGGGGCGCGATTCTAGTCATCGACGCCACAGCCGGCCACGCCGCCGCCATGGCCGTGAACTGGCCCACGACAGGGGCTCTGTTCCGGCGCTGCCGGCCCGCGCCGGCGGCGGACACTCCTGGTCACAGACTCGCCCGCCACCCACCCGCCGCCGAGGTGCCCGATGAAGAAGGCCGAACGCTCCCCCCACCGCTGGTTCGCGGCCTGGCGAGCGCGGCCCGTGGCCGCGGCCGAGGTGGACCCCGCCGACTGCGGCACGGCCTTCGGCCTGGACCTTAGCATCCCCGACGACGAGCCGCTGCCGCGTGCCACGACGCCGCCCCCGCGCAGCTGGCGGGCGCGCTGGGCGCTGCGCCGCCGCGCCGCCTGAGCCCAGGCCCGCGGCCGGGCCTGCCGCGCCGGAAGTCCGAAAAACTCTGCGGTTGCGACGCGACCGCGCCGTCGCTTTGTGACTCGCGGATCCTAAAATCGCACCCATGAATCGCCTGTCGTTCAAGGAACAAGTGCTTCGCGTCCGCGAGGACGCCATCATTGCCGCCGTCAACCGGCTGCTCGCCGACAAGGGCTTCGACCTGATGACGGTCGACGAGGTGGCGGCCGACGTCGGCATCGCCAAGGCCAGCCTCTACAAGCACTTTCCGTCCAAGGAGGCGCTGGCCGCCGCGGCGATGGTGCGGCTGCTGGAACGCACGCTGGCGGTGATCGAGCAGCAGTCGGCACGCGAGGGCCTGAGCCCGGCCGACCGGCTGGTGGCGATGTCGCGCTGGGCGCTGGAGCTGCAGCTGGCCGGCGAGATGCCCACGGTGCCGTCGCAGAACAGCTCGCTGCGCGCCGAGCTGCTGGCGCACAAGACCTACCTCGACCTGCTGGTGCAGGTGTCCGACCGCCTGGGCGCCTGGATCGTGCAGGCCCAGGCCGATGGCGACATCGACCCCACGCTGCCGCCCGAGCTGGTGCTGTACACGATCTACGCCCGCGCCTGCGACCCCGTGCCCGCCTACCTGAAGGCCGGCGGCGCCTTCACCGACGCGCAGATCGTCGAGATGGTGCAGCGCACCTGCTGGAACGGCCTGCGGCCGCCGCCGCGGGGCTGAGTCAGACCGGCAGCAAGGAGGTGTTCTTCACCTCCTCCATCACGGCGTAGGTGCGCGTCTCGCGCACGCCGGGCAGCGTCCAGATGACGCTGCCGATGAACTCGCGGTAGGCCGCCATGTCGGCCACACGCGTCTTCAGCAGGTAATCAAAGCCGCCGGCCACGAGGTGCGCTTCCAGGATCTCGGGGCGCACCTGCACGGCGGCCTTGAAGCTGTCCATCACGTCGTGCACGGTGCGGTCGAGCAGGATCTCGACGAACACCAGCAGCCCCTGCCCCAGCTTCACCGGATTGAGCTTGGCCTCGTAGCCGAGGATGTAGCCGTCGCGAGTGAGGCGCTTCACGCGCTCCAGCACCGCGGTGGGCGACAGGTGCACCTCTTCGGCGAGCTTCAGGTTGCTGATGCGGCCGTCGGCCTGCAGCACGCGCAGGATGCGGCGGTCGATCTTGTCCAGGCCGCGGTCGCGGCCGGCGGCGTCGGGGTCGGTGCGGGTGTCCATGGCGAATGATTCTCCGTCGGGTGATGCGAAAACCGAATCGCGTGCGGGCGGCGGGATCCTAAGCTGTGCATCCTCACGCAGCCCCACCCGCCGCCGCCATGATGCCGACCCTGAACCCCGCCCCGCGCCTGCCCTTCCCGTACCGCCCCGAGCCCGAGGTGCTGGCCGCCTCGCTGCAGCAGCTGCACGGGCGCCTGGCCTGGCCGGCCGTCGTCGACGCCGCGCGGCCCTGGGTGCAGGCCGTGCGCGACAAGCCGGCGCCGTTCTGGGCGCTGGAGAGCCTGCTGCGCGAGTACCCCATCTCCAGCAGCGAGGGCCTGGCGCTGATGCGGCTGGCCGAGGCGCTGCTGCGTGTGCCCGATGCCGAAACGGCCATCGCGCTGACGGCCGACCAGCTGGGCCGCGCCGAGTTCGACGGCGAAGGTGGTCCGGCCGAAGGCCCGCACAAGATGCTGGCGCAGATCTCCGCCAGCGCCATCGCGCTGTCGAAGAAGTTCCTGCCCGAAAGCGAGAACCCGCCCGGGCTGTTCCAGCGCCTGGGCTCGCGCACCGTCGTCGCGGCCACCGTGCGCGCCATCCAGCTGCTGGGCCGGCAGTTCGTGCTCGGCCGCACCATCGGCGAGGCCATGGACGAGGCGGCCTCACAGCGCAAGGCCCAGGCGCGCCTGACCTTCAGCTACGACATGCTCGGCGAAGGCGCGCGCACCGAGGCCGATGCCGAGCGCTACCTCGCGAGTTATCGCAACGCGCTGCGCGCCATCGCCGGCGGCCGCGTGGCCAGCAGCCCGATGACGGCCGACGGCATCAGCATCAAGCTCTCCGCCCTCTTCACCCGTTATGAAGACGCCCAGCGCGAGCGCGTGGCCGCGGTGCTGCTGCCGCGCGTGCGGGCCCTCGTCGACGAGGCCGCAGCCGCCAACTTGAACCTGACGATCGACGCCGAAGAGAGCGACCGGCTCGAGCTGTCGCTCGCCCTCTTCGAGCAGCTGGCCGTGCACATCGCGGCCACGCACCCGCAGTGGCAAGGCTTTGGCCTGGCGGTGCAGGCCTACCAGACCCGTGCGCTGGCGGTGGTGGACGAGGTCGCGCGCATCGCCAGAGCCCACGGCCTGCGCTTCATGGTGCGGCTCGTGAAGGGCGCCTACTGGGACGGCGAGATCAAGCGCGCCCAGGAAGCAGGCCTACCGGGCTACCCGGTGTTCACGCACAAGCACCACACCGACGTGAGCTACCTGGCCTGCGCAGCGCGGCTGATCGAGCACCACGCCGTGATCTACCCGCAGTTCGCCACGCACAACGCCGGCACCATCGCGGCCATCGTGCAGATGGCGCAGCAGCACGGCGCCACGTTCGAGATGCAGCGTCTGCACGGCATGGGCGAGGGCGTCTACCGCGAGGTGCTGGCCGCCACGCCGGTGGCCTGCCGCGTGTATGCGCCGGTGGGCGAGCACCGCGACCTGCTGGCCTACCTGGTGCGCCGGCTGCTCGAGAACGGCGCCAACAGCAGCTTCGTGCACCAGCTGGCCGACGAGGCCGTGGCGCCCGAGGAGTTGCTGGCCTCGCCGCTGGAGGCCGCCATCGCCACGCAGGCTGCATCGGCGCTGCCCTTGCCGGTGGCGCTGTACCCGGACGGCCGCGTCAACTCCACCGGCGCCGACATCGCCTGCGTGGCGCAGCGCGCACCGCTGGAGGCCGCCGTCGCGATGACGCGCATCGCGCCGCCGCCGATGGACACGCCGGCCGACGTCGACGCCGCCATGCAGCGCCTGCACCACGGCTTCGAGGCCTGGCACGCGCGGCCGCTGGCCGAGCGCGCCGCCATGCTGCGCGCTGCCGCCGACGCGCTGGACGCGCGCCTGCCCGAGTTCTGCGGCCTGCTCGTCAAGGAGGCGCACAAGACGCTCGGCGACTGCGTGGCCGAGGTGCGCGAGGCCGTGGACTTCTGCCGCTACTACGCCGACCAGGCCGAGGCGCGCCTGGCCGAGCAGCCGCTGCCCGGCCCCACCGGCGAGCGCAACGTGCTGCGCCTGAAGGGCCGCGGCGTCTTCGTCTGCATCAGCCCGTGGAACTTCCCGCTGGCCATCTTCGCCGGCCAGGTGGTGGCGGCGCTGGTGGCGGGCAACACCGTGGCCGCCAAGCCGGCCGAGCAGACGCCGGTGGTGGCCGCCCGCTTCGTGGAGCTGCTGCACCGCGCCGGCGTGCCGGCCGACGCGCTGGCGTTGCTGCACGGCCTGGGCGAGACCGTCGGTGCCGCACTCGTGGCGCACCCGCACACCGCGGGCGTGTGCTTCACCGGCAGCACCGCGGTGGCGCGGCTCATCAACCGCACGCTGGCCGCGAAGGACGGGCCCATCGTGCCGCTGATCGCCGAGACCGGCGGCCTCAACGCCATGGTGGTGGACAGCACCGCGCTGCCCGAGCAGGTGGTGGACGCCGTCGTGCAGAGCGCCTTCCGCAGCGCCGGCCAGCGCTGCAGCGCGCTGCGCCTCCTGGTGCTGCACGAGGCCACGGCCGACGGCGTGATCGAGATGCTGAAGGGCGCGATGGCCGAGCTGGTGGTGGGCGACCCCGCGTTGCTCGCCACCGACGTGGGCCCGCTGATCGACGACGAGGCCTTCGCGGGCATCTCGGCCGCCGTGCAGCGGCTGGAGCGCGAGTCGCGCCTCGTGGGCCGCACGCCGGTGGACGCGGGCGCGTTCCCCCGGCTGCTGGCGCCGGTGGCCTTTGAGATCGGCCGCATCGCGGACCTGAAGGCCGAGGTCTTCGGCCCCGTGCTGCACATCGTGCGCTGGGGCCCGGGCCAGGCGGCGAAGACGGTCGACGAGGTGGTGGCACAGGTCAACGCGCTGGGCTACGGCCTCACCCTGGGCGTGCAGACGCGCATCGACACCCGCGCCGAGCGCATCGCCGCCGCGGCGCGCGTGGGCAACGTCTACGTCAACCGCAACATGATCGGCGCCGTGGTGGGCGTGCAGCCGTTCGGCGGCGAGGGCCTGAGCGGCACCGGCCCCAAGGCCGGCGGCCCGCATTACCTGTATCGCTTCTGCGCCGAGCAGACCGTCACGATCAACACGGCTGCCGCCGGCGGCAACGCCGAGCTGCTGGCCGGGCTGGCGTGAAGCGGGACGGCGCTTCTATAGTTCGCCCGAAGCACACAGGGAGGACTCGAAGATGCACCGCCGCCTCGTCATGGCCCTCGTGGCCGCCACCAGCCTGGGGCTGGCCGGCTGCGTGAGCACGGCCAAGAAGGAAACCAGCAGCCGCCCGGCCTGGATCAGCGAGCCGGGCGACGGCGTCTCGGCCGCGGCCGGCGAGCACATCAACGGCCGCGTCGCGCAGGAAGAGCTGGCCATCGCCCGCGCCCGCGACGAACTGGCCCGCCGCATGGGCGTGCGCGTGAGCAACGTGATGAGCAGCGAGCTCACCGTGGCCGGCCAGTCGGCCGTGTCGTCGGCGCAGTCGCAGTCCACCCAGCAGGTGACCGGCGCCGAGGTGCGCGCCAGCGTCAAGGCCAAGTGGCTGGACACCAGCAGCGGACTGCTGTGGGTGTGGCTGGTGCCGGTGAAGTGATCTGAGCGCCGGGCGCCGCCCCGGAGGCGGCGGCCAGGCCGTCAGTTCAGGTACATGCCCAGGTAACGCCGGCCGTGGCTCACGGTCTCGGCGTCCGGGCAGGCGCTGAACCACTCGATCAACTGTTTGCGGGCGCGCTCACGGTCGGGCCTGCCCTCGGCCTTGTCGCGCAGCACCACCTCGAGCAGGTTGTCGAAGGCGGCCTTCCAGTCGCCCTCGAACACCTGCCAGGCGCCGAGCGCGAAGCGGGCCTCGAAGTCGCGCGGGTTGGCGGCGATGCGCGCGGCCAGCGCCTTGGGGTCGCCGGCGGGGCGGTTGGCCAGCAGGGCCAGCCGCTTGCGCAGCGCGGCGTCGCGCTCGCCGCGATCGGCCTCGGCCACGCCGTCGAGCAACGCCGTCACCTCGGCGATGTCGGCATTTCGCGCCAGCAGGCGCTCGGCGAGCGCGGCCGTCACGTCCGGGTGGCCGGGCACCATCTGCAGCGCTTCGGCGAGCATGGCCTCGGCGTCTTCGGCCGGGGCCGCAGCGGCTTCTTCGAGCAGCGCCTGCACGGGGTCGGCCGGCGGCTGCAGGTGCTTGTCGAGGAAGGCGCGGATCTGGCCTTCGGGCAGCGCGCCGGTGAACTGGTCGACCGGCCGGCCGCCGACGAACAGCACCACCAGCGGGATGCTGCGGATGCGCAGCGCCGCACTCAGGTTGGGCGCCTCGTCGGTGTTGATCTTGGCCAGCTCGAAGGCACCGCCGTAGGCCTCGGCCAGGCGCTCGAGGATGGGGCCCAGGCTGCGGCAGGGCCCGCACCACGGCGCCCAGCAGTCCAGCAGCACCGGCACCTCGAGCGAGCGCTCAAGCACGCGGGCCTGGAAATCGGCCTCGGTGACGTCGTAGACCAGCGCCGGCGCGGCTTGCGGGGCGGGTGCGGTCGCCGGGGCGGCATAGCCGTAGCCCATGGAGCCGTAGGTGCCCTGGGCAGCGAAGGGGTTGTTGGACTTGGGTGCGTTCATACCGGCATTGTGGCAACACGCGGCCGGCCCTGCGGCTCAGCCCGCCGGCAGCGCGGCCAGCAGCACGCGGTTGCGGCCGGCTTCCTTGGCGGCGTACAGCGCCGCATCGGCCCGCGCCAGCAGGGCCGGCAGGCCTTCGGCCGAATCGTCCGACACCGCCACGCCGGCCGAGAAGCTGCAGCGGAAGGCTCGGCCTTCGGCGTCGCTGAAGGCCTGTTCCAGAAAGCGCGCACGCAGCGCGTCCAGCCGTGCGGCGGCCTGTTCGGCCCGTGCGCCGGGCAGCAGCAGCACGAATTCCTCGCCACCGTAGCGGCAGGCCAGGTCTTCGGCGCGTGTGTGGCGGCGGGCCACTTCAGCAAAGCCGCAGAGCACCTGGTCGCCGGCTTCGTGGCCGTGTTCGTCGTTCACGTGCTTGAAGTGGTCCAGGTCCACCAGGGCCACGGCCAGCGGTTCCCGGCGGCGGCGCAGCAGGGACAGCAGCGCCGCGCCGGCCTCCATCAGATGGCGGCGGTTGTGCAGCCCGGTCAGCGGGTCCTCCAGCGCCTGGGCGCGCAGCTGCTGCTGCAGGCGCAGGTTCTCAGCCACCTGGGCCTGCAGGGAGCTGTTCAGCGCTTCCAGCCGCGCGGCCAACTGCTGCGCGGTGTCGCGCTCCCATTCGGCCTGGCGCAGGCGGTGGGTGATCTGCAAGCTCAGCTGGCGCGAACGTGCGGCGCGGCCCAGCAGCTGTTCGTGCTTCACGAAGGCCTGCTGCAGCAGGTCGTAGGCCTGGGCATGGGCGCCCAGCTGCCGCGCGGCACTGGCGGCCAGGCGCAGCAGGTTCAGCTGGTCGGCCGCCGCCGTGCCCTGCCCGCCGTGGTGCTGTTGCTGCAGATGGCCGGCGCACAAGGCCAGGGCTTCCGTGGTGCGCCCCCGCGCCAGCAGCAGGCGGGCCTGCAGCCACGCCCGCGCGGTGCCCATCTCGTTGCTCATGGGGTCCACGCCCGCGTCGCTGGCGAGCCAGGTCTCGGCTTCGTCGACCAGGCCGTTGTCCAGCAGCGCACGTGCCACCTCTTCGTGGCGTCGCAAGGCAGGTGGGTCATCGGCACGGGCGGCGCCCATGAGGTGCTGGCGAGCCACGGCCAGGGCCTGCGCCGGTTGCCCCATCTGGCACAGGCACTGCACCTGGTTGCCGGCGGCGTAGATGACCTGCCGCCGCGAGCCCAGCTGCAGCGCCTGTTCCAGGCATTCCCGCAGCATGGGCGCGGCGTCGTCCAGGTTGAAGAGGTCGGCCTGCGTGGAGCCCAGGTTGTTCAGCGCGTTCACCAGCAGGCTGCGGTTGCCGGAACGCCGCGCCAGCGCCAGCGCCTGGTAGAAGTGCTCCAGCGCCGCGGTGTCGTCGCCCGCCATCGACACGCCGACGCCCATGGCGGCGGCGGTCAAGCAGGCATCCACGGCAGGCCGGTCGCCGGCGCGTCGGTGCAGGGGCTCCAGCACCACCACCGATTCAGCCGCCCGACCCTGGCGCCGCAGGAAGAGGGCGTGCGCGTGGGCCTGCAGGTCGGCAGCCCGCGGGGCAGGGCTCCACGCGCGCAAGGCGGCATCAGTGGCCGCCTGTTCGAGGGCGACGTCGGCATCGCTGCCTTCGCGCAGCGCCACCAGCAGCAGCACCGCTTGCGCCAGCGCCCGTTCCGGGCCGGGCAGGGTGGCATCGTCGCGGCGCTGCCGCGCGAGGGCGGCCGCGGCGGCCCCGTCGGCGATCAACAGGCCCAGCGCCTGCTCGGCACTGCCCTCGCCTGTCTCCAGCTCGGTGCTCATGGTGATGAATCCCCGAGCGCCGCGTGCACGGCGCTGCGGGTGATTATCGGCAGCCCCAGCGCACTTCTTGACCTGTCAGGGGTACAGCCCGCGCTCCTCGCGCGCCGTCAGGATGCGCTCGCAGGCCACCGCGAAGGTGGCGGTGCGCAGCGTGATGCGGTGCTTGTCGGCGGTGTCCCAGATCTTCTTCAGCGCGCCGATCATGATCTTGTCCAGGCGCACGTTGATCTCGTCCTCGGTCCAGAAGAACGAGCTGAAGTCCTGCACCCACTCGAAGTAGCTCACCGTCACGCCGCCGGCGTTGCAGATGACGTCGGGCACCACCAGCACGCCGCGGTCGGCGAGGATGTCGTCGGCGCTCGGCACCGTGGGGCCGTTGGCGCCTTCGAGCACCAGCTTCGCCGTGATGCGGCGCGCGCGCTCGGCCGTGATCTGGCCTTCCAGCGCGGCCGGGATCAGGATGTCGGCCTTCACGTCCCAGAAGGCCTCGGCGTCGCAGGCTTCAGCGCCCTTGAAGCCCCCCACGCCACCGGTGGCCTTGACGTGCGCCATCAGGTCGGCGATGTCGAAGCCGCGGTCGTTGACGATGGTGCCGGTGTGGTCCTGGGCCGCGACGATCTTGCTGCCGGCCTGCGCGAAGAGTTCCGCCGCCGCCGAGCCCACGTTGCCGAAGCCCTGCACCGCCACGCGCGCGGTGTTCAGGTCGAGGTTCAGGCGGCGCGCGGCCTCGCGGCCCGTCACGAACACGCCGCGGCCCGTGGCCTTGACGCGCCCCAGGCTGCCGCCCAGGTGCACCGGCTTGCCGGTGACGACGCCGGTGGCGTTGCTGCCGGTGTTCATGCAGTACGTGTCCATCATCCACGCCATGATCTGCGGGTTGGTGTTCACGTCGGGCGCCGGGATGTCCTGCTGCGGCCCGATGATCATGCCGATCTCGCTGGTGTAGCGCCGCGTCATGCGCTCCAGCTCCTTGGTGCTCAGGCGCTTGGGGTCGACGCGGATGCCGCCCTTGGCGCCGCCGTAGGGCAGGTTGACGGCGGCGTTCTTGATGCTCATCCAGGCCGCCAGCGCCATCACCTCTTCGAGCGTGACGTCGGGGTGGTAGCGCACGCCGCCCTTGCCCGGGCCGCGGCTCAGGTTGTGCTGCACGCGATAACCCTCGAAGTGCGCGACCTCGCCGTTGTCGAGCTCGATCGGGATGTCGACGATCAGCGCGCGCTTCGGGCGCTTCAGCGTCTCGGCCCACTTGGCCAGGTGGCCGAGGTAGGGAATGACGCGGTCGACCTGGCTGATGTACGTGCCCCAGGGGCTGTCGGGGCCGGGGTTGACGAAGGAAAGCGGCGAGAGCGATGAAACGGACTTCGGATTCGCGGGGGCCATGAACGGTGTCTCCGGTGGGTTTGCCGCCGTGTCGGCCGGCATCGCCCCTCGTGGGTGGCGATGCCGCCTGGGCGGCGTGGCGCGCACTGTAGGCGCGGCAGCGCCGGATTTGTCACCGTCGCCCATGCCAGCTTTGCATGGCGTGTGACGCGGGCCGTCATGGCCCCGCGGGCCTCAGTCGCCGCGCGCGATGCCGACCACCAGGCCCGTCAGCGCGATGCCCAGCGCCACGCCGACGGCCAGCGCCCAGTGGCCCGGCGCCAGCAGCGGCGCCGCCACACCCCACAGCAGCAGCAGCATCGCGAGCCCGCCCTTGAAGCCGGCCGCGAAGGCGTCGGGGCCGTCGTGCACCTCGTCGGCACCGACGTGCCAGCACAGCCCGAACAGCAGCAGCACCGACGCCAACAGCGCGAAGCCCGCACCGGCCTGACCGAAGCCCCGCACGGCCTCGACGAAGGAGCGCGTGAGGCCCCAGTCGAGCGTGAATCGCGGCAGCATCCACGCCGCGGCGGCGGCGGCCAACGGCGCGGGGGTGCTGGCCAGCATCTGCATCACGAGGCTCAGGTCCGACGGCGCCGCCACGGCCGGGGCCGGAGGCGCGTCGGCCGGCCGGGCCGCCGCGGGTGGCGGCGGGGGCTTCACCCAGGCCATCGCCGCCTTGGGCGGGGGCGGTGCCTCGGGCGGCGGCGGCAGCGGCTCGGGCAGGGCCGGCCGCGGCGGCAGGGCGGCCAGGGCGCGGGCCAGTGCGGCCACCTCGTCACGCCGCCGGCCGTTGTGCGGCACCCATTCCAGCGCCGCCACCACCGCTGGCAGGGCCGACAGTTCGGTGGCCTTCACGAGCACGGGCAGCACGGGCAGTCCCAGGGCCACGGCGTAGTCCAGTTCCCGCGTGCAAGCCGTCGAGACCGCGCTGTCGGGCGAGGCCGCGAACACGAACGCATCGGCCCCGCGGATGCGCTCCAGGATGTGGCTCCACCAGGGCATGCCGCCCACGAGCGCCTCGTCGAACCAGACCTCGTGGCCGAGCGCGCGCAGGTCGCGCACCAGGCGCTGCACCTCCTTGGCGGTGGCGCTGGCATAGCTGACGAAGAGCCGCATGGGGCCCGATTGTGGCGCCGCCTACACTGGCCGCATGAGCGCAGCAGCATCGGCCCGCGTGGCCTTCATCGGCGGCGGCAACATGGCCGGCGCCCTCATCGGCGGCCTCGTGCGCAGCGGGCACGACCCGGCGGCGCTCGTCGTCGTCGAGCCCGCCGAAGCCGCGCGCCAGAAGCTCGCGCGCGAGCACGGCGTGCAGGCGCTGGCCGCGGCCGATGCGCGCCTGGCCGGCTGTGCCACCGTGGTGTGGGCCGTGAAGCCGCAGCTCTTTGCCGAGGCGGCGGCGCCGTGTGCGGCGTTCGTCGGCGGCGCGCTGCAGGTCAGCGTGATCGCGGGCGTGCGCTGCGCCACCATCGCCTCGGCCAGCGGCAGCGCGCGTGTCGTGCGCACCATGCCCAACACGCCGGCGCTCATCGGCCAGGGCATCGCGGGGCTGTACGCCGAGCCCGCGGTGAGCGCGGCCGAGCGCGCGCAGGTGGCGGCGCTGTTCGCGCCCACCGGCCAGACGCTGTGGGTGCAGCACGAAGCCGACCTCGATGCCGTGACTGCGCTGTCGGGCTCGGGCCCGGCCTACGTCTTCTACTTCCTCGAGGCCATGATGCAGGCCGCCGCCGAGATGGGCCTCAGTGCCGAGCAAGGCCGCGCGCTCGGCCAGGCCACGTTCGCCGGTGCGGCGGCGCTGGCGATGCGCTCCGAGCTCTCGCCCACCGCGTTGCGCGAGCAGGTCACGAGCAAGGGCGGCACCACGCACGCCGCGATCACCTCGCTCGACGCCGATGGCGTGAAGGCGGCCTTCGTGCGCGCGCTGCACGCGGCGCGCACGCGAGCCGAGGAACTGGGCCGCACCTGAAGGCCCGGCCGCGCCCACGGCCGCCGTCAGACCATCCGTTCGTGAATTAGCACGACCTGCAATCGTTGCCTGTCGGCCGCGGCAGCTCATGCGGCCGGTCCCCGGGGTCGAAAGGCCTGTCAGACGCTTCATTTCTGACGGAAGGGCGATCCATGTTCAAGAGCAGCTCCCTGTCCACGCGCCTGCGCTGGATGGCCGGGACGATCCTCGTGCTGGCACTGACGGCCGTGGGCGCCCTGTTGCACCGCCAGCAGGCCGACCGCGAGACCGCGCAGGCCGAGCTCGACGGCCTCGCGCCGGCCGAGGCCCTGGTGGCGCTGATGCAGCGCACGGCCGAGCACCGCGGCCTCTCGGCCACGCTGATGGCGGGTGACGCATCGTTCGCGCCGAAGCGCCAGGCCAAGCAGCAGGAGGTCGATGCGGCACTGGCCACCGTCAACGAAGCGATGGCCAGCCTGCCCGACGCGAACCTGCGACAACACGGCGCGGCGCTGGCCACCGAGTGGAAGGCCCTGGAGCAGGCCGTCGCCCACGGTGGCATGGCGCCGGCCGAGAGCTTCCACCGGCATGGCCTGCTGGTGCGGCAGCAGCTGCGCCTGCTCGACGAAACGCTGCATGTCTCGACGCTGACGCTCGACCCCACGGCCCAGGGCTACAACCTGATCATGGCCACGTACCAGGCGATGCCCGAGGTGGCCGAGGTCGTGGGGCAGTTGCGCGGCTACGGCTCGGGCGTGCTGGCCCGCCGCGAGATCCGCACGGACGACCGTGTCTGGATCGCACGCACCCTCGACCGCTACGACGAGACCGCCGACCGCGTCGGCACGCTGCTCGACCGCGCCACGGCCAGCGACGCCACGATCGCACCGCGGCTGCAGGAGCCGCGCGTGCTGGCGCAGCGCCTGCTGGCCGATGCGCGCGCGCTGGTCGAGGCCCAGTTGCTGAAGGCCGAGACGCCCGCGATGGCGTCCACGGCGTTCTTCGGCCGCATGACCGAGGCCCTGCAGGCCCAGCAGACGCTGGCGGCCGCGAGCTTTGGCGTGCTGCGCGAGCACCTCCAGTCGCGCCGCGACAGCGCGCAGCACGCGCTCGTCGCCACGCTGGTGGCCGGCG
>JAIXTY010000098.1 GCA_027483705.1 Rubrivivax sp.
CCGCCCAGATGGCGGCGCTGAGCCCGACCAACCTGGCCTCGCTGTCGGCCGACGCCGTGGTGGGCTTCACCACCGCGCAGATGGCCGCGCTGACCACGGCGCAGATCGCCGCGCTGGCCAGCAGCACCATCGCGCTGCTGGAGACGGCCGACCTGGCCGCGCTGACGACCTCGCAGGTGCGGGCCCTGTCCGACGCGCAGCTCGACGCGCTCGACGTGGCGCAGCTCGCCGCGCTCGGCACCCAACAGGTGGCCGCGCTGTCGGCCTCGCAGCTGTCCGGCCTGACGCCTGAGCAGCTGGCGGGTCTGACGAGCGCGCAGTTCGCCGCGCTGCGCACCTCGCAGCTCAGCGGGCTGACGACGGCCCAGGCCGCCGCCTTCGAGACCGCCGACATCGCCGCGCTGGGCACCGCCCAGCTGGCGGCGCTGGCCACCGAGCTGATCGCCGCGTTCGACGGCAGCCAGCTCGCCGCCCTCACCACCGACCAGGCCCGCGCGCTGACCGCCGCGCAGGCCGCCGCCATCGACGCCGCCGACCTGCCCACGATGGGTACGGCCCGGCTCGCCGCGCTGAGCTCGACCGCGCTGCAGGCCCTGTCCAGCACGCAGCTGGGTGCGCTGGAGGCCGCGCAGTTCGCGCAGCTCACCACCGACCAGCTCGCCGCGCTGACGACCGCGCAGGTCGCCAGCCTGGCCGGCAGCCAGCTGGCCGCGCTGAGCAGCGTGCAGTTCCCGGTGCTCGGCACCACGCAGCTGGCCGCGCTGACCAGCGCGCAGGCCGCCGAGCTGGAGGCCGCCGACGTGGCCGCGCTGTCCACCGCACAGCTGCGCGCGCTGTCGGGCAGCGTCATCGCCAACCTCGGCGTCGACGTGCTGCAGGAGCTGGGCACCGCCCAGTTCGCGTCGCTGACGACGGCCCAGGTGAGCGCGCTCACCGCCACGCAGATCGCCGGCCTGGAGACGGCCGACGTCGCCGCGCTCACCACCACGCAGCTGGCCGCGCTGTCGAGCAGCCAGTTCGCCGCCTTCACGCCCGATCAGCTCGAAGCCATCGGCGCCTCCCGCGTCATCGGCTGGGAGCCGGGCAGCATCGCCGCGATGAGCCCCGAGGCGCTGGCCGCGCTGACGACGGCGCAGTTCGCCGCGCTGACGACGGCCCAGGTGGCCGCGATCACCGGCGCCCAGGCTTCCGCGCTGGAGAGCGCCGACATCGGCGTGCTCACCGGCGCGCAGGTGCGCGCGCTGGCCACCAGCGTCATCGCCGGCCTGCAGCCGGCGGCGCTGGCGGCCCTCGACACCGAGGCCTTTGCCGCGCTGAGCACGTCGCAGCTGGCCGCCATCACGGCCGAGCAGATGGCCGTGCTGGGCACCGCCAACCTCGCGGCCATCGGCACCGCCGCGCTGACGACGCTGTCCACCGCCCAGCTCGACGCGCTCGACAGCGCGCAGCTCGGCGCGCTGACCACCCGCCAGGTGGCCTCGCTGACGACGGCCCAGCTGGCCGCGCTGCAGCCCGAGGACCTGGCCTCGCTGGGCACGGCGCAGTTCGTCGCCATGACCACGGCGCAGATCGCCGCCCTCACCACCGACCAGGCCGCCGCGATGGAGTCCGCCGACGTGGCGGCGCTGTCGGTGGCCCAGGTCCGTGCGCTGACGCCCGACCAGGTGGCGCAGCTGTCGGAATCGGCCATCGCCGCACTCACCACGCGCCAGGCCGGCGCGCTGACCATCGGCCAGGTGTCGCGCCTGACCGAGGCGCAGATGGCCGCGCTCGAGACGGCCGACCTCGCCGCGCTCGGCGCACCGCAGATCGCCGCACTCGGCAGCACGCAGCTGCAGGCGCTGTCGACGGCGCAGCTCGGCGCGCTCACCTCGCGCCAGATCCAGGCGCTGACGGCCGAGCAGCTCGACGCGCTGGCCCCTGAGTCGCTGGCCGCCCTCGGCACCGCGCAGTTCGCCGCGATGACCACCGCCCAGCTGGCCTCGATCTCGGCCCAGCAGGCCGAGGCGCTGGCCAGCGTCGACGTCGCCGCGCTGTCGACCGCGCAGCTGCGTGCGCTGGCCACCGACGCCGTCGCCGCGCTGGCCACCAGCGTCATCGCCGGCCTCGGCTCGCACCAGCTCGCCGCCCTCACCTCGGCGCAGCTCGCCGCGCTGGGCGCCGAGCAGCTGGCCGCCATCGAGACGCAGGACCTCGTCGCGCTGGGCAGCACCCAGATCGCCGGCCTGTCGGTGGCCGCCATCGATTCGCTCACCACCGGTCAGCTCTCGCAGCTGACGACGCGCCAGATCGCCGCGCTCACCACCGAGCAGATCGCCGCCATCGACGCCGACAAGCTGCCCACGCTGGGCACGGCGCAGTTCGCCGCGATGACCACGGCGCAGATCGCCGCGCTCACCGCCGAGCAGGCCACCAACCTGGCCGACGCCGACCTCTCGGCGCTGCGCACCGTGCAGGTCCGCGCGCTGAGCAGCTCCGCGCTGGCCGCGCTGTCGGCGGGCTCCATCGGCGCCATGGGCAGCGAGCAGATCGGCGCGCTGTCGACCGAGCAGCTCGATGTCTTCAGCGCCCTGCAGATCGGCGCCATCGCGTCGGAAGACGTGGTTGCGCTGTCGACGCTGCAGCTGGCCTCGCTGTCCACCGAGCAGGTGGCGGCGCTGAGCAGCGCACAGCTGCTGGCGATGAGCAGCACGCAGCTGCGCGCCTTCAGCGCCGACCAGCTGGCCGCGCTGGACCCGGCCGCGCAGGCCGCCTTCGGCACGCAGCAGTACGCCGGCATGGGCACGGCGCAGATCGCCGCGCTCACGGCCGCGCAGGCCGCCGCGCTGGGCACCGACGTCATCGCCGCGCTGGGCACGGCCCAGGTGCGCGCCTTCAGCACCGACGCGCTGGCCGCCCTCACCACCGATGCCGTGGCCACGCTGAGCACCGCGCAGGTGGCCGCGCTGTCGACGGCGCAGATCGCCGGCCTCGGCGAAGCCACGCTGCAGGCGCTGGAGACGCGTGACGTCGCCGCGCTCACGACCGCGCAGCTCGCCGCGCTGTCCACCGACCAGCTGGGCTCGTTCACCACCGCGCAGCTCGCGGCGCTGACCACCCGCCAGGTGGCCGCGCTGTCGGCCGACCAGATCGCCGGCCTCGAGCCCACCGACCTGGCCGCGCTGACGACCGCGCAGTACGCCGCGATGACCACCGCGCAGCTCGCCGCCCTGACGCTGGCGCAGGCCGCGGCGCTGCAGAGCGCCGACGTCGCCGCGCTGTCGACCACGCAGCTGCAGGCGCTCACCGCCGACACCATCGGCGCGCTGTCCACCGACGCGCTGGCCGGCCTGACGACGGCCCAGGCCCGTGCGCTGACGACGGCCCAGGTCGACGCCATCGCGCTGGAGTCGCTGGCGGCGCTGGAGACGCGCGACCTCGCTGCGTTCACCACCGCGCAGGTCAACGCGCTGGCCGCCGACGGCCTGGCCGCGCTGACCACGACGCAGCTGTCCAAGCTGACCACCGCGCAGGTGGCCGGCATCGACACCGGCCTGGTGTCGGGCCTGGCGCAGGAGTCGCTCAACGCCTTCGACACGGCGCAGTTCGCCGCCATGACCACGGCGCAGATCGCCGCGCTCACCGACGACCAGGTCACCGGCCTGGAGACCGCCGACGTGGCCGCGCTCACCAGTGCGCAGCTGCGCGCGCTGTCCGACGCCCAGATCGGCTCGCTCACGGCCGACCAGGTGGCCTCGCTGACGACGGCCCAGGTGGCGGCGCTGGGCACGGGCCAGATCGCGGCCCTCGACCTGGCCGACTTCACCGGCATGGGCACGGCGCAGTTCGCCGCACTCACCACGGCCCAGATCGCCAGCCTCGGCGCCGACAAGGTGGCCGCGCTGGAGACCGCCGACGTCGCCGCGCTGAGCACAGCGCAGGTGCGCGCCTTCACGGTGGACACGATGCTCAACCTGAGCTCGGCCGCCATCGAGGCCCTCTCGTCCGACCAGTTCGCCG
>JAIXTY010000213.1 GCA_027483705.1 Rubrivivax sp.
AACCCGTTCGACAACTACGGCGAGGAGTACGACCGCGCCGCCGACAAGTACTTCGGCTCCAACCGACGGCCGACCATCGACGAGACGGTGGCCTACTACCGCGAACGCCGGATCGGCCTCGTGATGTTCACGGTCGACAGCGAGAGCCAGCTCGGCCGCCGCCGCATCCCCAACGAGGAGATCGCCGAGGCCGCGAAGAAGAACGCCGACATGATGATCTGCTTCGGCTCCATCGACCCCCACAAGGGCAAGATGGGTGCGCGCGAAGCCCGGCGGCTGATCGAGGAACACGGCGTCCGCGGCTTCAAGTTCCACCCCACGGTGCAGGGCTTCATGCCCTACGACCGCATGGCCTGGCCGCTGTACGAGGTGATCGCCGAGTACAAGCTGCCGGCGATCTTCCACTCCGGGCACTCGGGCATCGGCAGCGGCATGCGCTGCGGCGGGGGCCTGCGGCTGCAGAACAGCAACCCCATGCTGCTGGAGGACGTGGCGATCGCGTTCCCGGACATCGAGATCGTCATCGCGCACCCGAGCTGGCCGTGGCAGGACGAGGCGCTGAGCCTGGCGCTGCACAAGCCGAACATCTGGATCGATCTGTCGGGCTGGAGCCCGAAGTACTTTCCGCCGCAGCTCGTGCAGTACGCCAACACGCTGCTGAAGGACCGCATGCTGTTCGGCAGCGACTACCCGCTGATCACGCCCGAGCGCTGGATGAAGGACTTCGACGAAGCCGGCTTCAAGGACAAGGTGAAGCCGCTGATCCTCAAGGACAACGCGATGCGGCTGCTGCGCCTAGGCGGCACCACGCCCGCGGCCTGAACCGCGGGGTGCAGGCGCCCGTGTCGCGGGCGCCGGGTGTGCGTCAGCGGCGAGAGGCCGCGGCGGACGTCGACTCCGCCGGGCGGCGCGCGGCTGCGGGCACTGCCTGCAACTCGTCGCTTTCGACCGGGCGGATGTTCTGGGCGAGGTCGCCCTTGGGGCCTTGCACCAGCTCGTAGCTGACGCGGCTGCCTTGCTTCAGGGTTCGGAAACCGTCCATCTGGACCGCGGAGAAATGGGCGAAGACATCTGCGCCGCCCCCCTCGGGTTCGATGAAGCCGAAGCCCTTGGCATCGTTGAACCACTTGACCGTGCCGATCGCCATGTTGGCCCCCTTCAGAGCGCGCTGGATGCTGCCGGACCATTCTGGGCGCGGTGGCGACGGGTGTCAACTCAAATTAACACTTTGCTTGGTGCGCTGAGTTGACACATCCGGGCGATCATCGGGCACGCTGTGCCGCCCGCCATGGCGAAGAAGACGGCCAATCGGTTGCTTACTCCCGCCCTCGCACCGGCCCGCCTCGCGCGAGCATCCTGACGCTGTTTCGCGGTCGTCCCTACACGTGCATCGGGGAGACCACTCGATAGAATGAGCCATGCCCGAGGAAACCCCTCCGCCCCCCAAGCCGCCCGCGGTGCCCCCGCGCGAGCCGGACGGCGTGGTGGTGGCCGAACGCAAGGCGGCGAAGACCAAGCCGCCGGCGCTGTACCAGGTGGTGATGCTGAACGACGACTACACCCCGATGGAGTTCGTCGTGATGGTGTTGCAGCGGTATTTCCACCGCGACATCGACGCCGCCACCCACATCATGCTGCTCATCCACCACGAAGGCCGTGGTGTCTGTGGCGTGTACCCGAAGGACGTCGCTGCGACCAAGGTCGAGCTGGTGCTCACGGCAGCCCGCCGTGAAGGGCACCCCCTGCAATGCATTATGGAGGCCGCATGATTGCCCAAGAGCTTGAAGTCAGCCTGCACATGGCCTTCGTCGAGGCCCGGCAGCAGCGGCACGAGTTCATCACCGTCGAGCACCTGCTGATGGCGCTGCTGGACAACCCGTCCGCCGCCGAGGTGCTGCGCGCGTGCGCCGCGAACATCGAAGACCTGCGCAAGAGCCTGGCCACCTTCATCCGTGAGAACACGCCCACGGTGGGCGGCACGGAAGAGGTGGACACGCAGCCGACGCTGGGTTTCCAGCGCGTCATCCAGCGCGCCATCATGCACGTGCAGAGCACGGGCAGCGGCAAGAAGGAGGTCACCGGCGCCAACGTGCTGGTGGCCATCTTCGGTGAGAAGGACAGCCACGCCGTCTACTACCTGCACCAGCAGGGCGTCACGCGGCTGGACGTCGTCAACTTCATCGCCCACGGCATCAAGAAGTCCGACCCGCCCGAGCCCGCCAAGAACAACGAGAGCAACGGCTCCGAAGGCGAGAAGGAAGAGGGCGGCGGTGGTTCCGACGCCAAGGGCTCGCCGCTGGAGCAGTTCACGCAGAACCTCAATCAGCTGGCCCGCGACGGCAAGATCGATCCGCTGATCGGGCGCGAGTACGAGGTCGAGCGGGTGATTCAGATCCTGTGCCGCCGGCGCAAGAACAACCCGCTGCTGGTGGGCGAGGCCGGGGTCGGCAAGACGGCCATCGCCGAGGGTCTGGCCTGGCGCATCACGCAGTCCGAGGTGCCCGAAGTGCTGGCCGACGCCACCGTCTACGCGCTCGACATGGGCGCGTTGCTGGCGGGCACCAAGTACCGCGGCGACTTCGAGCAGCGCCTGAAAGGTGTGCTCAAGCAGCTGAAGGACCACCCGAACGCGATCCTCTTCATCGACGAGATCCACACGCTCATCGGCGCTGGCGCGGCCAGCGGCGGCACGCTGGATGCCAGCAACCTGCTGAAGCCGGCGCTCAGCAGCGGCGCGATGAAGTGCATCGGCGCCACCACCTTCACCGAGTACCGCGGCATCTTCGAGAAGGACGCGGCGCTGTCGCGGCGCTTCCAGAAGGTCGACGTCGTCGAGCCCACCGTCGAGCAGACCGTGGAGATCCTGAAGGGCCTGAAGAGCCGCTTCGAGGAGCACCACAGCGTGAAGTACGCCGCCGGCGCGCTTCAGGCGGCCGCCGAGCTGTCGGCCAAGTACATCAACGACCGCCACCTGCCCGAC
>JAIXTY010000299.1 GCA_027483705.1 Rubrivivax sp.
CCACCGCCGCCACCGCCCGCACTGGCCAGGCCACGCGTCGGCACGCGGCACAGCGTGCGCGTCAGACCCTCGCTGTCGACCAGGGTGAGGCTCCTGCCACCGGGTGCCAGCGTGAACACCAGCGTCCGCGAGCGCGTCTCCAGGCCGCCCGCGACGGCCGTGGGGCAGGTGTCGAACAGGCCCCCACAGCCGTTGGTGTCGTAGTGGTTGATGGTCGCGCCCGACGGCAGCCGCGTGCTGCCCGGCAGCAGGTTGAACACCACCACGCCGGTGGCCGGATCCCAGGTGTAGCTGGCGTACTCCACGCCCGGCGGGCACTCGCCGGCCGCCGCGCCGCCCAGGCAGGCGGGGTCGGCCGTCTGGGCCAGGAACATCGCGCGGCCGTTGGCGAAGAACACGAAGTGGTCCACCGACAGGTCGGTGGGCGAATCCAGGGACCACAGGCCGACCAGGCTGGTGGGGTCGGTCGCGACATCGTCGCGCAGCCTGGGCAGGACTTCGGCAAGCGCGGTGTCGGTGATGGTCACCGGCGGGTCGCTGTCCTTCGGGTGCGAGGTGCCCGAGGTGAGGCTGGAGTCCACCTCCAGCAACGTCGAGATGCGGCGCGCGACGGGGTCGTAGTCGAACCAGCCGAGTTCGCCGCCGGACTGCTCCTGCGTCGCGGCCAGATAGGGCTTGGCCTCGGCCATCAGGAAGCGGCCGTCGGCGCCGAAGCGGAACAGGCTGGCCTCGGTCAGCGTGGCATCGCCCCAGGCGCCCTGCAGCGTGGTCAGCGCCGCGGCGCGCGCGCCGGTGGCGCTGCCGGGCCGGTTGACGGGCCGGACGGTCGGCATGCCCGGCAGCGCGTCGAACAGGGCGTTGGCTGCCGTCAGGTTGAGCCGCACCTGCGGCTGCACCACGCCCACCGGCGGCCGGCTGCCGAAGTACACCGCCCCGCCGCGCTCGACGAACACGCGCGCGAAGCCCAGCCGCTGCAGGATGGCCGGCAGCGTGCTGAACGACAGCACGCGCGCATCGCCCAGCGTCTCGATGCGCCAGCTGCCCAGGCCCAGCAGCGTGCAGTTGCGCGGGCTGCCGTCGCTGGCGCGGCGGTAGCAGCGGTGGAAGCGCGCGCGGCCGCCGGAGGTGAACGACACGCGCAGCGAAGCCGTCGTGTTGTAGTAGCCGCCGGTGCCCACGGGCAGCGTGTTGAACCCGGCGAGATCGCCCATGTTGATGCTGCTCTGGCCCCACCACTCGTTGGGGTCCAGGCTGACGCTCGGCGGCGTGCCGGCAACGCCGAAGATGCAGGGCCTGCCGCCCGAGCGCGCCACCATCTCGTCGAGCGACGTGGCCGGCAGCTGCGCCGAGGCCGCCGTCAGCGTCGGGTTGTTGCAGTCGATGCCGGGCGAGGTGCGCGCGTCGCCACCCGCGGCCACGCCGGCCGAGAACACCAGCACGCGGTTGGTGGGGCGTGGGTCGAAGCTGGGCGCCGTGGCGGTGATGGTCTGCTGCTGGTAGAAGAGGTACGAGCCCGCCGGGAAGAAGCGGCCGTCGAGCAGGCTCAGGTCGCTGGGGCCGAAGCTCGAGAAGCTCACGCCGGCGTTGCCGCCCGGGAAGGTGCGAACCTTGTTGCGAAGCACGGCCGACATCTCCTGGCCGCCGACGTCCTCGACGCGGCGGATCGAATTGCCGATCTCCCAGCCGTCGCAGTAGTCGTAGTTGCTGCGGCCGGCGCTGTCGCGCAGCGTGCTCAGGTAGCGCGCGGTGATGCCGCCGCAGGTGACCCAGGCCGTGCCGTTGAAGTGCAGCGTGCCGGCGGTGGCCGGCGTGCCGCCGCCGTTCCAGCGCTGGATCGTGCCCTTCGGGTAGGCCGTCGACGCGGGCGCGGCCTGCGCGTAGACGTCGATGTAGCGGGTGCGGCCTTCGGCATTGGGCACCAGGTCGTCGGCGGTGGACTGCAGCGTCCGCACGAACCAGTTGTCGCTGTCGGTGTATCGCAGCGCGGTGAGCTGCGCGCCGGGCTCGGGCGTGGCGGGCAGCGGCGGCTCGGCCAGCGCGAACATGCGCCCGGCCGCGGCCACCTGCGCCGCGTCGGGGCCCAGCCGCGCGGCGATGGCGCGCAGCGTGTCGTCGCTGGCGGCGTCGCGCGCGGCCTGCGCGATCTCGGCCAGCGCCGCCGCCTGCACGCGGCGGCTCTCGCGTGCGATGTCGGCCGCCGGCAGGCCGCTGCCGGCCAGCGCACCGGCCTGCAGCGCATCCAGCCGCTGCACCAGGGCGGCCAGGCGCGCCATCTCGCCTTCGGCCAGCCGCGCCAGCGGCGAGGCCGGCAGCAGGCCGCGGCCGCGCAGCCGCTCGGCGGCCTCGGCGGCGCTGCCGCCGGCCTGCTCGAGCTCGGCCACGACCAGCGTGCTCAGCGGCGTCACGTCGGTGCTGCCGGCCGGCGCGCGCAGCGTGAAGGCACGGCCCGCGGCCACGCCGTCGGCGGTGGCGCTGGCCGGCGCCTCGACGACGATGCCGGCCGCGTCCGCCGAGGGCGAGGCGAGGGCGAAGCGGCCATCGGCGCCCGTCGTGGCCTGCGGCTCGGTGGCGCCGCAGCGCCCGTCGCCGTCGAGGTCCAGGCAGGCCGTGGCGCCGGCCAGCGCGCCCAGGCGGCCGTCGGCGGTGCCCACGGCGGCGCTGCCCGCGGTGCCGGTGGCCGTAGGCGTCGTCGGGCCGGCCGGCGCGGCGCTGTCGCCACCGCCGCTGCAGGCCGTCAGCGCCGCGGCCGCCACGGCGGCCAGCAGCCCGGGCCAGCCGGCCCGCCAGGTGTGCTTGAAGGATGTGTTCATCGCCGTCGTCCCGAACGTCGTCGTCAAGGCGCCTTCGCGCCGGCCTCGAGCTCGCGGCGCTCGAACAGGTAGTCGGTGCCGCCCTCGTGGCCCAGCCCGCGCGAGCCGCCGTACTGCGGCGTCTGCGGGAACTCGCGGCTGACGGCGCCGCGCAGGCGGTCGTACAGGCTGTTGCCGGCCTGCCAGCGGTCCAGGCCTTCGAGCGCGCGCATGAAGTGCCAGGCGAAGAACGAGTGCCCGTCCTTGCCCTCGTCGGCCACCGGCTCGTCGCCGCCGGAGCTCATCACCACCGCGGCGCGGCGCTTGAGCATCTCGTCGGGGTTGTCGCCGCTCACCGAGCCACGCTCCTTGCCCACCAGCGTGCCGCTGTAGCAGCTGTCGCTCACCAGCATCAGCTGCCGGCTGCCGATGGCGGCGATGAGGCGCGCGATGTCGGCGTTGGACAGCCAGGTGGATTCCTTCCTCGAGTCGACGTCGGCCGGCAGCCAGAAGCCGGTGTCGACCCCCGCCACCGGCACCACCACGCCGTGGCCGGCGTAGTAGACGATGACGCTGTCGCCCGGCCGCGCCTCGAGCGCCAGGCGGTTGAAGGCGCGCACGATGTCGTCGCGGCCCGGGCTCTCCAGCACCGTGGTCTCGTAGCCCAGGCGCTGCTCCAGGCGCTCGCGCACGGCACGCGCATCACGCACGGCGCCGGCCAGCTGCGGCACGGCCTTGTCCTTGTAGTCGTTGACGCCGATCAGCAGCGCCAGTTTGCGCTCGATCACCGGCAGCGCGGCCTGCACCACGCGGCGCTGCAGGCGCCCCGGCGGCGTGGCGGCGGGGGCACCCGCCACCGGGGCCGCCGCCGCGGCGGCGGCCTCGGCGCGGCGCCGGGCTTCGTCGCGCGCGGCCTGGATCTGGCGCTTCAGCTCCTCGGTGATCAGGCACTTGCCGGTGTCGAGCTCGGTCTCGTCGCGGCAGGCGCGCACGTCGGCCAGCGTCGGGTCCTGCTGCAGGCGGTGGATGCCGTCGGCGAAGACCTGCTGCTTGTAGCGGGCACGTGCGGCCAGCAGCGTCTGCACCTCGTCGCGCGGCAGGCGCGAGAAGTCCAGCGGCGCGTAGCTGAGGCCGCCCGCGGCCTCAGAAGCGGCGGCGGACAGCACTGCCGCCACGCCAGGCAGCGCAACGGCGGCGGCGGGAGCGCCCGCCGCGCCTTCGCCGCCGGGCGCGCGGGCGATGCGCGCGCGGCGCTCGGCCTCGGCGCCCACGCTGCCGGCGAAGGCCGGTGTCACGTCGAGCGTGCGGCCCTCGGTGGGCGTGCTCATCAGCACCGGCACGCTCACCGAGAGCAGCGCCGTGGTGGTGACGATGGTCGTCGGCGGCGTGACGGGGTCGCTCACGGTCGCGGCGCGCAGCGTCAGTGCGGTGGCGTTGGCGGCGTCCTGCACGAAGACGTAGTTGCGCGCCGCCAGGCCGCCGCCGATGATGGCGTACAGACCCGCCGGGCTGCCGGCCGTGGCCAGGGTCGTCCACGCCAGCGTGCCGGTGGTGGCCGTGGCCAGCGTGTCGGCACCGAGCAGGCCGCTCACGTTGCCCGTCAGCGCCGGCAGCGGCTGCCCGGCCGTGCCGAAGGCCGGCACGGCGACGTAGCGCAGCGTCGCCGGCGCGATGTCGGCGCTCAGGCCGGCCGGTGTGGCCAGCGTGTAGTTGGCGGCGTCGGCGCCGGTCAGTGTGGCGCCCACCGCCACCGGCTTCGCGGTGCCGACGTTGGCGTCGGAGAAGCTGCCGGTGAGCGCGACGCCCACGGCATCGCCCGCCAGAACGCCCGACAGGCTGCCGGCCACGGTGGCCGCCGTGCCGGCGTCGTACACCCGGCTGGCCGCGGCCAGGCCGGCGAGCGTGAGCGTGCGCGGCGTCACGTCGGCCGCCAGGCCCGCGGGCAGCACGAGGCTGTAGTTGCCGGCATCGGCGCCGGCGAGCGTGAGGCCGCTCACGGTGACGGCCTTGCCCACGCCCACCCCGGCCGTGGCGAAGGCACCGCTGGCGGTGCCGGCCAGCGACACCGCGTCGCCGGCCAGCGGCGACACCGTGGCGGTGCCCGACAGCGGCGCCACGGTCGTGCGGTCGTACACCCGCGTCACCGCGGCCAGGCCGCTGACGGCCAGCGGCGCGCGCGTGATGTCGGCGCTCAGCCCGGCGGGCTGCACGATGGCGTAGTTGCCGGCGTCGGCGCCCGCGAGCGTGAAGCCGCTGACGCTGACGGCCTTGCCGGTGCCGGCGTTCCGGTCGGCAAAGGCGGCGCTCGCCGTGCCCGCCAGCGTGACGGCATCGCCCGCCAGCGGCGTGACCGTGGCCGTGCCCGTGAGCGTGGCCGCCGTCGTGGCGTCGTACACCTTGCCCGCCGCCGCCACGCCGGTGACGGCCAGCGGCCTGGCGCTCACATCGGCCGTCAGGCCGGTGGGCAGCACGATCGTGTAGTTGCCCGCGTCGGCGCCGGCCAGCGACAGGCCCGACACCGCCACGGCCTTGCCGGTGCCGACGTCCTTGCTCGAGAAGGCGCCGCTGGCCGTGCCGGCCAGCGTGACGGCATCGCTGCCCAGTGGTGCGACGGCGGCGCTGCCGCCCAGCGGCGCCACCGTGGTGGCGTCGTAGACCCGCGGCAGCGCGGTCAGGCCCGACACGGCCAGCGGGGCCGCGGTGACGTCGGCCGCCAGGCCCGGCGTCACGATGCGGTAGTTGCCGGCATCGGCCCCGGCCAGCACGAGGCCGCCGACGCTCACGGCCTTGGCGCTGCCGACGTTCTTGTCGGCGAAGGCGCCGCTGGCCGTGCCGGCCAGCGTGACGGCATCGCTGACCAGGGCCGGCGCCAGCACCGGGCTGCCCGACAGCGCGGCCACGGTCGTGGCGTCGTAGACGCGGCTGGCGGCCACCAGGCCCGTGACGGCCAGCGTCGCCGGGGTGATGTCGGCGCTCAGGCCCGCGGGCTGCACCACGGTGTAGTTGGTGGCGTCCAGGCCGGCGAGCGAGAAGCCCGTCACCGCCACCGGCTTGGCGATGCCGACGTTCTTGTCGGCGAAGGCGGCGCTGGCCGTGCCGGCCAGCGTGACCGCGTCGCCCGCCAGCGGCGCGATGCTCGCGGTGCCGCCGAGCGTGGCCGAGGTGCCGGCGTCGTAGACCTTGCCCAGGGCCGCCAGGCCCGTGACGGGCAGCGGCCGCGGCGCCACGTCGGCGATCAGCGCCGTCGGCGCCACGAGCGTGTAGTTGCCGGCGTCGGTGCCGGTGAGCGCGAAGCCCGAGACGTTGACGATCTTCTCGCTGCCCGCGGCCTTGTCCGCGAACGCAGCGACGATGGTGCCGCCGACGCCCACCACGTCGCCGGCCAGCGGCGACACCGTGCCCGGGCTCGCCAGCGACGCGGCCGTGGTGCCGTCGTACACCTTGCCGGCCGCCACCGCGCCGACCAGCGTGAGCGAGCGCGGCGTGATCGTCGCCGCCACCGCCGGCGCGCCGTAGCCGAACACCGGCCGGCCGTCGGCATCGACGACGCTGAAGCTCGTGCCGGCGTCCAGCGTCACCGGCTTGGCGACGCCGACGTTCTTGTCGGCCATCGTGGCCGCCGTCGGGCCCGACAGCACGAGCGCATCGCCCGGCACCAGGCCGCTCAGCGCCCAGGTGCCCGGGTCCAGCGTGATGGCGGTGGTGGCGTCGTAGGGGCGGGTCTGCAGCAGCGACAGCGGCGCGCCCGACACCGACGCGGCCGACACCGCGTAGCCCAGCGCCGAACCCGTGGCTGGCGTGATGTAGTCGCCGGCGCCGTCGACCGCCCAGGGTGCCCCGCCCAGGCCGTAGGCACTGAAGGCCGGAGCCAGCCCCCCCAGCGTGGTGCTGGCCGGCCCGTCGGTGAGGATGACCCAGCGGCCCGCGGGCGTGGCGAGCGCACCCGCGCCGGCCTCGTTGACGAAGCGCGCGGTGGCCGCGCCGCTGTCGCCGCCGATCACGATGGCATCACCGGCCGCGGCCGCGGAGACCAGGGCGCCGGCCATCAGCCGCACGCCGCCGTCGGCCTGCAGGCGCAGCCGGCCCGAGGCGGCCAGCGTGCCGTCCATCTCGAGTTCGCCACCGCCCAGCAAACGCAGCGCGACACGCCCGCCGGCGGTGGGCAGCGCCGCATCGAACAGGGCCGCATCGATGTCGGCCCCGGCGCCGTAGCGCACCAGGCCCGACGCGGCGATGGCCACGTCGATCAGCGCGGTTGCGAACTGCGGACTGCGCCCGCTGGTGGCGTCGGCCGCGAGCAGAACGCCGCCCGGGCTGACGATGTTCAGGGCGCCGGCCGGGTTGAGCAGCCAGTCGCCGACCAGGGCCACGCGGCCCGCGGCCGGGTCGGTGCCGGCCGACAGCGTGGCCGCACCCGTGTAGGTGGTGAGGTTGCCGAGCCCCGTGTCTGCCACCAGCCGCACGCCGAAGCCGCCGGCGCTGTTGGTGCCCTGCACGAGCACGCTGTCGCCCCGCGTGGCGGAGTGCAGCGGGCCGGCGCCGATCACGGCGCCCGTGCCGATGGTGACGCCGGCCTCTGTGGCCGAGCCGATGCCCGCGATCGACAGCGCGCCTTCGGCCGACACGAAGCTGCCGATGCTGCGCACGGGGCCTGCACCGACGATGTCGATGCTGCCGAGCGACACGGCCTGCGCGGTGTTCAGCTCGACCCCCGACGCGCCGTTGCCCGTGAGCCGCAGCGAGGCCCCGGCCTGCAGCGACGCGCCACCCAGGAGGCGCACGCCCGGGGCCGCCAGCCCGGTGGCCGAGATCGTGCCCACGCCATTGCCGGTGATGACGATCTCGTCGGCACTGATCGTCTGCGCCAGCGTGCCGCCCTCGAGGCCGATCGTCACGCCGAAGCCCGAACTCACCGTCGAGCCGTCGATCTGCACGCGGCGGCCCGTCAGGCTGTTCACGCCGCTCTGCAGGGCCACGCCGCTCACGGCGGGCTCGGTGGTGGCGCCGGTGCCGAAGTCCCAGGTGCGGCCGGTCAGCGAGATCACGCCCGTGCCGGCATCGAGCGTGCCGCCGGTGAGGAACACGCCGACGCCGCCCTCGGCCACCACGGTGGCCAGCGGCAGGCCGCCGGTGCCGGACGCGGCCACCGAACCACGGCCATCCACGGTGATGTCGCCACCGCCCGTGCGGATGACGGTGCCGGTGTTGATGCGCACGCGGCCGCCGTCGACGCCGTCGGTGTCGGCGCGCAGCGTCACCGCGGTGCCCGGGCCGTCGGTGAAGTCCAGCGTGGCCTCGCGCAGCTGCAGCGAGCGCGTGGTGTTCACCGTGAAGCTCGTCGGCCCGCCCACGGCCTGGAAGCCCAGGAGCGCGGTGCCCGTGGCCACGCCGCTGCGGCCGAGCGCGACCAGGTCGCCCTCGATGAGCGCGCTGCCACCGACGCCGAGGTCCAGCTGGACACCGCGGCCCAGCACCACGCCGGCGCGCGTCAGGCTGGTGGCGGCCGGGTCGTGCGCGGCCAGGCCGTTGATCGACAGGATGTTGGTGCTGAGCGTGGAGGCGGTGGCCGTGAGGTCGTCGGAGAACACGCCGTTGCCGCTGAAGGCGCCGCGGCCGACCATCGTGATCGACGGCGCCGTCATCGGCGAGCGCGCGAACACCACGCCGCTGCCGCCGGTGGCCGCGCCGGTGCCGCGCAGCTCGATCGCGCCGCCGCTGACCGTGGCCGCCAGCTCGACATCGCTGAGCTGGATGCCGTTGCCCGAGGCGATGCCGGCCACGCCGATGGCCGGCCCGCCGGTGCGCGTGCCGGCGAACAGCCGCGAGCCCGGCGTGGCGCCGACGAGCAGCGACGAGCGGTCGATCACCACGCTGCCGGCGCTGGCGCCCTGGTCGACCGCGAAGAGGTTGATGCTGCCGTCGCCCGACACCAGCGAGTCGGCGATCGCGAGGCTGTTGCCCGCGATCGTGGTGACGCCGCCGGTGTTCAGGCTGGAGAACTCGATCTTCAGGCCGGCGCCCGCCGCGCCGCCGCCGTTGGCCACGAGCTCCAGCGGCGAGGCGTCGGTGATCTGCGGGCCGATGACGCGGGCGTGGAACAGCTGCAGGCCGGTGCCGTTGCCGCCGCTGGCGGCATCGAGCGTCACCGAGCCTTCGAGCCGCAGCGACGCCGCCGCCGAAGCGTTGATGAAGGCCCCGCCCGAACCCGTGGCGCTGCCGCGCAGCACGAGGCCGCTGCCGCTGCCGCTGATGCCGCTGAGCGTGGCAGCCGGGCCTTCGATGGCCAGGCGCGTCTCGTTGCCGCTGCCCACGGCGCCGCCTTCGATGAGCAGGCCGATGCCGTCGGTGAGCTGCCGCCCGCGCAGCGTGAACACCGAGTCCGCCAGGCCGGCGGTGTCCACCAGCTGCAGCGTCGAGCGCTGGCCGATCTGCAGGCCGAAGGCCGTGGGCGGCGAGTTGCTCGCGCTGTCGCCGACCAGGCCCAGCAGCCGCGTGGCGTTGAGCGTGGACTCCGACAGCACCAGGCCCTGCGCGTAGTCGCTGCGACCGGCGAGTTCGATGCTCGCCGCGGTGAGCACGCTGCGGAACAGGTTCAGGCCGACGGCGTTGAAGCCGCCGTCGCCCACCGCGCCACCGCCGCTGATGCGGCCTGCGCCGGCATCGATGGCGCTGTCGGTGATGGACAGCGCCGCGCTGGCGTCAGAGGAGTCGGTCTCGATCCAGTTCGCCGTCACCGCCGTGGTGCCGAGCAGCGGCGAGCTCACCGTGCGCAGGTCGCCGAAGGTGACGTTGCCGCCGCGGGTCTCGATGATGGTGTTGTTGAGGCTCACGCCCCCGCGCCCGGCGCCGCCCGAGATGAAGCTCAGGCTCAGCGGACCGGCGGTGGAGCTGAACACGCTGTTGTCGATGGTGATGCTGCCGCCTTCGAGCACCAGCGCCCCGGCGGTGCCGCTGACGAACAGCTCGTTGATGGACAGTTGCCCCGGCGCCCGCAGCGTCAGCGTGGCCGCCGTGGGCGGCGTGATGTCGACGGGGTCGATGCGCAGGCCGGAGGCGCCGTACAGGCCGCTGCTCAGCGTCTCCAGCGTGGCGCCGGTGGCCGCGGCCAGGTCGAGGATGGGGCCGGGCGCGCCGTCGAAGTTGTACAGCGCCACGCCGGCCACGCCGGAGTCGGTGGCGCTGCCCTGCATCAGCAGGCTGCCGTTGTTCACCGTGAGCCGCGTGCCACGGCCCACGGGCCCGGAGCCGGCATCGAAGCCGGCCACCAGCACGGTGCCTGCCTCGTCACGACCCCAGCCCGTCAGGGCCATGGCCGCGCCGGCGCCGGCGGCGCCGTTGAGCGTGACCCGCGCGCCGCGCTCGACGACCACGCCGACCCGGCCGGCGCCCATCAGGTCGATGGACTGCGAGGCCACGACGTCGGTCGCGTTGCCGACGATGCCCAGGCCGGCGTCGAAGTCCACCGGCGCGGAGACGAAGCTCACACCCACCACTTCGAGCGAGGCGCCGCGCACGAGCGTCCCCGCGTCGGCGAGGCTGCCGATCGTCACGGCATCGCGGTTCTCGATCGTGCCGAAGCCCACCGCGAACAGGTTGCCGGCCCCGAGTTCGAGCGTGCTGGCCTCGATGTTGATGGCCGTGGCGCCGCCCGAGCGCGACAGGCTCGCCGGCCCGGAGCCGGTCCTGTACGACACCGCCGGCCGCCAGGTGCCCGGCAGCGTGTCGCCGCCGGGCAGCGGCAGCGTCTGGATGTTCTGGCCCCCAAGCGACACGTTGCCGCCGGCGGTGTTGATGAGGCTGTTGTAGATGTCGATGACACCCGTGCCGCCGCCGGCGGCGCGGAAGTCGAGGTTCAGCGGCGCGCCGGTGCTGGTGATGCTGCTGTTCTGCACGACGATGTCGCGCGTGGCGTTCAGCGTCAGCGTGACGCCGGCCGGTGGCGCCACGGCCAGCGTGGCGCCGAGCATGAGGATGTCGCCGGCCTCGAGGCTGGAGCCGGCCGCCGCGGTGGTCAGAGTCACCGAGTTGCCTGCGTTCAACGCCGCCGCGATGGTGGCCGTCGAGACAACGGCACCGTCGCCCGTGGTGGTGAAGCTCGGCCCGGTCGTGACGTTGATGTTGGGCCCGGTGTCGTTGATCGTCAGGTTGTTCGGGTCGATCAGCCAGGTGCCCGCACGGCCGCCGCGCGTGGTGACGTCGATGCTCGCCGGGCGTGCGTCGATCCAGCCGCCGGAGGTCTCGACGAAGCCGCCGTCGCCCGACGCGCTGCCGCCGCGGGCGCTGAAGTGGCCGAAGGCGCGCGTGGCGGTGTCGGACCACACGATCAGTGAACCGCCAGTGCCGGCGGCGCCGGTGGCGTCGGCGCGCAGCCGGGCCTCGGGGCCGATGAACACGGCCTGCGCGTTCTCGACCGTGCGGTCCTGCCCCTGCAGGCCACCACCCACGCGCACGGCGCCGCCGGCGGCATCACCCGACACATCCACCGTGGCCGTGCCGACGAGGCCCACGCGGGTGCCGAGCAGGTCGATTTGGCCGCCGCTGCTGCCGGGCGCCGTGCCCACGGCCTGCGTGGTGCTGCCACCCGCCAGCATCAGCGTGTCGGCCGCCTTCAGCACGACGCGGCCTTGCGCGTCCAGCGCCACGGTGTCGGCGCGCACCAGGCCCTGCTGGTTAACGACGCTGGCGTACACGTCCACCACGCCGCCGTCGGCCGCCGCGCGGCCGAGGTTCAGCACCTCGCCGGCCGGGACCACGGCCGCCAGGTGGGGCAGCGCGCTGTCCACGAGCGTGGCGGTCTTGGCACCCGCCATCAGCAGCGCGCCGCCGGGGGCATCGGCCGTGCCGGCGTTTTCCACCCGCTCCGCGAGCAGCACGAGGTGGCCGCCATGTGCCGTGCGCAGCGCGCCCTCGTTGCGCACCGCGCCACCGGCCGCGCCCTCGGCGAAGCTGAAGCGCCCGCTGCGCAGCCCGTCGAGGAAGGCGTTGTCGTCGAGCCGCAGCGTGCTGGCCACGAGGCCGGCCACGTCCACGCGCGCGGTCGAGCCGAAAAGCACGCCGTTCGGGTTGAGCAGCCAGACCTGGCCGTTGCTGGTGAGCGAGCCGAAGATCGCGCTCGGGTCCTGGCCCGTCACGCGGTTGAGCACCTTGCTGGCCGCGTCGGCCTGCTGGAAGTGCACGCCGGCCTGCGCGCCGATGCTGAAGCTGTCCCAGTTGAGGATGGCGCCGGCGCTGTTGCGCACCGTCATCTGCGCCGCCGTGCCCTTGAGCACGGTGGACACCTGGGCCTGGCCCTGCACGACGTTCAGGCCCGTGGGCAGCGTGGTCGGCGCGGGGCCGGCGGCCTGCAGCGGCGCGCCGAGCAGGCCCAGGGCCGAGACGGCGGCCAGGGCCACGGGATGCAGTCGGGTGCGGGCCACGCGGCGCACAGGCTGACGCTGGAGCGAGGAAGGATGCAGAGAGCTCACGACAGGTCCTTCTCTCGACTCAGAAGTTGTAGAGCAGGGCGAAGTGCGCGCGGACGTCGCCCTTGGCCGTGGTGGTGGCGGTGCTGAAGGCCCGCGCGACGTCCAGGCGCGTCTGCCAGGCGCCGCGGCCGGCGCGCAGGCCCAGGCCCAGGCTGCCCATGCGGCAGTCGCTGCGGCCGGCCAGGCAGGCGCTGTCGCCCTGGTTGGCCACGAAGCCGGCGTCGGCGAAGAGCAGCGCGCGCAGCTCGCCGCCCTTCAGCCAGTCGATGCTGCCGGCCCAGTTGGTGGACAGCGCCTCCAGGCTGATGGAGACACCGCTGTCGCCCGAGAGCTCGCGCTCCTCGAAGCCGCGCACGCTCTGCGCGCCACCGATGCCGAACAGCTCGCCCGGGATCAGCGGCTTGCCCGAGGCCTGCAGCGCCACGCGCGCCGCCAGCGTGCCCCACTCGGCCACCGGCACCGACAGCTGCCCGCTGGCGCGCCACAGCGCATAGCGCCGCTGGCTGCCGGGGCGCACGGCCTCGAAGTCGGCCTGCGCGCCATGCGTGCCGCCAGCCGCCAGGTTGGCGTGCAGGCCCAGGCTCAGGCCCCAGCGCCACTGGCCGGCGGCCTGTGCGCTCCACACCAGCGAGGCCGGCTGCACCGACACGCTGGCGCCGGCCGAGCCGCAGGCGCCAGTGGGCAGGCCGCTGATCGTGCACTCGTTGTCGTACTCGCGCAGCTCGGCGCCGACGAAGAGGCGCTGGTCGACGTTGCCCAGGCGCGGCAGGTAAACGCTGGCGCGGGTGCCGACGATGGCGCCCTTGCCCGAGAAGCTCAGGTCGCCGGCGGCCGTGCCCACGGTGCCGGCGTCGACGTTGGAGATCGCGCCGTACACGTCCAGCGCCATCGCCTGCGCGTACAGCGGCACGCGGTAGCTGCCCGACAGCACGGCCACGGCGCTGGTGTTCTCGGGCGCGGTCTGCAGCTCGAGCGCGCCGACGTGGTCGCGGCCCCAGAGGTTGGCGTGCTGCAGGCCCAAGGCCGCGCGCCAGCGGCCAATGTTCTTGCCGCCGGTGTTGTCCAGCCGGCCGGTGGTGCGCAGCACCGGGCCTTCCTCGACGGCCACCTTGGCCACCACCTCGCCCGGCTGCGCGCCCGGCTGCAGCAGCACCTGCAGGCTCTTGCCCGGGTTCTCGTTGGCCATCTGGATCTGCGCGTCGATGCGCCGCACCTCGGGCGTGCGGCCCTCCTGCAGCGCCGGCAGGCTGGCGCGGATGTTCCCGGGCGTGAAGGCCTTCAGGCCGCTGAGTTCCACGCCCACGAGCCGGCCCTCGACGACGCGGATGCGCACGACGCCGCTGTCCAGCGTCTGCTCGGGCAGGAAGGCGACGACACCACCGTAGCCGGCGTCGCGGTAGAGGTCCTGCACCGCGGCGGCGGCCTCGCGAAGCCGGGCGATCGTCACGCGGCCGGTGAAGGGCTGCGTCGCGGCCTCGATCACGGCCGCGGGCAGCAGCGTGTTGCCCTGCACGTCGAAGCGCTCCACCGCCAGGGCCTGCGGCAGCGCCGCCGCACCGGCCGGGGCCTGCGCCTGCGCCGGGGAAGCCCCCAGCAGGGCCGCCGCCAACACCCCTCCCCAGACGGCGCGCCGCGCCGCGTTCCCGCTCTCCGCCACGTGTGCTTCTCCTCGCCCTCGACCCCGGGGCTGCTGGGCTGCGCGGCCTTGTGGTGGCGCGGTCAGCCGGTGATGACCCTCTTGTACCAAAGGGTTACGGGCCCGGGCAGCCTCGCTTCCACAGGGTTGGGGGGGCGCCTGTAGCTCGCCCGCGTCAGTGCGGCGGCACCGGCGGCGCTCAGTGCGGCAGATGCCGCAGATGGCCCAGCACGGCCAGCCAGAACGCCGCCGTGCCGACGAAGGCCACGGTCGACACGACGATGGCCGCCGTGGCCTCGGCCTCCAGCACGCGGTAGCGCTGCGCGAAGATCAGCGCGTTGCTGCCCACCGGCAGCGCGGCAAGCATGACGATCACCGCCAGCGGCAGCCCCTGCAGCCCGAACAGCTGCTGCCCGGCCAGCAGCACGAGCGCCGGCGCCACCAGCAGCTTGACGATCACCAGCCCGAGCGCGCCGCGCCAGTGCGCCTTCAGGCCGTAGGCCGCCAGCGACAGGCCGATCAGCAGCAGGCACAGCGGCACCACGGCGCTGGCCAGCAGCGCCAGCACCTCGTCGACCACCGGGTGCAGGCCCAGGCCCGTCAGGTTCCAGGCCAGGCCCGCCAGGATGGGCAGCACCACCGGGTGCACCACCGTCTGCCGCGCCGTCTGCACCAGCGTGCGGGCCAGGCTGCCACCACCGGCCACGCGGGCCTGCGCGCGGGCGCGGGCGGCCTCGGCCAGCGCGGTGGCCAGCGACAGCAGCACCAGCGCGTGCAGGCTCACGAGCGCGATGTGCAACGCGAGGCCCGCCTCGCCGAACAGCGCCGCGGCCATCGGGATGCCCAGCTGCACGGAGTTGGCGAAGGTGGCCGTCACGGCCCGCGTGGCCGGGCCTTCGGCCGGGGCCGCGGCATCGCGCCCGGTGCGCCCGGCATGCCACAGGCTGGCGGCGTACACCGCCAGCAGCAGCAGCACCACCGGCGCGAAGAAGGCCAGCAGCAGCGGCACCGGCATCGCCGCCAGGTCCAGCCGCACCGTGGTGCGGAACAGCAGCGCCGGCACGAAGACCATGAAGGCCGCGTCGGACAGCACCCGCGCCGCGGCCACGCGGTCGACGCCCGCGCCGGCCAGCCAGTTCAGGCGCCCGGCCAGCCAGCCCAGCGCCACCGCCGACAGGATGGCCAGCAGCTTGAAGGCGATGGCCGTTGTCACGGCCGGTGGGCGCCCAACCGATCAGGCCTTGGCGGCCTTCTTGGCCGGGGCCTTCTTCGCGGCGGCGCCGGCCGGCTTGCGCTCGGGCCGCGGCTCGAACTCGAAGCCGACCTTGCCCTCCTTCGGGTCCCAGGCCAGGTAGGCCTTGAAGGCGCGCCGCGTCTTGTTGGACACGAAGCCGTCGAGCAGCGAGGTCTTGCCGGTGGCCAGCAGCTTGGTGACCTCCTCGTGAGACACCGCCTGCTGCAGGATGATCTTGCCGCTCTTGAAGTCGCAGGTCACGTGCGCGCCCACGGCGTGCTCGCAGACGTAGTTGCTGCCGTGCTCGTAGACATGGCCCTTGCACTTGGGGCAGGCGCCCAGGCTCTGCTGGCCCGAAAAGTCCACCGGCTCGCCGTCGGCCTGCGCCTGGCGCTCGTCGTCGCCGAAGTCGAACTCCAGCTTCCAGTTGGCGATCTCGGCGTCGTGCACCAGCTTCAGCTCGGCCGTGAACGGCCAGCCGGCCTTGCTGCGGAAGCCCTCGAGCGGACCGATCTTGCGGTCGCGGATGAAGGCCTCGGCCTCGGCGATCTCGAAGGCGCGGCCGGCCGGGATCTTGGTGATGCTGAAGCCGCAGCCGTCGCTCGCGCCATCGGCGCCGGTGCAGGCGAAGCGGCGGTAGTTCTCCTTGACCACGCCGCCGCAGTTGGGGCAGGCCTGGCTCAGCGTGGCGTAGTCGCCGGGGATGGTGTCGCGGTCGTACTCCTTGGCCTTCTTGACGATGCGCTCGGCCATCTTCGCGATCTCGGCCATGAAGGCGTCGCGGCTCAGGCGCCCGTGCTCCATCTCGGCGAGCTGGTACTCCCACTGGCCGGTGAGCTCGGGCTTCGTGAGGTCCTCGATGGCCAGGCCGCGGAGCAGCGTCATCAGCTGGAAGGCCTTGGCCGTGGGCACGAGCTCGCGGCCGTCGCGCAGCATGTATTTCTCGTTGATCAGGCCCTCGATGGTGGCGGCGCGCGTGGCCGGCGTGCCCAGGCCCTTTTCCTTCATCGCGTCGCGCAGTTCCTCGTCGTCGATGAGCTTGCCGGCGCTTTCCATCGCACTCAGCAGCGTGGCCTCGGTGTAGCGCGCCGGTGGGCGCGTCTTCTGCGCCAGCACGTCCACGCTCTCGGTCTTCACGAGCTCGTCCGGCCCGACGGCCACCAGGTTGGCGTCGTCGTCCTGCGCCTCCTTGCCGTACACCGCCAGCCAGCCCGGGTTGACCAGCACCTTGCCGTTGGTCTGGAAGCGGTGCTCCACCGGGCCCGCCTTCACGGTGCTGGTGCGCGTGGTGACCATGAACTCGGCGCTCGGGTAGAACACCGCGATGAAGCGCTTGACGACCATGTCGTAGAGCTTCAGCTCGATCTCGGTCAGGCTCTTGGGCGCCTGCAGCGTGGGGATGATGGCGAAGTGGTCCGACACCTTGGTGTTGTCGAACACGCGCTTGGTGGGCTTCACGTAGCCGTCGTTCAGGCTCTTGCGGGCGTGGCCGCTCAGCTCGCGCAGCGGGCCGGGCAGGTCTTCGTCGGCCAGCATCTCCAGCGTCTTCTTCACCGTGCCCACGTAGTCTTCGGGCAGCGCGCGGCTGTCGGTCCGCGGGTAGGTGAGCACCTTGTGCTTCTCGTACAGCGCCTGCGCGATCGACAGCGTGGTCTTGGCGCTGAAGCCGAAGCGCGAGTTGGCCTCGCGCTGCAGCGTCGTCAGGTCGTACAGCAGGGGCGAAGCCTGCGTGCTGGGCTTGGCCTCGTCCACCACGCTGGCCGGCTGGCCGCGCACGGCCTGCTCGATGGCGCGGGCATCGGCCTCGTTCCACAGGCGGTCGGCGCGGGCTTCCGCATCGTCGCCCTTCTTGAACTTCGGGTCGAACCACTTGCCGTCGTACTGGCCGGCCTGCGCGTCGAACGTGGCCTTCACCTCCCAGTACGGACGGCTCACGTGCTTGCGGATCTTCTCCTCGCGCTCGACCACGATGGACAGCGTCGGCGTCTGCACGCGGCCCACGGTGGTGAGGAAGAAGCCACCGTCGCGCGAGTTGAAGGCCGTCATCGCGCGCGTGCCGTTGATGCCCACCAGCCAGTCGGCCTCACTGCGGCTGCGCGCGGCGTCGGCCAGGCCCAGCATCTGCTGGTCGGAGCGCAGCTTGTCGAAGCCCTCGCGGATGGCCTGCGGCGTCATGCTCTGCAGCCACAGCCGGCTGATGGGCTTGCCATGCACCTTGTCGCCGAAGGCGTACTGCAGGATGAGGCGGAAGATCAGCTCGCCCTCGCGCCCCGCGTCGCAGGCGTTGATGATGGCGCTCACGTCCTTGCGCTTGACCAGCCGCACCACGGCCGTCAGCCGCGACTTGGCCTTGTCGATGGGCGCGACGTCGAAGTGCGGCGGCACCACCGGCAGGTTGGCGAAGCTCCACTTGCCGCGCTTGACGTCGTAGTCGTCCGGCGCCTTGATCTCCACCAGGTGGCCCACCGCGCTGGTGACGACCCAGCGGTCGTTCTCGAAATGGTCGGCGTGCTTCTCGAACTTGCCGTCGGCCGAGCCCAGGGCGCGCACGATGTCCTGCGCCACGCTGGGCTTCTCGGCAATGATGATCGTCTTCGTCATGGTCCTGTCGTGTCCGTGTCGCTGCGGGCGGCTCCCTACAATGCGCCGCCTCGTGTGTCTGTTCGTATCTCGCGCGGGCCTCACGCGCACGTGTACACGCGCGCACCCGCATGATTTCAATGTACCGAATGAAGAAGACCCCGCAAGCGCGTCCCGCGACAAAGTCCGCCCCCGCCCGGGGCCGCCGCATCCAGGTGCGCCGCAGCGGCGTGCACGGCAAGGGCGTCTTCGCGCTCCAGGCCATCCGCGCCGGCGAACGCATCATCGAGTACACCGGCGAGGTCATCACCTGGCCCGAGGCGCTGCGCCGCCACCCGCACGACCCCTCGGACCCGCACCACACGTTCTACTTCAGCCTCGACGACGGCAGCCACGTCATCGACGCCAAGTTCGGCGGCAATGCGGCGCGCTGGATCAACCACGCCTGCGAGCCCAACTGCAAGGCCGACGAAACCGACGACGGCCGCGTGTTCATCCACGCGCTGCGCGACCTCTCGCCCGGCGAGGAGCTGTTCTACGACTACGGCCTCGTGATCGACGAACGCTACACGCCGAAGCTGAAGAAGCAGTACGAGTGCCGCTGCGGCAGCCCGCGCTGCCGGCACACGATGCTGGCGCCCAAGCGCTAGCGCCGGGGGCGAGGCCACCCGTGGACGCCCCGGCCCGCCCGCTGGCCCCGCCGCCGCTGCGCTGGGGCGCCGAGTCGCTGTGGGAGGCGCTGCAGCCGGTGCTGCCGGGCTGCAGCGTCGAGGTCGTGGCCGAGTGCGACAGCACCAACACGCGGCTGCTGGAACGCGCACGCCATGCCGACGCCGACCTGTCGCCCTGCCTGCTGGTGGCCGAGCAGCAGACGGCCGGCCGTGGCCGCCTGGGCCGGGCCTGGCTGAGCGCGCCGGGGCGCTCGCTGACCTTCTCGCTGGGCCTGCCGCTGGCGCCTGAGCACTGGGGCGGGCTGTCGCTGGCCGTGGGCCTGGCGCTGGCCGAGGCGCTCGAGCCGCGGCCCGCCGCCGCGCCGCGGCTGGCGCTGAAGTGGCCCAACGACCTGTGGCTGCGCGACAGCGCCGCCGCGGCCGGCGGCCGCAAGCTCGGCGGCATCCTGATCGAGACCGTGGCCGTCGGCCGGCAGCGGCTGGTGGTGGTGGGCGTCGGGCTCAACATCGCCGCCACGCCGCCGGCGGCTGACACGCCGGCGCTGAACCATGGCTACGCCGGGCTGCAGGCGCTGCAACCGGCCCTGAGCGCGCCGGCGGCGCTGGCCGCGGTGGCCGTGCCGCTGGCCCAGGCGCTGAAGCGCTTCGAGCGCGAGGGCTTCGCGCCCGTCCAGGCGGCCTTCGTGCGGCGCGACCTGCTGGCCGGCCAGCCCGTGCTCGTCACCGGCAGCGGCGCGCCACTGGAAGGGCAGGCCGACGGCGTCGACGGGCTGGGCGCCCTGCGCGTGCTGGCCGGCGGCCAGTGCCACCGCATCGTCAGCGGCGAGGCCAGCGTGCGGCTGGCGCCCCGGGGCTGAGGCTCATGCTGCGCGCCCTCGTCGTGCTGCTGCTGCTGGCCAACGCGCTGTACTTCGCGTGGGCGCAGGGCTGGCTGGGTTCGCCGCCGCGCCACGCCGAGCGCGAGCCGCAGCGCCTGGCCGCGCAGGTGTCGCCCGGCGCCGTGACGGTGCTGCCGCCCAAGCGCGCCAGCGCGGCGCTGCAGGCGGCGCGCGAGGCGTCGCTGGTGTGCGTGGAGACCGCCCCGCTGGCCGAGCCCGAGCTCGGCCAGGCCGAGTACCGCCTGGCCGAGGCGCTGGTGGCGCCCGACGCCGTGGCCCGCGTCGAGGCCACCGAGCCGGGGCGCTGGATCGTCTTCGGCGGCCGCTACCCCGACGCCGGCCCGCGCAACGCGCGCGAGGACGACCTGCGCCGCCTGGGCCTGACGTTCGAGCGGCTGACGAGCCCGCCCGAGCTGGCGCCGGGCTTCGTGCTGTCGCGCCACGACAGCCGCGAGGCCGCCGAGGCCTGGCTGAAGGACAAGACGCCGAAGGCGCTGCGCGGCGCACGCGTGCTGCAGCTGCCGGGCGCCGGCGCCGGCACGGCGCTGCGCGTGGCCCGCGCCGCCCCCGAGCAGGCCGAGAAGCTGGCCGCGGCCGGCTTCAGGCCCTGCGCCGCCGCACGCTGAGCACGGCCACCGCCAGGGCCAGGCCGGCCACCCAGGCGGGCGACGTGGCGCCGCCGCCACCGCCACCCGGACTGCTGCCGGTACCACCTCCCGAAGAGCCCCCGGTGTCGCTGCGATTCCTCACCACGATGCTCAGGTCTTCACTGGTGCTGACGCCGCCGCTGTCCACGATGCTGAGGCGCACCCTGATCGTTCCGGTCGCCGAGGTCGGTAGGGTCGCCGTGGCTCCCGTGGTGGGGCCACTGAAGCCCGTCGAGGCCCCCCCACCATCCAGAAGCTGCCATTGGTAGCTCACCGCTGTCGAGAGCCCACCAGTCCCGGTGACGAACAGCTCGATGGCCTGGCCCGCGATGGGATCCGCGGAGCGCATGCCGATGTTTGCCCCAGTTGCTGGCGGGGCGAGTGCCGCAGCGGCTTGAACGGCCGCACCGGCGTCCAGCATGCCGGCGCCGCACAAGCCTGTTGTGCAGTAGCACTGCCCGCTGTCGCCCGCGAGGTCGATGCGTGTGCACGAAGGGACGGGCGTGGGGTCGGTCCCGTTGTCGGCTCCAGTTGTCGGGAACGCTCGTGCGGTGGACTTGAGGAGCGAAGTCACCTCGGCTGGCGTCAGGCTTGAGTTCCGGGAAACCATCAGCGCCGCCACCGCGGCGACAAGCGGCGACGAAAAGCTCGTGCCGACGGTGATGTCGTAGCTGTCGGTCCACACCGAGGTCAATGGGCCTTGGGCACCGCTGTTCGACGCCGCCAGGATCGGGTACAGACACGGCGAGCCACGGGTCACGTTGATGCAGTTGCCACCGGGCGCGGCGACGCTGATCTCGGGGCCCATGTCGGAGAAGCCCACCTTGCTGCCGACGTGGCGCAGCGCCACCACGCCGACGACACCGCGGCAGTTGGCCGGCTCGTTGACGGCACCGCCGACGCTGTTGCCCGCCGCCGCCACCACCAGCACGCCGGCGGCGGTGATCTCGTCGACGGCCGCCTGGTAGAGCGCACTGCAAGCGCCACCGCCGCCCAGACTGAGGTTCAGCACCCTGGCCGGCGTCGGGTTGAGGGGAACGCCATCCACGCGCAGGCCGGCCGCCCAGCGCATCCCCGCCACGATGTCACTGTCGCTCCCGAAACACTTGCCCAGCACGCGCACGGGCAGCACCCGCACACCTGGCGCCGTGCTGGCCATGCCATTGCCGTCGTCGGTGGCAGCACCCACCAGGCTGCTGGTGGAGGTACCGTGCCACGAGCTGCCGCTGGCCTGGCAGCCGTTGAACGGCGCGCGGCCGGCCTCGGCGCTGGAGACCCAGTCGCCCGGGTCGCTCGGGTCGGCATCGCGGCCGTCGCCGTCGTTGGCCACGGTGGCGTCGCTGACGAAGTCGTAGCCAGGCAACAGTCGAGACGCCAACTCTGGATGATCAAAGCGAACGCCAGTGTCCAGAACAGCCACAACGACCCCGGCGCTGCCGCGCGTGCGCGCCCAGGCGGCCTCGATGCCGATGGCCGAGCGGATGGTGGCGTCGGGCGCGCGCAGGTACCACTGGCCGCTCATCGGGCCGTCCTGCAGGCCGGTGCCGTTGCTGCGGCGCTCGGTGGCGCTGGCCGGGAACAGCGGGTCGTTCGGGGCGGCGACGCGGCGCTTGCGGCCGTTGGGCACGGCGTAGGCCACGTCGGGGTCGGCGGCCAGGCGCTGGGCCAGCGTGTCGGCGTCCAGGCCGTCGGCGCGCACCACCTGCACGTGGCGGCCCACCGCCGCACCGGCCGCCAGCGGGCGGCCCAGGCGGGCGCCCAGAGCCTCGGCGCGCTGCTGCAGCACACGCTGCGCCTGCACCGCCGCCAGCCGCTCGGCGATGGGGTGGCGCCGCACGGCGTCGGCATCGGCCTTGAAGCCAACGATCACCTCGCCGGCCACCGGGGCCAGCGGCGCCGCGGCAGCCGTGAAGGACAGGACGACCGCCGCGAGCCCGGCGCTGGCGAAAAGTGCGAGCTTCATCGCCCCAGTTTAGGGGCGTGTCCGGCCGGCTTCATCCACAGCTTGTGTCCTGTCGTGACGCCGTACCGGACGGGCCGGTCACTTCGACGCCATCACGCGCACCATCTCCAGCACCTTGTTCGAGTAGCCCCACTCGTTGTCGTACCAGGCAATGACCTTCACGAAGGTCTTGTCCAGCGCGATGCCGGCGTCGGCGTCGAACACGCTGGTGCAGGGCTCGCCGCGGAAGTCGGTGGCGACCACCTTGTCTTCGGTGTAGGCCAGCACGCCCTTCATCGGGCCGGCGGCGGCGGCCTTCATGGCGTTGCAGATGTCCTCCCAGCTGGCTTCCTTCACCAGCTCGGCGGTGAGGTCGATGACGCTCACGTCGGAGGTCGGCACCCGGAAGCTCATGCCGGTGAGCTTCTTGTTCAGCTCGGGGATCACCACGCCCACGGCCTTGGCGGCGCCGGTGCTGCTGGGGATGATGTTTTCCAGGATGCCGCGGCCGCCGCGCCAATCCTTGTTGCTCGGGCCGTCGACGGTCTTCTGCGTGGCGGTGGCAGCGTGCACGGTCGTCATCAGGCCGCGCTTGATGCCCCACTTGTCGTTCAGCACCTTGGCCAGCGGCGCCAGGCAGTTGGTCGTGC
>JAIXTY010000054.1 GCA_027483705.1 Rubrivivax sp.
CATCAACCAGATCCGCATGAAGATCGGCGTGATGTTCGGCAACCCCGAAACCACCACCGGCGGCAACGCGCTCAAGTTCTACGCCTCGGTGCGGCTGGACATCCGCCGCACCGGCAGCATCAAGAAGGGCGAAGAGGTCATCGGCAGCGAGACCAAGGTCAAGGTCGTCAAGAACAAGGTCAGCCCGCCGTTCAAGACCGCCGAGTTCGACATCCTCTACGGCGAGGGCATCAGCCGCGAGGGCGAGATCATCGACATGGGCGTCGAGGCGCGCATCCTCGACAAGTCCGGCGCCTGGTACGCCTACAACGGCGAGAAGATCGGCCAGGGCAAGGACAATGCCCGCGAGTTCCTGCGCGAGAACCCCGAACTCGCGCGCGAGATCGAGAACAAGGTGCGCGAGCACGTGGGCATCCCGGTGCTCGGCGGTGCCGGCGCTGCGGAGTAAGGCCGGCCGGGTGCCTGCTGGCGACAGGCCGGCCCACCCAGGCGGGCCCACGCCGGCGGCGCTGAAGTCGCGCGCGCTGCGCTGGCTGGCGCAGCGCGACCACAGCCGCGCCGAGCTGGAGCGCAAGCTGCTCACCCATGCCCGGGCGCTGGCGCGCCTGGCCGAAGCGGCTGCTGCCGCGGCCGGCGCCGACGACCCCGGAGACCCCGCCGAACCGGCCTTCGCCGACCCGCTGCTGCGCGAGCGCATCACCGCCGTGATCGACGGCCTGGCCGCGGCCGGGCTGCTGAACGAACCGCGCATGGCCGAGTCGATGCTGGCCGCGAAGTCGTCGCGCTTCGGCGAGCGCCGCCTGCGCCAGGTGATGCAGCAGCGCGGGCTGACGCCGGCCCTGGTCGACGCCACCCTGCAGCAGGCCCGCGGCAGCGAACTCGAGCGCGCGCTGGCGCTGTGGCAGCGCCGCTTCGGCGAGCCCGGCGCCACGCCCGCCGAGCGTGCCCGGCAGATGCGCTTCCTGGCCGGGCGGGGCTTCGGCGGCGACGTCATCCGCCGCGTGCTCAAGGGCCCCGCCGGCGCCGACGAGCTGCCCGCCGACGACGACCCGGCCTGAGCCACCGCGCAGGGCGCCCCAGCGGCGGCCGTCGTCAGCTTTCTGCCTGAATGTGCGTGCTACATTCGCGCCCGCTCGTTGCTGCGCCGCCGCAACGGCTCTGCAGTCAGCCCTCCCCGATGAGCCTTCCGCCCGCGGCGCCGACGCGCCAGCTCAAGCACCGCCGCCAGATCGACGTGCAGGTGTTTGCCCGTGACGACGGGCTGTGGGAGGTGGACGCCACGCTGCAGGACACCAAGACCCGCGTCGCGCAGATGTCCGACGGCCCGCGCCCGCCCGGTGCGCCCATCCACGACATGCTGCTGCGCCTGGTGGTCACGCGCGAACTCGACATCGTCGACGCCGGCTCCGACACGCGCGCCATGCCCTACCCGGGGGTCTGCAGCGAACACGGCGACGCCTACCGCCAGCTGGTGGGCCTGAACCTGCTGAACAACTTCCACCGCGAGGTGCGCGCGCGCCTCGGTGGCGCGAAGGCCTGCACCCACCTCACCGAGCTGGCCCAGGTGCTGCCCACCGCCGTGGTGCAGGGCTTCGCCGGCGAGGTGATCGACACCCGCGGCACCGCCGAAGGTGCTGCCAAGCCGTTCCAGCTCGACCGCTGCCACGCGCTGCGCAGCGACGGCGAGGCCGTGCGCCAGTTCTACCCGCGCTGGTACCGCCCCGCTGGGCCGGCGCCGGCCGATTCCTGATTCCCGACCCCGACGACCATCCCAGACCCTCGCGAGGAGGCGACATGAAGATCCACGAATACCAGGCCAAGGAACTGCTGCGCCAGCACGGCGTGCCGGTGCCGCGCGGCTACCCCGCCTTCACCGTGCGCGAGGCGCAGGAGGCGGCGCAGAAGCTCGGCGGCAGCGTCTGGGTCGTCAAGGCGCAGATCCACGCCGGTGGCCGCGGCAAGGGCGGCGGCGTCAAGCTGGCGCGCTCGCTGGCCGATGTCGAGACGCTGGCCTCGCAGATCCTGGGCATGCAGCTCAAGACGCACCAGACCGGCCCCGAGGGCCAGAAGGTGCGCCGCCTCTACATCGAAGAGGGTGCCGACATCCAGAAGGAGTACTACGTCTCGCTGGTCACCGACCGCGCGACGCAGAAGGTGGCCTTCATCGCCAGCAGCGAAGGCGGCATGGACATCGAGGAGGTTGCGCACAGCACCCCCGAGAAGATCGTCACCGAGTTCATCGATCCGCTGACCGGCCTGGGCGAAGCGCAGGCGAAGAAGATCGCCGCGTCGATCGGCCTGCCCGACAACAGCACGGCCCAGGCCGTCGACCTGTTCCAGAAGCTCTACGCCTGCTACATGGCGACCGACGCCTCGCTGGTGGAGATCAACCCGCTCAACCGCGACAGCAAGGGCAACCTGATCGCGCTGGACGCCAAGTTCAACTTCGACAGCAACGCCCTCTTCCGCCACCCCGAGGTCGTCGCCTATCGCGACCTCGACGAGGAAGACCCGGCCGAGGTGGAGGCCAGCAAGTTCGACCTCGCCTACATCAGCCTCGACGGCAACATCGGCTGCCTCGTCAACGGCGCGGGCCTGGCGATGGCGACGATGGACACCATCAAGCTCTTCGGCGGCGAGCCGGCGAACTTTCTCGACGTCGGCGGCGGCGCCACGGCCGAGAAGGTGACCGAGGCCTTCAAGATCATGCTCAAGAACAAGAGCGTGAAGGGCATCCTCGTCAACATCTTCGGCGGCATCATGAAGTGCGACACCATCGCCGAGGGCGTGATCACGGCCTGCAAGGCGGTGAACCTCAGCGTGCCTTTGGTGGTGCGCATGAAGGGCACCAACGAAGAGTTGGGCAAAAAGATGCTGGCCGAGTCCGGTCTGCCGATCATCGCGGCCGACACCATGGCCGAAGCGGCGACGAAGATCGTCGCTGCCGTCAAGTGAGTCAAGGCCCGAACTGATCAGGAATCACCATGTCCATCTACATCAACAAAGACACCAAAGTCATCACCCAGGGCATCACTGGCAAGACCGGCCAGTTCCACACGGAAAAGTGCCAGGAATACGCCAACGGCAAGAACTGCTTCGTGGCCGGCGTGAACCCCAAGAAGGCGGGCGAGAAGATCTTCAACATCCCGATCTACGCCTCGGTCAAGGAAGCGGCCAAAGAAACCGGCGCCACTGTCTCCGTGATTTATGTGCCGCCGGCCGGTGCCGCTGCTGCCATCTGGGAGGCCGTGGAGGCCGACCTGGACCTGGCCATTTGCATCACCGAGGGCATCCCGGTGCGCGACATGCTGGAAGTGCGCAACAAGATGAAGGCCAAGGAAGCCAAGGGTGGCAAGAAGACCTTGCTGCTGGGCCCCAACTGCCCCGGCCTGATCACACCCGAAGAGATCAAGATCGGCATCATGCCCGGCCACATCCACCGCAAGGGCCGCATCGGCGTGGTGTCCCGCTCGGGCACGCTGACCTATGAAGCCGTGGCCCAGCTCACCGAGATCGGCCTGGGCCAGAGCAGCGCGGTCGGCATCGGCGGCGACCCGATCAACGGCCTGAAGCACATCGACGTGATGACGGCCTTCAACGACGACCCCGACACCGACGCCGTGATCATGATCGGCGAGATCGGCGGCCCCGACGAAGCCGAGGCCGCGCGCTGGTGCAAGGCGAACATGAAGAAGCCCATCGTCGGCTTCATCGCCGGCGTCACGGCGCCCCCGGGCAAGCGCATGGGCCATGCCGGCGCGCTCATCAGCGGCGGCGCCGACACGGCCGACGCCAAGCTGGCCATCATGGAAGAGTGCGGCTTCAAGGTCACGCGCAACCCGTCCGAGATGGGCCGCATGCTCAAGGCGCTGCTGTAGCGCCTATGTAGTTGCCACAGGACGCCGCCCGGCGTCCTGCGCCTAAACTGCCCTGCTCGCCGCAAGGGTACTGCCCATGTACCCGCGGCACGAGGAGGGTTCATGGAGCAGCTGGCGGACGCGACGTTCTGGGTCGCGCTGGGCAAGATCGTCTGGGTCAACATCCTGCTGTCGGGCGACAACGCAGTCGTCATCGCGCTGGCCGCCCGCGGCCTGCCCGAGTCGCAGCGGCAGAAGGCCGTCTTCCTGGGCAGCGCGGCGGCCATCCTGATGCGCGTGGTGCTCACGCTGTTCGCCGTCGAGCTGCTGCACTACCCGTACCTCAAGCTGGTCGGCGCGGCGCTGCTGTTCTGGATCGGCGTGCAACTGCTGGTGCCCGAAGACGAAAACGGCGACGGCATCAAGACCTCCGGCAGCCTGGCCGGCGCCATCCGCACCATCCTGATCGCCGACCTGGTGATGAGCCTGGACAACGTCATCGCGGTCGCTGCGGCCGCCGAGAGCGGTCCGCCCGAGTCGCGGGTGCTGCTGCTCGTGGTCGGCCTGGGCCTGTCGATCCCGCTCATCATCTTCGGCAGCCAGGTGCTGATGAAGGTGATGGAGCGCTTCCCCGTGATCATCACGCTTGGCGCAGCGCTGCTGGGCTTCGTGGCCGGTGAGATGCTGGTGCACGACCAGGCCGTGGAAGGCCTGTTCACCAAGCTGGGCGGCCCGGGCACCACCATCGTCGAGCTCGCCGGGGCCGTTGGCGTCGTGCTCGTCGGTCAATGGCTGGCGCGCCGACGTCGCCGCAACGCAGATTCATCCAACCACACGAACCCGACATGATCGATTTCCTGGCCCAGATCAGCTGGGTGGCGGTGCTCGAGATCATCGCCATCGACATCCTGCTCGGCGGCGACAACGCGGTGGTCATCGCGCTGGCCTGCCGCAACCTGCCCCCGGCGCAGCGCCGCATGGGCATCCTGTGGGGCACGGCCGGCGCCATCGTGCTGCGCGTCATCCTCATCTTCTTTGCGCTGACGCTGCTGAAGCTGCCGTTCCTCAAGCTGGCCGGCGCCATCATGCTGGTGTGGATCGGCGTCAAGCTGCTCACCGACTCCGATTCCGAAGGCCATGGCGACGTCGCCGGCAGCGACAAACTCTGGGGCGCCGTCAAGACGGTCATCGTGGCCGACTTCGTGATGAGCCTGGACAACGTGATCGCCATCGCCGGTGCCGCCGAGACGGCCGCGCCGGGGCAGCAGCTGCCGCTGGTGATCTTCGGGCTGCTGGTGTCGATCCCCATCATCGTCTGGGGCAGCCAGCTGGTCATCAAGCTGATGGACCGCTTCCCGATGGTCATCACCGCGGGCGGCATGCTGCTGGGCTGGATCGCCGGCTCGATGGCCGTGGGCGACCCGCTGCTGCTGCCCTACGTGCCCACCGTGCCGGCGGCCAACGCCGGCGACCTGCCGCAGGTGGTGGCCTGGCTGCGCTACGGCGCGGGGCTGGCCGGGGCCTTGCTGGTGCTGGCCGTTGGCCAGGCCCTCAAGCAGCGCGCCCGGGGGCAGGGCGCCGCGTGACGGCGACCGGCCATGCCTGAGCCGGCGGGCGGCGACACGGTCGTTGCCGGCTGGACGCTCATCCGCCGCCTCGGCGCGGGCGCGCAGAGCCAGGTCTGGCTGGCGCGGCGCGGCGAGCAGATCGCGGCGCTGAAACTGCAGCCACTGCCGGCCGGGCCGGGCCTGGCGGCCGCGGCCGAGGCGTTTCTCGTGGCGGCGCGGCTCGCCCAGGGCCTGGCGCACCCGTGCATCGTCGCGGTCTGGGACGCCGGCATCGCCGACACCACGGCCTGGCTGGCGATGGAGCCGGTGCCGGGCACCGACCTGCAGCGCTACACCCGGGCGCCGCGCCTGCTGCCCGAGCCGGTGGTCGTGCACGTGCTGCGGCGCGTGGCCGAGGGGCTGGCGCACGCACACGGCCAGGGTGTCGTGCACCGCGACCTGAAGCCCGCCAACGTGCTGGTGAACTGGGCCGACGACACCGTGCGCATCGCCGATTTCGGCCTGGCGCGCGAGGCCGGAGGCAACCGCACCGGCACGGGCACCGGCATCGTCCCGGGCACGCCGGCCTACATGGCGCCCGAACAGCTGGCCGGCGCCGAGCCCGACGCCCGGGGCGATCTCTACGCGCTGGGCGTGATGGCCTTCGAGCTGCTCACCGGCCGCCTGCCGCACGAGGCGTCGACCATGGGCGAACTGCTGCGGCGCGTCGCCCAGGACGATGCGCCGCCGCTGGCCAGCCTGCGACCGGGCGTGAACCCGGCGCTGGCGGCGCTGGTGGACCGGCTGCTCGTCAAGACACGCAGCCGGCGCCCGTCCGACGCGGCCCGTGTGGCCGCGGAGCTGGCCCCGTCCACCGCGGTGCCGGATGCCGGCAGCGGCCGTCCGTCACGGTGAGGGGGTTCCCACGCGTGGGACACGGCACCGATCCGATGCACAATCCTCCGCTCTCGACATAGCCTTCCGAACGCCACCCGTGCCGATGACGATCGAGCTCCATGCCGCCGTGGACCCGGGCCGGGCGCGCAGCAACAACGAAGATTCGGTCGCCACCGACGACGCCGTCGCCTTGGCCGTGCTGGCCGATGGGATGGGCGGCTACAACGCCGGCGAGGTCGCCAGCAACATGGCGACCAGCTTCATCCGCAGCGAACTCGGCCGCTGGCTGCGCGAGGCCTCCAGCCAGGCGTCCGACGCCGAGGTCCGCCGCGCGATGGACATCTGCGTCGACAACGCCAACCGCGCCATCTTCAACGCCGCCAACAGCAACCCGCAGTACGCCGGCATGGGCACCACGCTGGTGGTGGCCGTGTTCCGCGACAACCGCGTGCTGCTGGGCCACGTCGGCGACAGCCGCTGCTACCGTCTGCGCGAGGGCAAGCTGCAGCAGATCACGCGCGATCACTCGCTGCTGCAGGAGCAGATCGACGCCGGCCTGATCACCCCCGAGCAGGCCGCCTTCTCGGCGAACAAGAACCTCGTGACGCGCGCCGTGGGCGTCGAGGACACCGTGCTGCTCGAGACCCACCAGCACGACGTGCAGCACGGCGACGTCTTCCTGATGTGCTCGGACGGGCTGTCCGACATGCTCGACGACGACGGCATCGCGCAGGTGTTGCAGCAGCACGACTCGCTCGAATCGAGTACGCGCGCGCTCATCGACGCCGCGAACGATGCTGGCGGAAAGGATAATATCTCCGTGATCCTGGGTCGGGCGAGCGGCAGCGTCAGCGCGCCGGCGTCCCGGTCGTGGTGGCCGTTCAAGCGCTGAACGTCGCTGGGTGGCCGCCCCACAAGGGCAAGAACTGAGGGCAGGCATGGGCAAACTGGTCGTTTCGTTGGACGGAGTGGTGATCAAGGAAGTCCAGATCACCAAGGACAAGACCACGCTTGGCCGTCGTCCCTACAACGACATCGTGATCGACAACCTCGCCGTCAGCGGCGAGCACGCCGTGCTGCAGATGGTGGGCGCCGACGTCTTCATCGAAGACCTCAACAGCACCAACGGCACCTACATCAACGGCAAGGCGATCAAGAAGCAGCTGCTCACGCACAACGACACGGTCGAGATCGGCAAGTACAAGATCAAGTACCTGGTCGACGAGAGCAGCGACTACGAAAAGACCATGATCATGCGCCCGCCGGCCCCGGCGGCCGGTGCGCCCATGCACGGCAACGCCGTCACCTCCGGCTTCGGCGGCCTGCCGCCGGCGGCCCAGCCGTCGGTGGCGCAGCCGGCCTCGATCAAGGTGCTCAACGGCGCCGCGGCCGGCCGCGAGGTGGTGCTGACCAAGGTCGTCACCACGGTCGGCAAGCCCGGCGTCCAGGTGGCCTCGATCACCAAGCGTCCCAACGGTTACGCCTTCGCCCACGTCGAGGGTTCCAGCAAGCCCAGCATCAACGGCGTCCCCATCGTCGGCGACTCGGTGCCCCTGCGCAACGGCGACGTGATCGAGCTCGCCGGCACGCAGATGCAGTTCATCTCGCGCTGAAAGGCCCTCGAACGGCCGCTCCTTGCCCTGCGTGACGGTGGTCACGCGGTGGCTTGTGAGTTTTCCCCAAAGCGCCTGAACCCGTGTTGGCCGCCCTTGCGCCACAAAGGCGGGCGGCTCAGCATCGGGCCCTGGCCGTACGCAGGGGGCGTGTGGCAGTTTTGTCGTCCCTCGCCTCATGCAGATCCGCGTCCTCGGTTGTTCGGGATCCATCGCCGCCGGCAGCCGCACCACGGCCTTCCTGGTCGATGGCACGATCCTCATCGACGCTGGAACGGGTGTCGGTGACCTGACGCTGGACGAGATGGTCGCCATCGACCACATCGTCATCACCCACTCCCACCTCGACCACGTGCTGGCCATCGGCCTGCTGGCCGACAGCGTGACGCGCCGCCGCCGTGCGGCCAACCGCCCGCCGATCGGCGTGCACGCCCTGCCCGAGACCATCGCGGCCCTGCGCGCGCACGTCTTCAATGGCGTGATCTGGCCCGACTTCAGCCGCCTGCCCGACGCCGCCAACCCGGTGCTGCGCTTCCAGACGGTCTCTGTCGGCGAGCACCTCCACCTGGGCGGGCACCACCTGGAAGTGCTGCCCGCGCGGCACACCGTGCCCGCCGTGGGCTACGCCGTGCACGGGGCCGACGGCGCCTGGGTCTTCACGGGCGACACCGGCCCGAACCCGGCGCTGTGGCAGCGGCTGGCCAGCCTGCGCGTGGCCACGCTGGTGATCGAGACGGCGTTCCGCGACGACGAGCTCGAACTCGCCGGCATCAGCCAGCACCTGTGCCCTTCGCTGCTGGCGCAGGAGCTGCGCCAGCTGACGCACCCGACCGAGGTCTGCATCACGCACATCAAGCCCGGCGAGGTCGAGGCCGTGATGTCCGAGATCAGCGCGCAGGGCAGCCCCCACCGCGTGCGCGCGCTCGCCACGGGCGACGTGATCGAACTCGCCGGCCCGGCCGGGTGACGCGCCGCGTCACACGCCCGCCGCATGCGACAGGCTGCGGCGCCCGCGAGTGACCATTTCTGTCAGTCGGCGTGCAGGAATGCGCGCGCTGCAGGCCCTCCGGGCCTGGCACGCACCCTGCATTCGTGGGGGACGTCCCTCTCTCCTCCACCCTCACCGCACCCGGGAGTTCTCTTCATGAAGCGTGTCCAACAAGGTTTCACCCTGATCGAACTGATGATCGTCGTGGCGATCATCGGCATCCTGGCTGCCGTCGCCCTGCCGGCGTACCAGGACTACACGAAGAAGGCCAAGATGTCGGAAGTCATCCTGGCGGCTTCGGCTTGCCGTACGACGATTACCGAGGTCGTTCAGACTTCTGGCGGCTCGCTCCCTGCTGACGACAACTGGGGCTGCGAGTCGACGTCGTCCACGTCGAAGTACGTGGCCAGCGTCAAGACCAAGACCACCGGCGCGGTTCAGGTCACCTCGCAAGGGATTGGCACTGGTGCCGACGGCACGGTCCTGCTGGTCCCCACGATCACTGGCAACACCATTTCCGAGTGGAAGTGCGGCCCCGGCAACACGACGCCTGTTGAAGCCAAGTTCCTGCCCGGCTCGTGCCGTGCCACTGGCCTGACGTTCTGATGACGGTGCGGGCTGCTCGTCAGCCCGCAACCTGAGGCTCAGGTTCTCGAAAGGCAGCTTTGGCTGCCTTTCGTCGTTTCCGGGTGTCCCTTCACGTGCGTCTCGACTCTCTGTTGCTCGCGCTGGTCGCGGTCGCCTGGCTGCCAGCCAACCACTACTACCCCTGGGCCAGCGCCTGGCAGGAAGGCCTGGCGCTCACGCTGGTCTGTGCCGGCGTGGCCCTGGTCAGCCGTCGGGCCTGGCTGCCCGTGAACTGGGCCTGGTGGGTCGCGCTGGCCCTGGCGAGCGTGGCGCTGCAGCTGATTACCGGCCGCCTGCTGTACGCGGGTGATGCGTGGATCGTCGCGCTGTACCTGGCCGCGTTCGGCGCCGCCGTGGCCGCGGGCAGCACGCTGGTCGAGGACCGCCCGTCCGACCGCTCCGTGCGTCTCGAGGCCCTCTGCCTGGCGCTGTTGCTCGCCGCCCTGGTGTCCGCCGGCATCGGCTTCGCGCAGTGGGCCGGCGTGCAGCGCCTGGGCATCTTCGGCGCCGACCTCAAGCCCGGCGCCCGGCCCTTCGCCAACTTCGGCCAGCCCAACCACTGGTGCACCGCCTCGTTCGTGGGCCTGGCGGCCGCCTGGGTGCTGTTCGAGGCCCGTCGCATCGGGCGCGTGGGCTTTGGCCTGGCCGCGGCCGTCCTGCTGCTGGCGATGGTGGCCAGCGGCTCGCGCACGGCCTGGCTGCAGCTGGGCTTCGGTGTCGTGCTCGTGGTGCTGCTCCACGGCCGCGCCGGGCTGCGGCTGCGGCCGGCGGCCGCCCTGCTCGCCGCCGCGGCCGTGGCCCTGGCCTGGGTGGCCTGGCCCACGCTCAACATCGACACCGAGCCCGGCACCGCCCGCACGGTGGTCGAGCAGGCGCAGGCCGGCGTGCGCCTGCCGCTGTGGCAGGCCATGCTCCAGGCCATCGGCGAGCGCCCCTGGGCCGGCTATGGCTGGCAGCAGATGGTGCTGGCCCAGCAGGCCGTGGCGCTGGACGTGCCGCCCCTGATGCGCCATTTCGAGCACGCGCACAACCTGGTGATCGACCTGCTGCTGTGGACGGGCGTGCCGCTGGGCCTGCTGCTCACCGGCCTGGCCGGCTGGACGCTGTGGCGGCTGCTCGCCGGTACGCGCGACCCTCGCGCCGCCGGGCTGCTGCTGGCCGTGGGCGGCGTGCTGGCGCACTCGATGGTCGAGTTCGCGGTCGAGTACGCCTACTTCCTGCTGCCGATGGGCCTGATGCTGGGCGCGGCGCACCGGCTGGTGCCGAGCCCCGCGCCGGCCATCGAGTTGCCGCGTACCGGGTTGCGGGCCCTCGGGGCCGTGCTGGTGGCGATGCTGGTGGTCACGGGGATCGACTACGCCGAGGCCGAACAGAGCCACCGTGTGCTGCGCATGGAGTCGGCCCGTATCGGCACCACCCGGGTCGAGTCGCCGCCGCCGCAGCTGCGCGTGCTCACCCAGCTGGAGGCCTTCCTGACCTTCGCGCGGCAGGAGCCCCGCGCCGGCGCCACCGCCACCGAGCTCGAGTTCGCCCGCCGCGCCGCGCAGCGCTTTGCCTACCCGCCTTCGCTGTACCGCCTCGCCCGCTGGCAGGCTCTGAACGGCGATGCCGCCGGTGCCACGCACACGCTGAAGGTGCTGTGCGCGATGCATGCCCCGCAGCACTGCCTCGATGTGGCGGCCGCCTGGACGGCCGCCCAGGAGGCGCAGCCCGCGCTGCGCGCCGTGACGCCGCCGAGCCGCCCGCACTGATCGCCCAGACTGGGCGCCTTCCAGGCCAACCCCGACCGGCCCTCTACCATCGGCGGGTGACTCGCCCTGCCGACCTCTCCGCCTCGCCCGCTGCGCCCACATCCCCCGCGCCCGCCTGGCTGCCCTGGGCGATGGCCCTGGCGGCCGCCCTCGGGCCCACGCTGCTGGCCTTCAACGTCTCGCCCTCCCCGACCTTCCTGAATCAGGCCCTCGCCTTCGGCCTGTGGGGCGGCTTTGTGCTGGCCACGGCCACCACCGCGCGGCGGCTGCGGCTGGGCCTGCCGGAGGTGGCGCTGTTGCTGCTGATGCTGGCCGTCGCGGTGTCGTGGGGGCCGGGCACGCTGCCGTCCACGCTGGCGCTGTCGGCGCTGGCCACGCTGGCGGCGGCGCTGCTGATGCTGCAGGCCGGGCGCAGCGCCTCGGGCGAGGCCGGCGCGCGCGACGCCTTCGTGCTCTTCTGCTGGGCCTGGGTGCTGGCCGGCGCGGTCAACGTGCTGATCGCCGCGGTGCAGGTGTTCGCACCGGGCTGGGCCGACGGCGACTGGATCGCCGCCTCGGGCTTTCCAGGCCGCGCCGTCGGCAACCTGCGCCAGCCCAATCACCTGAGCAGCGTGCTGATGTGGAGCAGCATCGCCGTCGTGGTGCTGGTGCAGCTGAAGCGGCTGCCGGTGCGCCTGGGGGCCGTGCTGCTGGCGGCGATGGTGTTCGCCGTGGTGCTGACGGCCTCGCGCACGGGCCTCGTGAGCGTCGTGCTGCTGGCGCTGTGGGGCCTGGTCGACCGCCGGGCCTCGCGGGCCACGCGCTGGATGCTGCTCACCGCGCCGCTGGTCTATGCGCTGTCATGGTGGCTGATGGCGCAGTGGGCCACGGCCACCGCGCGACCCTTCGGGGGCGCCGCGCGCCTGGCCGAGACCGACATCTCCAGCTCGCGCTTCGCCATCTGGGCCAACACGCTGGCGCTGATCCGCGCCAACCCCTGGTTCGGGGTTGGCTGGGGCGAGTTCAACCTGGCCTGGACGCTGACGCCGTTTCCGGGCCGGCCCACCGCCTTCTTCGACCACGCGCACAACCTGCCGCTGCAACTGGCCGTCGAGCTCGGCCTGCCGCTGGCCACGCTGGTGACGGCGCTGCTGCTCGGCGGCTTCGGCATGGCCGCGTGGCGCGCCTGGCAGCACGACGGCGACGACGGCGTGGCCCGCCGCGGCGCGGTGATGGTGGTGCTGATGATCGCCACGCACAGCGTCTTCGAGTATCCGCTGTGGTACAGCTACTTCCTGCTGCCGGCGGCGTGGGCCCTGGGCGTGGCGCTGCGGCGGCCCGGGGACTCGGGGCCGCCCGCCGGGCCCGTGGCCGAGCGCACGGCGGCCGGCTGGAGCCTGGTCGTCGGGGCCTTCGTGCTGATCGCCGGTGCCGCGTTCGCGACCTGGGACTACCGCGTCGTCACCGAGATCTTCCGCGCCACGCCCGGTGCGCCGCCGCTGCAGCAGCGCGTGCTCACGGGGCAGCGCAGCGTGTTCTTCGGCCATCACGCCGACTACGCGGCGGTGACCTCGGGCATCCCCGTGCCCGACCCGGCCGCCGCGCTCGGGCGCGCCAGCCACTACCTGCTTGACACCCGCTTCATGATCGCCTGGGCGCGCGCGCTGCAGGCGCAGGGTGATGAGGCCGGGGCGCGGCACCTCGTCGGGCGGCTGCGCGAGTTCAACAAGGCCGACGCCGAGTCGTTCTTCGACGACTGCGACGAGCCGGCCTCGGCCGCCGCGGCCTTCCAGTGCCAGCCGCCGGGCCCGCCGCTGGACTGGCGGCAGCTCACGCAGCCTGGGCGTTAGCGCCCGCTGCCTTCAGCCGCTGGCGGCCACCCAGTCGCCGCTCTTGCCGCCGCTCTTGGCCAGCACGCGGATGCCGTGCATCTCCATGCCGCGGTCGGCGGCCTTGAGCATGTCGTATACGGTGAGCAGGCCCACCTGCACGGCCGTGAGCGCCTCCATCTCGACACCGGTGCGGCCGAAGCTCTCGACCTGCGCGGTGCAGCGCAGCTCGGCCCGCGCGGCATCGAGCTCGAACTCCACGGCCACGCGCGTGATGGGCAACGGGTGGCACAGCGGAACCAGGTCGGCCGTGCGCTTGGCGCCCTGGATGGCCGCGATGCGCGCCACCGCGATGACGTCGCCCTTCTTCGCCTGCCCGGCGGCCAGCAGCGCAAAGGTGGCCGGCTGCATGCGGATCAGGCCGGTGGCGCGCGCCACCCGGTGCGTCTCGGCCTTGGCCGAGACGTCGACCATGTGCGCCTGGCCCTGCGCATCGAAGTGCGTCAGCGGCGAGGCTGCCGGTGATCCGGCCAGTGATGGAGAGGGCGACGACATGGTCTTCACGTTCAGCAACGAGGCGGTGTCATGATAGCCAGCAGGGGTTGCCGCAGACCCCGCGAAGGACGCCGTTGACCGCTTCCCCCACCCGCATGCGCCTGGGCGCCGCCACGCTGGCGGCCCTGATGACCCTCACTGGCGTGGCGCCCGCCTGGGCCCAGTCGCCCGGCGGCGTGCGCCTGCCCGCCCTGGGCGAAGGCGCCTCGGCTGATCTCTCGGTGAGCCAGGAGCGCCGCATCGGCGACGCCATCCTGCGCGAGGGCCGGCGCGACCCGGTCTTCCTGGACGACACGCTGCTGCTGGACTACGTGCAGCAGCTCTACAACCCGCTGCTGAAGGCGGCGCGCCAGCGCGGCGACATCGAGCCCGACATCGACGCCGCGTTCGCGTGGGAGATCTTCCTCATCAACGACCGCAGCGTGAACGCCTTTGCGCTGCCCGGCGGCTACGTGGGCGTGCACCTGGGCCTGATCGCGCTGACCACCACGCCCGACGCGCTGGCCTCGGTGCTGGCGCACGAGCTCACGCACGTCACGCAGCGTCACATCGCGCGCAGCATCGCGCCGCAGCAGCAGGCCTCGCTGCTGGCGGTGGCGGGTCTTCTGCTGGGCGTGCTGGCGGCCAGCCGGGCCACCACGAACAGCGGCGTGGACGGCGCCAACGCCGCCATCGTGGGTGGCCAGGCCGCGGCCATCCAGACCCAGCTGAACTTCTCGCGCGCCATGGAGCGCGAGGCCGACCGCGTCGGCTTTGGCCTGCTGGCCGACGCCGGCTTCAACACCAACGGCATGGCGCAGATGTTCGAGAAGCTCGACTTCGCCAACCGCATCAACGACACCAACGGCTTCCCGTACCTGCGCACGCACCCGCTGACCAGCGACCGCATCACCGAGGCGCGCACGCGCGTGCTGGCGGCGCCGATGCCGCCGGCCGAACCCACGCTGCTGCACGCGCTGATGCAGGCCCGCGCGCGCGTGCTGATGGAGCCCAACACCCAGGGCCTGGCGCGGCTGTCGGGCGAGAGCTCGTCGCCGCTGGCCATCGAGCGCGTGGCCGCGCGGGCGGCCGGCGCCATGGCCGCGGCCCGCCTGAAGGACCTCGCCCGCGCCGAGCGCCTGGCCGGCGAGGCCCGGGCGATGGCGGCCGCGCTGCCGCAGCGCGATGCACGCGCCGAGCGCGCGCTGCTGCTCGTGCACGCCGAGCTGCGCCAGGCCGCCGGCGACGCACGCGGCGCCCTGGCGCTGCTGGACACGCTGCCGCCGGCCACGCCGCGCAGCGCCGCGCGGGCGCCGATGCTGCTGCGCGCCCAGGCGCTGCTCGACCTGCACCGCGCCGCGCCGGGCACCGAGTCCGCCGGTCTGCGCGCCAGCACCGAGGCGCTGCAGACCTGGGTCACCGAGCAGCCGCACGACGCCGCCGCCTGGGAGCGGCTGGCCGGCACGGCCGACGCGCTGGGCCTGCAGCTGCGCGCCATGCGCGCCGGGGCCGAGGCACGCGCCGTGCTCGGCGACCTGCCCGGCGCCATCGACCGCTTCCGCGTCGCGCAGCAGGCCGCGCGCGGCCCGGCCGGACAGCAGGACTTCGTCGAGGCCTCGATCATCGACGCCCGCCTGCGCCAGCTGATGGCGCAGCGGCGCGAGCTGCAGCTCGAGGCCCGCGGCCAGGGTGGTGGCCAGGGCGGCGGCCGCGGCGGGCCCGACGGCGGACCTCCCTAACCCGGAGATGCCCCGGGTGCGCGGCGGGCCCGCGCACCCACAATGCCCCGCAGACGAAGGTGGGGCGATGACTCAGCGATCAAGTCCGCGGTGCGGTGTCGGCCGCGTGTTCCTGGCCCTGGTGCTGCTGGCGACGCCCTGGGCCGCGCAATCGGCGCGCGTGGCGCAGGTCAGCCCGCTGGGCGAGGTGGCCACCGTGCGCCAGGTGCAGCTGCGCTTCGATGGCGCCGTCGTGGCCGGGGGCGATCCACGCGCGCCGGCGCCCTTTGAGCTGCGCTGCAACGGCCAGCCGCCGCGTGGCGACGGGCGCTGGCTCGACGATCGCCGCTGGGTCTTCGACCTCGCCGAGCCGCTGGGCGCCGGCCAGCGCTGCGTGCTGCAGCGCGTGCCCGGCTGGCAGCCGAGCGACGGCGCGCTGCAGGGGCCGGAGCGCTTCGAGTTCGCCACCGGCGCGCCCGCGGTCCTGGACGTGCTGCCCTGGCCCGGCACCGCGGTCGAGGAAGAGCAGCACTTCGTGCTGCGCCTGAACGGCCGTGTCGACGAGGCCAGCGTCGAGCGACATGCCGGCTGCGAGGTGGAAGGCCTGGCCGAGCGGTTGGGCGTGCGCGTGCTGCGCGGCCCCGAGCGCGAGCGCGTGCTGCGCGCGCTGCGGCGCGACCGCGACGGCGCCGCCGAGCGCCAGCTGGTGCTGTCTTGCCAGCGTCCGCTGGCGCCGGGCGCGCGCATGCGGCTCGTCTGGGGGCGTGGCATCACCGCCGCCGGCGACGCCAGCCTCGTGCTGCGGGCCGAGCAGCGCTTCCAGTGGCCGGTTCGCCCGCGGCTGCTGGCCGAGTTCGGCTGCGAGCGCGAGAACGCACGCGCCGCCTGCCTGCCGCTGAAGGCGATGACGCTCTCGTTCAACGCGCCGGTGCCGCGGGCCCTGGCCGAGGCCGTGCGCCTGGTGCCGGCCGGCGGCGGCGCCGCACGCACGCCGCGCGTGGAGGGCGAAGGCCCGGTCGTCACCGGCCTGTCGTTCCCGGCACCGCTGCCGGCGGACACGCGTTTCACCCTCACGCTGCCGGCCGCGCTGGTGGACGAGTCCGGCCGGCCGCTGGCCAACGCCGCGAGCTTTCCGCTGGCCATGGCCACCGGCGCGCTGCCGCCGTTGGCCAGGTTCGCGGCCTCGCCGTTTGCCGTGATCGAGGCACCGCCACCGCGCAGTGCCGAGCCGGCGCTGCTGCCGATGACGCTGCGCCACGTGCAGCCCGATCTGGCCGGTGGCGCGGCAGCGCAGGGCGCGCTGCGCACGCTGTCGCTGCCCGCGGCCACGCCCGACCTCGCGCTGCTGCAGTGGATCGTGCGCCTGCAAGACGACCACGACGATCAATACCGCAGCCGCGCAAAGCCGATGCTGGCGGCAGAGCCCCAGGCGCGCCGCACGGCGCTGCCGGGCCCGCGCGGCGCCGCACGCGACACCGAGGTCGTCGGCGTGCCGCTGCCCGCGCGCGGCCTGCACGTGGTCGAGGCCGAGTCGCTGCTGCTGGGCCAGGCGCTGCTCGAGCCAAGGCAGCCGATGCACGCGCGCACCGCGGTGCTGGTCACCAACCTGGGCGTGCACTTCAAGCGCGGCCGCGCCTCCAGCCTGGCCTGGGTGACGACGCTCGACCGCGCGCGGCCCGTGGCCGGTGCGCAGGTCACCGTCAACGACTGCCACGGCCGCCCGCTGTGGAGCGGCAGCACCGACGCGCAGGGGCTGGCGCGCATCGCCCGCGGTTTCGACGACGGCTGGGACGGCGGCGACGGCGATGGGGTCAGCACGCCCCGCGGCCAGCCCAAGTGCCTCAGCCGCGACGGCCTGTTCGTCACCGCGCGCGCCACGGTCGACGGCCAGGCCGAGCTCGGCCTGGTGTTCAGCCGCTGGCACCGCGGCATCGAGCCCTGGCGCTTCGGCATCGACACCGCCAGCGGCACCGTGCCCGACCGTCGCGCGCACACCGTGTTCAGCCGCTCGCTGCTGCGCGCCGGCGAGCCGCTGCACATGAAGCACTTCGTGCGCGACGAGGTCGAGCGCGGCCTGGCGCGCATCCGGCCCGCGGAGTTGCCCGACACGGTCGTGATCACGCACGTCGGCAGCGACACCGTGACGCGCCTGCCGCTGCCGGCCGCGGCCTGGGCCGGTGGCCGCAGCGCCGAGAGCATGTGGACCGTGCCGGCCACCGCGCCGCTGGGCCTGTACGACGTGGCCCTGCAGCGCGGCGAGCAGCGCCTGGGCAGCGGCCGCTTCCGCGTCGAGGCCTTCCGCGTGCCGCTGGTCGATGCGCGCCTGAACGGCCCCGCGGCCGACCCCGTGGCGCCGGCCGAGCTGGCGCTGGAGGGCCAGCTCGCCGCGATGGCCGGCGGGCCGATGCGCGATCAGCCGGCCACTTTGTCGGCCCTGCTGCGCCCGCGCCAGCCGGTGTTCGCCGGTCACGAGGACTTCAGCTTCTCGCCGCCACGCCCGCAGGCTGCGGCCGGCGACGACGAGAGCCCCGACGAGGCGCGCGTCGTCGCCAGCCGCCTGCCGGCGCGCACCGGCGCCGACGGCCGTGCGCGCTTCGTCGTCGCGCCTTTGCCGGCGCTCGACGGGCCGGCGGAGCTGCAGGCCGAACTGGGCTTTGCCGACCCCAACGGCGAGACGCAGACCGTCAGCCGCCGCTGGCGCCTGTGGCCGGCCGCGGTGGTGGCCGGCGTGCGCGTGCCGGGCTGGGCCTCGGTGAAAGACGAGCTGCAGGCCACCGCCGTGGTGCTGGACACGGCCGGCCGCCCGCTGGCCGGCCGCGAGCTGGTGGTGCAGGGGCGGCAGCACCGCGTGCTGTCGACGCGCACGCGGCTCGTCGGCGGCCTCTACGCCTACGACAACCGCCGCGAGCAGCGCGAGCTGGGCGAGCTGTGCCGCGGCCGCAGCGACGCGCGTGGCCGGCTGGATTGCCGCATCGGCCGCGCGGCGCTGCAGGGCGCCGAGGGCGAGGTCGAGCTGATCGCGATCGCGCGCGACGACGCCGGCCGCAGCAGCCGAGCCGCGGCCCGCGCCTGGATGAGCAGTGCCGAGTCCACCTGGTTCGAGCAGGACGACGACGACCGCATCGACCTGCTGCCCGAATCGCGCGAGGTCGAGCCCGGCCAGACCGTGCAGCTGCAGCTGCGCACGCCGTTTGCGCGCGCCACGGCGCTCGTGACGGTGGAGCGCGAGGGCGTGCTCGAGGCGCGGCTCGTCACGGTGGACGCACGCGACCCCGTCATCCGCGTCAAGGTACCGGATGACGCTGAAGGGTGGTCACCCAACATCGTCGTCAGCGCGCTGCTGCTGCGCGGCCGCCTGCGCGAGGCGCCGTGGTGGAGCTTCTTCAGCTGGGGCTGGCGCGAGCCCGGCGAGTGGTGGCAGGCCTTCCGCACCGAGGCCGACGACTGGCGCGCGCCCACCGCGACGGTGGACCTGGCCAAGCCCAGCTTCCGCATGGGCGCCACCGAGCTGCGCGTGGGCCGGCGCGCGCACCGGCTGGATGTGGTGGTGACCACACCCAAGGCCGCCTACAAGGTGCGCGAGACGGTGCCGGTGTCGGTGCGCGTCAGCCGCGGCGGCAAGCCGGTGGCGGGCGCCGAGCTGGCCTTCGCGGCCGTCGACGAGGGGCTGCTGGCGCTGGCGCCCAACCCGAGCTGGCAGCTTCTCGACGGCCTGCTGATGCCGCGCCCCTGGGGCGTGAGCACGGCCACGGCGCAGGGCGAGATCGTCGGCCGCCGCCACCACGGCCGCAAGGCCGTGCCGGCGGGCGGCGGTGGCGGCGCGAACCCGACGCGCGAGCTGTTCGACACGCTGCTGCTGTGGCGCGGCCGCGTGACGCTCGACGCCAACGGCGAGGCGCGCATCGACGTGCCGCTGAACGACTCGCTCACGCGCTTCCGGCTCGTGGCCGTGGCCGACGCGGGCGACGGCCTGTTCGGCACCGGCGAGGCCAGCGTCGCGGTGTCGCAGGAACTGCAGCTGCTGCCCGGCCTGGCGCCCGTGGCGCGCATGGGCGACCGCTTCGAGGCCGGATTCACGGTGCGCAACGGCAGCCCGCGGCCGATGTCGCTGCGGGTCACGCTGCAGGGCCGGGCCGAAGGCGGCGGCACGGCGACGCCGCTGCCGGCGTTTGCGCCGCAGACGCTGACGCTGGCACCCGGCGCCGCGCAGGAGCTGCGCTGGCCGGTGACCGTGCCCGAGGGCGCGGCCAGGCTGGCCTGGGAGGCCGTGGCCGAAGAAGCGCCCGGCGGTGGCCAAGCCCGCGACCGCGTGGCCGTGGGCCAGAGCGTGACGAGCCCGGTGCCGCTGCGCGTGTGGCAGGCCACGCTGCGGCAGATCGACGCGCCGCTTTCGCTGCCGCAGGCTGCACCGCCCGACGCACTGCCCGTGGCCACGCAGCTGCGCGCCTCGCTGGCGCCCAGCCTGGCCGTCGTGCTGCCCGAGCTGCAGGACTGGTTCCGCCGCTACCCGTTCAATTGCCTGGAGCAGCAGACCTCGCGCGCGCTGGCGCTGACCGACCGCGGCGCGCTCGACCGCCTGGCGGCCGAGCTGCCCGGCTACCTGGACGCCGACGGCCTGGCGCACTACTTCCCACCACCCGCAGGCAGCCCGGCGCGTGGCGACGACAAGCTCACGGCCTATCTGCTGAGCGCCGCGCACGAGGCCGGCTTCGCGTGGCCCGAGGCGCTGCGCGAACGCATGCTCGGCGGCCTGGCGGCCTTTGTCGAAGGCCGGCTGGAGCGGCGCGCGGCGCGAACCTCGAGCGACCTCGACGTGCGCAAGCTCGCGGCGCTCGAGGCCCTGGCGCGCCACGGCCGCGCCGTGCCGCGCCAGCTGGGCAGCGTGGGCTGGACGCCGGCGGTGTGGCCCAGCTCCGCGGTGCTCGACGCCTGGAGCCTTTACCGCCGCACCGAGGCGCTGCCGCAGCGCGCGGCACGCCTGGACGAGCTGCAGCGCCTGCTGCGCAGCCGGCTGGTGGCCGGCGGCACGACGCTGCGCTTCGCCACCGAGGACAGCGACCGCTGGTGGTGGCTGATGGAAGGCCCCGACGCCAACGCCGCGCGCCTGGTGCTGGTGGCCGTCGGCGAGCCCGCCTGGGCCGACGAGCTGCCGCTCATGATGAGTGGCACGCTGGCACGCCGCCAGCGTGGTGCGTGGTCCACGACCACGGCCAACCTGTGGGGCGTGCTGGCGCTGCGCCGCTTTGCCGAGAAGGTGGAGGCCGGGTCGGTGGACGGCCGCACGGTGCTGGCCCTGCCGGGGGCCGAGCGAACGGTCGACTGGAGCGCCACACCGGCCGGCGCCACCGTGCTGCTGCCGCTGCCCGCGCCGGCGCCGCTGCAGGCGCGACACGAGGGCGCCGGCCGACCGTGGCTCACGCTGCAGACCCTGGCCGCCGTGCCGCTGAAGGCGCCGCTGGCGGCCGGCTACCGACTGTCGCGGCAGATGGAGCCGGTGCAGCAGCAGCGGCCCGGCGTGTGGAGCCGCGGCGACGTCGTGCGCGTCACGCTCACCGTCGATGCGGTGCAGGATCTCGGCTGGGTGGCGCTGGCCGATCCCATCCCGGCCGGCGCCACGTTGTTGGGCAGCGGCCTCGGTCGCGACTCGGCGCTGGCCACGCGCGGCGAGTCCTCGGGTGCGACGGCTGAGCCGGTGTACGTGGAGCGCACGGCCGAGGCCTGGCGCGCGTACTTCGACCGCCTGCCGGCTGGCCGCCACGTCGTCCGCTACACGATGCGCCTGAACAGCGCCGGCCGCTTCGGCCTGCCGCCATCGCGCGTGGAGGCGATGTACGCGCCCGAGAGCTTTGCTGAGCTGCCACTGGCGCCGGTGGAGGTGCAGCCTTGATGCGCGTGCGGCGCACGGCGCTCATCGTGGCGGCCCTCGCGGCGATGCTGGCGCTGCGGGCCGCGGGCGCGCTGGCGCAGCCTTCGTTCGAGGCCGTGCGCGCCGCCCATCGGCCATCCGACGTGCCGCTGCTCGACCGCCACGGCCAGCCGCTGCAGCGCGTGCGCCTCGACGAGCGCGTGCGCCGCGGCGACTGGGTGCCGCTGGCCGAGGTGTCGCCGGCCCTGCGCCACGCCCTGGTGCTCGGCGAGGACCGCCGCTTCTGGCAGCACGGTGGCGTCGACTGGCGGGCGCTCGCCGCGGGTGCCTGGGCCGCGGCCTTCGACGAGCGCGCGCGCGGCGGCAGCACGCTGACGATGCAGCTCGCCGCGCTGCTGGACCCCGCGCTGGCCCGCCCGCGTGGTGGCCGCGACCTCGCCGACAAGTGGGCGCAGCTGCGCGCCGCGCAGCGGCTGGAGGCGCGCTGGAGCAAGTCGCAGGTCCTCGAGGCCTACCTCAACGCGGTGCCGCTGCGCGGCGAGCTGGTGGGCTTGCGCGCGGCCGCGCTGCAGCTCTTCGGCAAGCAGCCCAGCGGGCTGGACGACACCGAGTCGGCCATCCTCGCCGCGCTGGTGCGCGCGCCCAACGCCGCGCCCGCCGTGGTGGAGCGCCGCGCCTGCGAGCTGCTCGTGCTGCAGCAGCGGGACTGCGCGGCGCTGGGCATCACCATCGCGCAGGCCTTCGCGCGCGCGCCCGGGCCGCTGCTCACGGCCTCGGCCGCACACGACGAAGCGCTGGCGCCGCACCTGGCGCGGCTGGTCGCGGCGGCGATGGCACCGGCGTCGCCGGCGGCCCTGCCGTCGACGCTGGATGCGCAGGTGCAGCGCCGGGCCATCGCGGCGCTGCGCCGCCAGCTCGCCGAGCTGCGCGGCCGCGGCGTCGAGGACGGCGCCGTGGTCGTGCTCGACAACGCCAGCGGCGAGCTGCTGGCCTGGGTGGGCTCGTCGGGCCGCGGCTCGTCGGCCCCGGCGGTGGACGCGGTGCTGGCGCGCCGCCAGCCGGGCTCGACGCTCAAGCCTTTCGTCTACGGCCTGGCGCTGGAGCGGCGGCTCGTCACGCCGGCGAGCTGGCTCGACGACAGCCCGCTGGCGCTGGCCACCGACGCGTCGTCGGGCTCGCTGTACCGGCCGCGCAACTACGACGACGGCTTCCGCGGCCCGGTGCGCGTGCGCGAGGCGCTGGCCTCGAGCCTGAACGTGCCGGCCGTGCGCGTGGCCGTGATGCTGGGGCCCGACGCGGTGTTCGACGGCCTCGTGCGCGCCGGCCTCAAGCCCGAGCGCCACGCCGGCTGGCACGGCCACGCGCTGGCGCTGGGCAGCGCCGACACCACGCTGCTCGACCTGGCCAACGCCTACCGCGCGCTGGCCAACGGCGGGCGCTGGACGGCACCGCGCTGGACGGCCACCGCTGCGATGCCCGACTGGGCCCGCGCCGAGCCGCGCACGCTGCTGCCGCCCGCGGTGGCCTGGCAGCTGGCGCACATGCTGTCCGACCCCGCGGCACGCGCCGCCACCTTCGGCCTGGACAGCCCGCTCGTCACGCGCGGCTTTGCGGCCGTGAAGACCGGCACCAGCAAGGACCTGCGCGACAACTGGTGCATCGGCTTCACCGACCGCTACACCGTGGGCGTGTGGGTGGGCAACGCCGGCGGGCAGCCGATGCACGGCGTCAGCGGCACCGAGGGCGCGGCGCCGGTGTGGCGCGAGCTGGTGGCGGCGCTGCACGAGGGCCGGCCGTCGCGGATGCCCGCGCCGCCGGTGGGGCTGGTGGCCGCGGGCGGCGAGTGGTTCATCGCCGGCACCGAGCCGCGCGGCCCGCTGCCGGCCGTGGCGGCGGGCTCGGCCTTCGGCATCGTCTCGCCGCGCGAGGGCGCGGTGATCGTGCTCGACCCCGGCATCCCGATGGCCGCGCAGCGCCTGGTGTTCGAGGGCGAAGCCGGGCGCTGGATGCTCGACGGCCGCGAACTCGGCCGCGGCGCGCGCATCAGCTGGTTGCCGCGGCCGGGGCGGCACGTGGTGGAGCACCACTCGGCCGCCGGGGTGCAGCGTGTGCGCTTCGAGGTGCGTGCCGCGCCGCCACCGCGGCGCGCGTCGTGAGCCTGGGGCTCGCGCTCAGTCCGACGAGCGGGTGAACAGTCGCTCGACGGCCACGTCGATGACCAGGCCGCACAGGCTGTACAGCAGCGAGCCCACGAGCGCCGCGACGAAGCCGGTGACGCCGAAGCCATCCAGCACCGAGGCGGCCGCCCAGAACATCAGCGCGTTGATCACGAAGAGGAACAGGCCCAGCGTGAGGATGGTGACCGGCAGCGTCAGCAGCACCAGCAGCGGCCGCACGAGGGTGTTGAACAGCCCGAGCACGAAGGCCGCGATGAGGGCCGAGCCGAAGCTCGCGACCGTGACGCCGGAGTACAGGTGGGCGACCAGCAGCAGGGCCGCGGCGAGCAGCAACCAGCGGGCGATGAGTTTCATGGCGCGACGATACCGTGGCGCGGATGCCGCGACGAGGGCGCTTCCGAGGGGCGGAAGGGCCCTTTACCTGGGAAAACCGCTTCTCTTTCCCTCTTGAGAGGCCTTACCATCGCGCTCGCACGTTTGTCGATCACGAGACGGGCTCACCTCGGTGGCAATACGCACCGGTCGTCGGGCCCGCACCGCAAGCGGCATCCCTCATCCACTGATGGAGAACACTCAAATGGCAACTGCGAAGAAAGCTCCCGCGAAGAAGGCCCCGGCCAAGAAGGCCGCCCCGGCGAAGAAGGCCGCTCCGGCCAAGAAGGCCGCCCCGGCGAAGAAGGCCGCTCCGGCCAAGAAGGCGGCCCCGGCCAAGAAGGCCGCGCCGGCCAAGAAGCGCGCGCCCAGCGCCGCCTTCATGAAGCCCATGACGCCCAGCGCCGCGCTGGCCGCCGTCATCGGCGACAAGGCCCTGCCGCGCACCGACGTGACCAAGAAGGTCTGGGAGTACATCAAGAAGAATGGCCTGCAGGACAAGGTCAAGCGCACCATGATCAACGCGGACGCCAAGCTCAAGGCGGTGGTCGGCACGAGCCCGATCAGCATGTTCGCGATGACCAAGGAGATCAGCAAGCACCTGAAGTGATCGCCTGATCACGGCAGGCCGCCAGGCTGCAGGGCCCGTCTCGAAAGAGGCGGGCCCTTTTTGTTGCGCTCTGCTGGCGGGCCGGCACCCGGGTCGCTCAGCGCCGCGCGATGCGCTGCCGGCCCAGCAGCAGGCCGGCACCCAGCAGCATCAGCAGCACGGCCGGCGGCTCGGGCACCGGGGCCGGCGAGATGTCGCCGAAGCCGAAGTCGCCGCTGGGCAGTGGGTCGCCGATCTGCCAGCGCGGCTGCGCCACCTGCAGCGGGTCGGTGGTGGCGCGGTTGAGGAAGGGCGAGTCGAGGTCGATGGCACCGTCGGTGCGGAACTCGCCCTCGAGCAGCGTGTTCACGTAGAGCTCGCCGAGGCCGTCGCTGAACGATGGCGAGCTGCCGGTCATCTGGTCGGCGCCGTCGACGCAGTTCAGGCACACGCTGCGGCCCAGGTTGACCACGGTGCCGCCGCCGACGTCGATGATCAGGTCCTCGGGCATGTCCAGTGCCAGCTGCACGACGTCGAAGAACGGGCTCTCCACCACCTTCACCTCGCCGACGATCGAGCGCGCGTAGGTGCCGCGCAGGCCACCGAGCTCGAAGGCCACGTTCACTCGCGTGAGCCCGCCTTCGCGCCCGACGATCGCGTAGGCCAGCAGCTTGGGCGCCGCCTCGCCGATCTCGATGCCGTCGCGCAGCACCGGCGAGAGCGCTAGCAGCTCGAAGCTGCGCGTCTGCACCGCACGCTCGGTGAGCGCGAAGCTCTGGTCGTAGAACGCGGGCAGGCGGATGGCGTCGTCGCTGTCGAGCCGGGCGATGTCGATGGGGCCGAGGCGGGCGATGCCGATGTCGGCCTCCAGCGCGTCGACGTCGACCTGGTAGCCGATGGCGAAGCCGGTCTGGTTGCGCACCGTGCCACCGAGCAGGTAGCGCGGCTGCACCGTGAGCTTGCCGCTGGTGCTGCCGACCACCGGCGTCCAGTTGAAGGCCTCGCCGGCATCGACCGTGACCACCTGCGTGATCGAGGTGCTGCCGTCGGCCCGCTTGAAGCGCACGGGGCTGCTGAACGTGAGCTCGACCCGCGGCTTCACGTCGACGTCGAAGTCCTGGTAGAGCGACAGCTTCGGCCCGCCCGACACGCCAAGCAGCTTCACCTCGGCCGGGCCGACGCCCACGCGCAGAAACGGGCCGATGAAGGGCACGAGTTTTTCGAGGTCGCCGTTCAGGGTGATGATGGGCTTGGCGTCGTCGCCGCCCAGCTGGCCCGGCGCCTGCATCGTGCCGCGCACGCTGACGTCGGGGTAGCTCACGCGCACGCTGCCGGCGCCGAGGCGGATGTCGCGGTCGAGCTCCACGGCGCCCAGGCCGATCACCTCGAGCCGGCGCGGGTTGACGTCGAGCAGCGTCACGCGGTCGGCCAGCGGGTCGGTCGAGAAGCGGCGCTGCACGCAGCCGACGCAGACGATCTCGTCGGGGTCCAGCGGGTTGCGGAAGCGCAGCACGCCGGCCTGCACGTTGATCGAGGCGGCCACGCTGTAGTCGAAGGTGGCCCAGGCCGCGGCGGTGGGAAAGTAGGTCTGGAAGCCGGGGTCGCGGAAGCGGCCCGACTCGAAGCCCGGGATCGAGCGCCCCGGGTCGTAGCCCACGCCGCCGAGCGCGCGCAGGTCGGTCTGCGCGACGACGAAGTCGCGCGTGAGGCCGCTGGTGAAGCCGGTGGTCGTGCGCGAGGCTGTGACGGTGGAGACGATGTTGGTGCCGGCGCGTGTCTGCACGTCGATCAGGCCGGTGCCCGGGTACTGCAGGTTCATGCGGCCGCCGTCGACGTAGTAGCCGAGCTCCAGGCCGGCGCTGCCGGCAATGCCCGCCTCCACGCGCATGAAGCCGATCTCGGGCAGCCCCAGGAAGCTGCCGAGTGCGGCCGTGGGCGACAGTGGCACGGCCGGGATCGACGGGTTGACGTCGGCGCGCAGGTCGTTGAAGGTCCAGTCGCGGCGGAAGGCGTCGCCGGAGGTCCACGGGTTCTGGTTGACGACCGTGAAGGCGACGTTCTGCGCCACGCTGTAGGCCGTGGCCTGCCCTGCGGGCCAGATGGCGGCCAGCGCCAGCAGCGCGGGCCAGGCGCGCGCCACGGCAGACCGTGGGCTCGGGATGGATCGGGTCATGTTCGGGGTTCCTCCGGTGGGCGTCGGCGCTTGCGTGCGCGGACGCTCTCACCCCGGATACGACGTCCGGCCCCGGATCCGGACACCAAGCGGGCGTGAGGCCCCCCGAGCAGGGGCTCAGTCCGCGCGGAGGCGCGGGTCGATCCAGGCCACCAGCACGTCGACCACCAAGTTGACGAGCACCACCACCGCCGCCAGCAGCATGACCACGTCGCGCACCACGACGAGGTCGCGGTTGGCGATGGCCTGGAAGACCAGCCGGCCTATGCCCGGCAGCACGAACACGTTCTCGACGACGATGGTGCCGGTGACGAGGTTGGCGAACTGCAGCCCGCCCACCGTGAGCACCGGGATCATCGCGTTGCGCAGCACGTGGCGGCGCAGCGCCTGGCCGCGGGTCAGGCCCTTGGCGCGCGCGGTGCGCACGAAGTCCTCGCGCAGCACGTCGAGCACGGCCGAGCGCGGGACGCGCGCGAGGATCGCCGCCTGCACCACCGCCAGCGCAATGGCCGGCAGGATGAGTGCCTGCAGCGCGGGCCAGAAGCCGCCTCCATCGTGTTCGCGCCAGCCCGGAAAGCCGCCTGCGTTGACCCACTGCAGCTGCACCGCGAACAGCAGGATCAGCAGGATCGCGAACCAGAAGTTCGGGATCGCGATGCCCAGCTGGCTGGCGGCCATCACGCCCACGTCGCCCAGCTGGTTGTGGCGCGACGCGGCGTACACGCCCAGCACGAGGGCCACCACCACCGTGATGGCCATGGCCATCAGCGCCAGCGGCAGCGTGACCTCCAGGCGCTGCGTGATGAGCTCGGCCGTGGGCACGCCGTAGCTGATGCTCTGCGCCGTGGTGCCGCCCAGCCAGCCGCCGACCCACTGCGCATAACGTTCGAAAGGAGGGCGGTCGAGGCCGAGCTGCGCTTCCATCGCAGCCAGCGACTCCGGTGTGGCGCTGTCGCCCAGGATCACCTGCGCCGCGTTGCCCGGCAGCAGCTCGAGCACCGCGAACACCACGACCGAGGCCACCAGCAAGGTGGCAACGAAGGTGGCCAGGCGGCGCAGCAGGAAGGGACCCATGGGCGCGGGATGATGCCCGAGGCCACCGGGCCCCGGCCTTCAGCTGATCTTGTAGGTCTGCAGGTGGATGCTGGTCTCGGTGCCGGCGATGCCCTTGATCAGCCGCACGCGCTCCAGCACCGCGGCCAGTTCGCCCAGGTTGGGCGCGCGCAGTTCGGCCAGCAGGTCCCAGCGGCCGTTGGTGTCGTGAAGGCCGGCCACGCCGGGCTCGCCCAGCAGGTGCGCGATCACCTCGCGCGTCTGGTTGCCTTCCACCGTGATGCTCATCCAGGCCGTGATGCGCTGGGTTTCGGCGTCGGGCCGCAGCAGCACGGTGTAGCCCACCAGCACGCCCTCGTCCTCTAGCTTGCGGATGCGGTTGGTGACGGTCCCGCGCGAGACGCCCAGGCGCTTGGCCAGCAGCGCCACCGGCGTGCGGGCGTCCTGGCGCAGCAGCGCGATGAGCTGGATGTCGGTGGAGTCCATGCTGCATTGTGGCAGCGAGCGCTGCCGAAATGGCAGAAGACTGACGGATCCGAAGCACTTCTGCCGCTTCTGCTTGCCAGTGGGCTCTCGAAGAATCCTTCCTGTCGCCGCAAGGCCCTCTCTTGAACCTGCGAACCTGCCCCATGACGACCTTCCTCGCCCCGCAAGACATCGCCCGCATCGTGCACGCCCACGGCCTGCCGGCGGTGCTGAACCGCCTGGCCGACACCATCGCGGCCGACTTCCGCCGCTGGCCCGAGTTCGACAAGGTGCCGCGCGTGGCCGCGCACTCGCGCCTGGGTGTCATCGAGCTCATGCCGGTGGCCGACAGCGAGCGCTACAGCTTCAAGTACGTCAACGGCCACCCGGGCAACGGTGCGCACGGCCTGCCCACGGTGATGGCCTTCGGCGTGCTGGCCGACGTGGCCACGGGCCAGCCGCTGCTGCTGAGCGAGCTCACGCTGACCACCGCGCTGCGCACCGCCGCCACCTCGCTGATGGCCGCCCGCGTGCTGGCCCGGCCCGGGGCGCGCACGATGGCGCTCATCGGCAACGGCGCGCAGGCCGAGTTCCAGGCGCTGGCCTTCCACCACGGCCTGGGCGTGCGCGAGCTGCGCCTGTTTGACGTCGACCCGGCGGCCACCGCCAAGCTGGTGCGCAACCTGCGCGCCGTGCCGGGACTGGTGCTGACGGTGTGCGCCAGCACCGCCGAGGCCGTGCGCGGCGCCGACATCGTGACGACGATCACCGCCGACAAGCGCAACGCCGTGATCATCGAGCCCGGCATGCTGGAGCCCGGCATGCATCTCAACGCGGTGGGTGGTGATTGCCCCGGCAAGACCGAGCTGCACCGCGGCGTGCTGGAGGCGGCGAGCGTGTTCGTGGAGTACGAGCCGCAGACGCGCATCGAAGGCGACCTGCAGCAGATGCCGGCCGACTTTGCCGTCACCGAGCTGTGGCGCGTGCTCACCGGCCAGGCGAGTGGCCGGCAGCGCGCCGACGAGATCACGGTGTTCGACTCCGTCGGCTTTGCGCTCGAGGACTTCTCGGCGCTGCGCCTGGTGCAGCAACTGGCCGCCGAGCTGGGCCTGGGCGTGCCGCTGGCGCTGATCCCGACGCTGGCCGATCCGAAGGACCTGTTCGCGCAGCTGCAGCCGGCAGCTCAGGCGCTGAAGGCGGCCTGACGAAGTCAGTGCCCGCTCTGCAATGACAAGGGCCGCCCGAGGGCGGCCCTTTCTGCTGGGCGCGTTGCGCTCAGCCGAGTTCGTGGCGGTCGGCCGCGGCGAACATCTCGGCGGCCACGCGCGGGTCGTGGCGGGCCATCTGGCGGGCCAGGGCGCGCACCTTCGCGGCCTCGGCCACGCGGCTGCGGTAGGCGCGGTGCTGAGCCAGCCCGGCGCGCAGCGAGGCCCAGGCCTGGCGCAGCGCCATCACGGCGGCGACGGCGGCGCGGGCGCCGCGGGGTTCGGCAACGTGGGCGGGGGTGTGGACGGTCACGGTGGTCATGGTGGTCACCTCGGTCGGTGAAGCTGCGGTCGGCAGCTCGATGGACCGAATATTAGTGGTAACCCCAATGACATTCAACTGAATGATGCCCATGTAAGGTATCAACATTGTGCATGTCATAGTCGGCCCAATGACACCCAACTTCCGCACCCTCGACCTCAACCTGCTGCGCGTGTTCGACGCCACCATGGCCGAAGGCAGCCTCACGCGCGCCGCCGCCACGCTGGCGATGACGCAGCCGGCCGTGAGCCACGCGCTCAAGCGCCTGCGCGAGCACCTCGGCGAGGAGCTCTTCGAGCGCGTGGCCCACGGCGTGCGCCCCACGCCCCGCGCCGAGGCGCTGTGGCCCGCCGTGCGCGACGCGCTGGCGGCGCTGCGGCACAGCCTGGCGCCCGGCGACTTCAACCCCGCCGAGGACGACACGCAGTTCCACCTGGCCATGGCCGACTCCACCGCCTCGCTGCTGTCGCCGCCGCTGGTGCAGGTGATCGAGGCCACCGGCGCACGCGTCAACCTGCGCGTGCTGCCGCTGACCACGCGCGACCCCTCGCGCCTGGTCGACAGCGGCGAGGCCGACCTCGCCGTCGGCTTCTTCCCCGACCTCATCACCCGGCTCGTCTCGCAGGGCGACAGCGCGCACCTGCGCCACCAGCGCCTGTACGACACGCGCTACGTCTGCGTGATGCGGCACGGCCACCCGCTGGCCGCCGCCGGGGCGCTGACGCTGCCGGCCTTCGTGGCGGCGCACCACCTGCTCGTCAGCTTCTCGGGCCGGCCCTACGGCCTGGTCGACCAGGCGCTTGCCGCGCTGGGCCTGAAGCGCCGCATCGTGCTGACGGTGAACCAGTTCGCCACGGCCGGCCGTGTGGTGAGCGCCAGCGAGCTGCTGGCGGTGCTGCCCGAGAGCTTCGTCGAGGCCACCGGCGTGGCCGAGGCGCTGGCCATCCGCGAGATCCCGCTGGCGCTGGACCCGGTGCACGTGGAGATGGTGTGGCACCTGCGCCGCGACGCCGACGCGGCACACCGCTGGCTGCGGCGTCAGGTACGCGAGGCGGCCGGGGCCTGAGCCTGCGGCGCGGCGGCTACAGCACCGCCGCCATCGCCACCGCCGTGCGCTCCACGTTGCCGGTGTTGAGCCCGGCCACGCAGATGCGGCCCGAGCGCACGAGGTAGACGCCGAACTCCTCGCGCAAGCGGTCCACCTGCGCGGCACTCAGGCCGGTGTAGCTGAACATGCCGCGCTGGCTGAGGAAGTAGCCGAAGTCGCGCCCCGGCTGCTTGGCGCCGAGCACGCCGTGCAGCGAGCGCCGCATGGCCTGGATGCGCGTGCGCATGGCCGCCACGTCGGCGTGCCAGGCGGCGCGCAGCTCGGGCTGGCTCAGCACACGGCTCACGATGCCTGCGGCATGGATGGCCGGGCTGCTGTAGTTGCGGCGCACGGTGGCCTTCATCTGGCCGAGCACGCGCTCGGCCTCTTCGGCCGATTCGCAAACCACGCTCAGGGCGCCCGCGCGCTCGCCGTACAGGCTCATGCTCTTGCTGAACGAGTTCGCCACGAACGCCGTGAGGCCGGCGTCGGCCACCGCGCGGATGGCAAAGGCGTCTTCCTCGATGCCGTCGCCATAGCCCTGGTAGGCGATGTCGAGGTAGGGGATCAGCCCGCGGCGCTTCAGCACCGGGATCAGCTCGGCCCACTGCGCCGCCGACAGGTCCACACCCGTCGGGTTGTGGCAGCAGGCGTGCAGCAGCACGATGCTGCCGGCCGGCAGCGCGTCCAGCGCTTCCATCATGGCGCCGAAGCGCACGCCGCCGGTGGCGGCGTCGTAGTACGGGTAGGTGTTCACCGTGACGCCGGCGCCCTCGAACATGGCGCGGTGGTTATCCCAGGTGGGGTCGCTCACCCACACGGCGCTGCCGGGCAGCCAGCGCCTGATGAAGTCGGCGCCCACCTTGAGGCCGCCGCTGGAGCCCACGGTCTGCAGCGTGGCCACGCGGCCGGCCTTCACCGCCGCGTGGTCGGCGCCGAACAGCAGGCCCTGCACGGCGCTGCGCATGGCGGCCGAGCCTTCGATGGGCAGGTAGGGCTTGGCGCCGCCCTCGGCCAGCATCTGCGCCTCGGCCTGCTTCACGCAGTCGAGCACCGGGATGCGGCCGGCGTCGTCGAAGTAGATGCCGATGGACAGGTTGACCTTGTCCTTTCGCGGGTCCTTCTGGAAGGCCTCGTTCAGGCTCAGGATGGGGTCGCCGGCATACGGCTCGACGTGGCTGAACACGCTCATGCCGCCACCTTCTCGGCCAGCGCCTTCTCGATGTCGGCGCGCAGCTTCTCGGGCGCGTCGTTGGGGGCGTAGCGCTTGCGCACATTGCCATCGCGGCCGACGAGGAACTTCGTGAAGTTCCACTTGATGCCCTCGGTGCCCAGCACGCCCGGCGCCTGCGCCTTGAGCCACTGCCACAGCGGGTGCGCCTCGCGGCCGTTGACCTGCGTCTTGGCCATCATCGGGAAGCTGACGCCGTAGTTCAGCTGGCAGAAGCTGGCGATCTCGTCGTTGCTGCCGGGGTCCTGCGCGCCGAACTCGTTGCTCGGAAAGCCCACGATGACGAGGCCCTGGTCGCGGTAGTCCTGCCAGAGCTTCTCGAGCCCGCCGAACTGCGGCGTGAAGCCGCAGGCGCTGGCGGTGTTGACGATCAGCAGCACCTTGCCGCGCTGGCTGGAGAGCTGGGCCTTCTCGCCGGTGATGGACAGGGCTTCGAAGTCGTAGACGCTGGTGGTGGCGGGCATGGCGGCTCCTGGGCGAGTGCGGGGGGCAGGCTGGGGCGGGGCAGGGCCGGATCGTATCGTCCGGCCTGCGCCTCACGCTCCAGGGGGCGTTGACGTGCCGCCCCCGCCGCCGGACGATCCACGCCCCGCCGTGCCCCGAGGCTGACCCGAGAACACCATGTCCGAGCCGATCCGCCTTGCCCTCGTCGGCCTCAGCGATGCCGAGCGCGCGATGGTCGCTGCCGTGGCCGCGTCGCTGCCCGGCGTGGGCCTGGTGCAGGACATCGACCGTGCGCAGTTCCTGGTGGCCGACGCCGAGCACACGCCGTCGGTGAAGCTCGTGCTGGCGGCCGAGAAGCTCAAGCGCACGCTGTGGGTGGGCACGCCGCCGCCGATGGGCTCGGTGGCCGTGGTCGACCGGCCGCTGGTGGCCGAGGCCGTGCAGGCCGCGCTGATGGCCCTGCTGCCGGTGCCGGTGCCGGTGCCGGTGCCGGTGCCGGACCCCGCGCCGGCCGCGCCGCCGCCGCTGCAGCGCGCGCTGCTGGTCGACGACAGCGAGGTCGCGCTGCGCTTCCTGGAGACGCGGCTGCAGCGCTGGGGCCTGGTGATGGACCGCGCGCTCGGCAGCAACCGCGCCATCGAGCTGTTGGCGGCCGAGGAGCCCTACGACTTCGTGTTCATCGACGTCGAGCTGGGCCCGCAGAGCACGCTCGACGGCTTCGCGCTGGCCCAGCACATCCGCCGTCAGCACCGCCGCGAGCCGGTGCCGCCGGTGCTGGTGTTCGTGTCGGCGCATGCCAGCCCCTCGCACCGCGCCCGCGGCCAGCTCGCCGGCGGCGACGCCTACCTGGCCAAGCCGCTCGACGAGGTGGAGCTGCAGCGCCTGTTGCTGCGCCACGGCCTGAAGCCGCGCGCGGCCGCGCCTTCAGTGCCGGGCTGAGAGCAGCGCCGCGCCGAGGATCAGCGCGCCGCCCAGCGCCAGCGTCGGCGTGATCTGCCCGGCGCCCAGCAGCATCGCCGAGACGCTGGCGAACAGCACCTCGGTCAGCATCACCACCGCCGTCACGTTAGCCGGCAGGCGCGCCGCGCCGTACTGCAGCGCCAGGTTGCCGGCCAGGAACACCACGGCCAGCGCCAGCGCGCCGGCCATCCAGCCCAGGGCCGGCGCCGGCGGCAGCGCCACGGTACCCTGCCAGGTGAGCGTCGCGGCCAGCACGCCGGCCACGCTGGCGCCGCCGAAGAACATCGCCAGCGCGCGCGCCGCCTCGGGCTGGTGGGCCTCGCGGCGCAGCATCACGTTGTTCAGCGCGAAGCTGAAGCCACCGATCAGCCCCAGCCAGTCGGGCAGGCCCTGCGGCACCGGCAGGCCGCCATCGGCCGGCCACAGCACCACGGCGGCGCCGGTGAGCGCCATCGCCACGCGCGCCAGCGCCAGCGCGGTGAGCCGCTCGTTCAGCAGCAGCCGCGCCAGCAGCACCGCCCACAGCGGCATCAGGTAGAACAGCAGCACCACGCGCACCACGTCGCCGATGGTCACCGCCCAGTTGAAGGTGGCGTTGGTAGTGCCCGAGGCCAGCACCAGCACCCACAGCACCGGTGTCTTCAGCAGGTGCGCGATGGCCGCCGGCCGCGTGGCCGCGATCAGCGCCACGGCCAGCGTGTAGATCAGCACCGTGGCCCACAGCGGGTGCAGGCCGGCGCCCTCGAGCTGGCGGAAGGGCCACCAGCTCACGCCCCAGGTGAAGGCGTTCACCATCAGGGCCGCCACCGGCAGCCAGCGCAGCGCGGCGCTCATCGGCTAGTGGTGCCGATCCGTGCGGGCGATCTCGAGCAGGCGCTCCAGTTCGTCGGCATGGTGCACCGTGTTGTGGCGGTGCCAGCGGCGGATGAGCTCCATCACGATGGCGACGATGAGCCCGAACACGATGATGGCGCCGAAGGCGGACAGGCCGAAGCGCGTCATGCCCACGTAGAACGCACCCAGGCCCAGGATGCAGGCCTGCTCGTTGAAGTTCTGCACGGCGATCGAGCGGCCGGCGCCCATCAGGTTGTGGCCGCGGTGCTGCAGCAGCGCGTTCATCGGCACGATCAGGAAGCCGCAGATCGCGCCCATCACCACCAGGAAGGGCACCGCGGTGGCCAGGCTGTTGATGAACACGAGGCCGATCATCAGGAAGCCCACCGCGATGGCCAGCGGGATCACGTTCGTGGCGCGGTCGAGCTTGGTGATGAACGAGGCCACCACCGCGCCCACCACCGAGCCGATCACCACCACGCCGGCCAGGTTGGATGCCTGCGCCGTGCCGTAGCCCAGGGCCGCGGCGGCCCACGCGAAGACGATCAGCCGCAGGTTGCCGAAGATGCCCCACAGCAGCGTCGTCGTGGCCAGCGTGATCTGGCCCAGCTTGTCGGCCCACAGGCGGCTGTTGCAGCGTGCGAAGTCCTTCACCAGGTGAACCGCGCCCTCCATCGGGATCAGCGGCGCGCCGGTGCGCGGAATGAACAGGTTGAACGCCGCGGCCGTGAGGTACAGCAGCACGATGAACGAGATCGCGGCCTCGGGGGCCGTGTCGACACCGGTGTCGACGAGCGGCATGTCCATGCCCAGCAGCATCGGCGAGATCTTCGGGCCGATCAGCTGGCCACCCAGCAGGATGCCCAGCACGATGGAAGCGATCGTCAAGCCCTCGATCCAGCCATTGCCCTTGACCAGTTGCGAAGGCGGCAGCAGCTCGGTCAGGATGCCGTACTTGGCCGGCCCGTACGCGGCGGCGCCCAGCCCCACCACGGCGTAGGCCAGCAGCGGATGGCTGCCGAACAGCATCATCAGGCAGCCGACGATCTTGATCGCATTGCTGACGAACATCACCCGGCCCTTGGGGATGCTGTCGGCGAAGGCCCCGACAAAGGGCGCGAGCACGACGTAGAACAGCGCGAACATCGGCGCCAGCGCCGGCACCTGCCAGGCGGGCGCCTTGGCCAGCCGCAGCAACTCGACAGCGGCCACGAGCAATGCGTTGTCGGCCAGCGAGCTGAAGAACTGCGCCGACATGATGGTCGAGAAGCCTTTTTTCATCGTGTCGCGCGCCGCGCTGGCGCCGCCGTGAATGCAGGCGGCTCTCGCCGTTGTCTCCGTCTCGTGGCCGGGGCCGCCGCCACTGCGACGGCCTTTCGAGGCGGGCGGGTTATAGCATGGGGGTTCCGACACACCGACGACCATGCCGCGCCCGATCGAAGCCCTCGTGCACCCTGCCGCACTGGCGCACAACCTCGCCGTCGCGCGCCGCCACGCCGGCGATGCGCGGCTGTGGGCGGTGGTCAAGGCCAACGCCTACGGCCACGGTGTGGAGCGCGCCTTCGAAGGCCTGAAGTCGGCCGACGGCTTTGCGCTGCTCGACCTGGCCGAGGCCGAGCGCGTGCGCGGCTGCGGCTGGCGCGGCCCGGTGCTGCTGCTGGAAGGCTGCTTCGAACCGCGCGACCTGGAGCTGTGCTCGCGCCTGAACCTCTGGCACGTGGTGCACACGGCCGAGCAGATCGACTGGCTGGCCGCGCACAAGACGCACGAGCCGCACCGCGTGTTCCTCAAGATGAACAGCGGCATGAACCGGCTCGGCTTTCCGCCGCAGGCCTTCCGCAGCGCCTGGGCGCGGCTGAACGCACTGCCGCAGGTGGACGAGGTGAGCCTGATGACGCACTTCTCCGACGCCGATGCGCCGCGCGGCATCGCCCACCAGATCGCCAGCTTCGAGGCCGCCACGGCCGACCTGCCCGGCGAGCGCAGCCTGTCCAACAGCGCCGCGATCCTGCGCCACGGCGCCACGCCGGGCCTGCGCAACGACTGGGTGCGCGCCGGCATCCTGAGCTACGGCAGCGCGCCCGATTTCCCCGAGCGCGGCATCGCCGACTGGGGCCTGCTGCCGGCGATGACGCTGCAGACGAAGCTCATCGCCACGCAGCAGCTGCAGCCGGGCGACACCGTGGGCTACGGCAGCCGCTTCACGGCCGAGCGCGCCATGCGCATCGGCATCGCCGCCTGCGGCTATGCCGACGGCTACCCGCGCTATGCGCCGGCCGAGACCGAGGCCGGCGCCCCGGTGCTCGTCGACGGCCTGCGCACCCGCACCGTCGGCCGGGTCTCGATGGACATGCTGGCGGTCGACCTGGAGCCCCTGCGCGCCGCCGGCCGGCCGGCCGGCGTCGGAGCCGAGGTCACGCTCTGGGGCGAGGGCCCGGGGGGCAGCCGCCTCCCCATCGACGAAGTCGCCGAGGCCTGCGGCACCGTGGCCTACGAGCTGATGTGCGCGCTTTCGCCGCGCGTGCCGGTGCGCTGCCTCGACGAGGACGGCGCCGACCCGGGCTGAGCCCGAGCCGCGGCCTGGCCGGGCCGCCCCACAATCCGCGCCGCGGCGCCCGCGGGCGGGTGCCGGGTTCGGCGCTTGCTTGCCGAAGCGCCTCATGTCCCACGGAGACCTGCCGATGAGCTCGCCCCATCTCTCGATGACCGTGCTGATGACGCCCGACATGGCGAACTTCTCCGGCAAGGTCCACGGCGGCCAGATCCTGCGCCTGCTCGACCAGGTCGCCTATGCCTGCGCGGCGCGCTATGCCGGCAGCTATGTCGTCACCCTCTCGGTCGATTCGGTCATCTTCCGCGAGCCGGTGCAGGTCGGCGAGCTGCTCACCTTCCTGGCCTCGGTCAACCACACGGGCAACACCTCCATGGAAGTCGGCGTCAAGGTGGTGGCCGAGAACATCCGCACCCAGGCCGTCCGCCATGTGAACAGTTGCTTCTTCACCATGGTGGCGCTCGACGAGGCCGGCAAGCCGCAGAAAGTGCGGCCGCTGCCCATCGAGACGCCCGAGGCCCTGCGCCGCTTCGAGGCCGCGAAAGTCCGCCGCCAGTTGCGCCAGGAACTGCAGCGCCGCTTCGACGAGACCCGCCAGTCCTCGTCCACCGGCGGCACCTGAGACCGGCTGCGCACGCTGCCCGGGCCATGAGCCGCATCCTCATCGATCCCGCCGAGCTGGAATGGACGGCCATCCGCGCCCAGGGCCCGGGGGGACAGAACGTCAACAAGGTCTCGAATGCGGTGCAGTTGCGCTTCGACGTGGCAGCTTCCAGCCTGCCCGAGCCGGTCAAGGCCCGGCTGCTCGCGCGGGCCGACCAGCGCCTGAGCCGCGACGGCGTCCTCGTCATCAAGGCCCAGACCGAGCGCAGCCTGCTGCGCAACCAGGCCGAGGCCCTGGCGCGGCTGCAAGCCCTGGTCGACGCCGCCGCCCGGCCGCCCCAGCCCCGCCTGGCCACCCGCCCGACCCGTGCCTCGGTGCGCCGCCGCCTCGACGGCAAGCGCCTGCTGGGCGAGCGCAAGGCCGCGCGGCGCGGCGGCGCGGGCGACTGAGGCCGCCTCAGTCGACGATCAGCCGCGGCCCTTCGCTGCCGGCGGCGACGATCTCGCCGATCTCCGCCGCGGCGGCAAAGCCGTGGGCTTGGAAGACGGCCAGCACGGCCTCGACGGCCTCGGGCGCGCAGCTCACCAGCAGGCCGCCGCTGGTCTGCGGGTCGGTCAGCAGGGCCTGGTCGATCGCGTCGCGCCGGCTGCCCAGGGCCACCTGGCTGCCGTAGCCGGTCCAGTTGCGGCCGGAGGCGCCGGTCACGAAGCCCTGTTCGGCCAGGCCGCGCACGCCGGCCAGCAGGGGCACGCGGGCCCAGTCGATGCGCAGGCTGGCGCCGGCGCCGCGGGCCAGCTCCAGGCCGTGGCCGGCCAGGCCGAAGCCGGTGACGTCGGTCAGGGCATGCACGCCCTCGATCGCGGCCAAGTCCGGGCCGGGGGTGTTGAGCTGGGTGGTGCTGGCGATCATCTGGGCATAGCCCTCGGCGCCGAGCTGCTCCTTCTTGAGCGCCGCCGAAAGCACGCCCACGCCCAGCGGCTTGCCGAGTATTAGCCGGTCGCCCACCTTCGCATCGGCATTGCGCTTGACCCGCTTGGGGTGGACCAGGCCCAGGGCCACCAGGCCGTAGATGGCTTCGACCGAGTCGATGGTGTGGCCGCCGGCGATGGGGATGCCGGCCGCGCGGCACACCGACTGGCCGCCATCCAGGATGCGACCGATCACCTCGACCGGCAGCACATTGATCGGCATGCCGACCAGGGCGAGGGCCAGGATGGGCCGGCCGCCCATGGCATAGACATCGCTGATGGCATTGGTGGCGGCGATGCGGCCGAAGTCGTAGGGGTCGTCGACGATGGGCATGAAGAAGTCCGTCGTCGCGATCAGTGCTTGCTCCTCGTTGAGCTTGTAGACGGCGGCGTCGTCGGCGGTCTCGATGCCCACCATCAGCTCGGGCGGGATCGGCATGGCGGCCGTGCCCTTGAGGATTTCGGACAGCACGCCCGGGGCGATCTTGCAGCCGCAGCCGCCGCCGTGGGAGAGCGAGGTCAGGCGCGGCACGGGCGCGGGGGCGGGGCAGGTTTCGGGGCTGGGGCTGTTCATCGGGGGCTCCGTGGGGCAGGGTAGGGCGCTCGGCCCGTCGCGGCGCAGCATGCGGCACAAGGGGGCGGGCGCAGGGGCAGGGGCAAGGACAGGGTCGCGGGCGTCAGCGCATCCTGACAGTGTCGGTCTTCACGCGCAGCCGGGCGCTTCGGCCAGGCCGAGCCGGCCCAGCCAGTTGCGCAGGCAGGCCTGCTCGTGGCCGGGCAGGAAGCGCGGCGCCAGCGCCTCGGCGCGGGCCTGCAAGGTGGCGAGCCGGGCGGGCTCGTCGCGCAGCGCGACCAGGGCCAGCCGCAGGCTGTCGGCGTCGCCGGGGGCGAAGTAGCCGGGCCAGTCCTCGCCCAGCATGCCGACATTGCCGGACACCCGCGAGGCCAGCACCGGCGTGCCGCTGCAGACGGCCTCCATCACCACATGCGCGCCGCCTTCCATGTGGCTGGGATGGATCAGCAGGTGGGCGCGCTGGATGCGCTGGCGCGTCTCGCCATGCGGCCGGGCGCCCAGCCAGCGGTAGCGCGGGCAGCGCGCGGCCAGGGCCTGGGCCTGGGCGCCCAGGGCCGGGTCCAGCGGGGCGCCGAGGTGATCGATGAAGAGGTCCTGCCGTTCGGCCAGGAGCTCGGCCAGGGCGAAGATCAGCTCCGGCGCCTTCTCGGCCCGCAGGTGCCCGACGACGAGGGCGCGCAAGTGGCGGCCGGTCTTGGACAGGGTGCGGCGCGGCGTGGTCGATTGCCAGCACACGTCGGCGCGCGCCCGGTGCGCAGCCGGCAGGGCCTGCAGGGCCTCGGGTTGCAACAGCAGCAGGCGATCGGCCAGATCCAGCGAGCGCAGGGCTTGCGGATCGCCGGCGGGCAGGTCCTTGTAGAGGTCGGTGCCGGTCAGCACCAGGCCCAGCGGCCGGTCGGGATGGGCCGCCCGCCAGCGCGCCACCGCTCCGGCCGAGCGGCGGGCATGCAGGGCGATCAGGCCGTCGGGCAGGGGGCCGGGCTCGGCGCCGGTCCAGTCGCCCGCGATCCGGCAGTCGGCTGTGCTGCGCAGCAGGCGCGCCCAGCGGGCGGCGGTCTGCCAATTGCCGTTGTTGTCGGCCGCCCGGGCGGGCGTGACGAGGTGGATCAGCGGGCGCGACATGGCCGGCGGTGTAGCACACCGGGCTTGCCGCCGGCGCCGCGGCAGCCGGCGGCCCGCCTTCCCGACAGGCCTTCGCCGGGGCCCCGGCCGGTCGGCCTACCATGCGACGCAACTATGGACCTTGACGCCAGTTTCCGCACCGCCGCCGCGCCCCAGCTTGCGGCCATGCTGCGGGCCAGCCGGCAGGCCACCCTCGACCTGCTCACCGTGCTGGCCGCCCAGCTCGGCCCGGCCCTGCGCGTGCCGCAGCGCGACAGCCTGAACCTGCCGCTGTGGGAAGCCGGCCACATCGCCTGGTTCCAGTCCTGGTGGATCGCCCGCCTGCCGGCCGAACAGCGCCACCGCGGTGCCGAGGCCGACCCCCTGGCCCCCCGCCATCCGCCGGCGCCGGTGGCCAGCCCGCTGGATGACGACCGCCTGCACGACTCCAGCCACGTCCCCCATGCCAGCCGCTGGCAGTTGCCCCTGCCCGATCTGCAAGCCACCCGCGAGCGCCTGCACCAGGGCCTGGACGAGACCCTGGCCCTGCTGGCGCACGCCCCGGGCGATGACGCCGGCCTCTACTTCTACCGCCTGGTGCTGGCCCATGAGGACATGCACCAGGAAGCCGGTCTGATGCTGGCCCAGCAGCTCGGCCTGGACCCGGGCCCCCAGGCGCCGCGCCCGCCGGCAGCCCCGCCCGCGCGGCCCGAGCTGAGCCTGCCCGGCGGCCGCATCGAGCTGGG
>JAIXTY010000340.1 GCA_027483705.1 Rubrivivax sp.
AGGTGTGGGTGACAGAGATCGACCCGATCAACGCACTGCAGGCCGCGATGGAAGGCTACAAGGTCGTGACGATGGAGTACGCCGCCGACAAGGCCGACATCTTCGTCAGCGCCACCGGCAACAAGAGCGTCATCACGCGCAAGCACATGGAAGCGATGAAGGACGAGGCCATCGTCTGCAACATCGGCCACTTCGACAACGAGATCGACGTCGCCTCGCTGGCCGACTGCACCTGGGACGAGATCAAGCCGCAGGTCGACCACGTCGTGTTCCCCGACGGCAAGAAGATCATCATGCTGGCCAAGGGCCGCCTGGTGAACCTGGGCTGCGGCACGGGCCACCCGAGCTTCGTGATGAGCGCCAGCTTCGCCAACCAGACCATCGCGCAGATTGAGCTCTTCAGCCACCCCGACAGCTACGACATCGGCAAGGTCTACGTGCTGCCCAAGCACCTCGACGAGAAGGTGGCGCGCCTGCACCTCAAGAAGGTCGGCGCCATGCTGACCGAGCTGACGGAAGAGCAGGCCGCGTACATCGGCGTGCCGAAGCAGGGCCCGTACAAGCCCGAGACGTACCGCTACTGATCGGGGCCCCGCGATGAGCACCGCCATCCAGACGGTGCCCATCAGCTTCGAGTTCTTCCCGCCCAACACCCCCGTCGGCAGCGACAAGCTGAAGACGGTGGTGTCGGAGCTGGCGGCCGTGCGGCCGGAGTTCTTCAGCGTGACCTACGGCGCCGGCGGCGCCACGCGCGAGAAGACCCTGGCCACGGTGAAGGACATCGCGGCGATGGGCCATGAAGCCGCCCCGCACCTGAGCTGCGTGGGCAGCACGCGCGAGGGCATCCGCGAGATCCTCGACACCTACCGTGCCCAGGGCATCCGCCGCCTGGTGGCGCTGCGCGGCGACCTGCCCTCGGGCACCGCCGTGGCCGGCGAGTTCCGCTACGCCGCCGACCTGATCGCCTTCATCCGCGAGGCGCAGGGCAGCGACTGGCACATCGAGGCCGCCGCCTACCCCGAGTACCACCCGCAGCAGCGTTATGCAAAGAAGGACCTCGAGCACTTCGCGGCCAAGATGAAGGCCGGCGCCGACAGTGCCATCACGCAGTTCTTCTTCAACCCCGACGCGTACTTCCACTTCGTGGACGAATCGCGCAAGCTGGGCGTGGACGCGCCCATCGTGCCGGGCATCATGCCGATCCACAACTACGCGAAGATCGCGCAGTTCGCCGCGCGCGACGGCATCGAGATCCCGCGCTGGGTGGCTCTCAAGATGGAAGGCTTCATGGACGACGCCGCCAGCGTGCGCGCCTTCGGCATCGAGGTCGTGGCGCGGCTGTGCGAACGGCTCGTGGCCGGCGGCGCCCCCGCCATCCACTTCTACACGCTCAACCAGAGCGCACTGAGCCTCGAGGTCTGCCGGCGCCTGGGCTGGGCCTGAGCCGGCCGGCCGCGCCGTCAGACGATGCGCGGCCCCCACATCCCGAGCGTGGCGATGACCACGCCGAAGGCCATCACCAGCGTCACCAGCGCCAGAGCGGCGGCCACGGCCGCCTGCAGAGCCGGCGCCTGGTGGGCGCGCTGGGCCCGCAGCACCAGCTCCAGCAGCAACAGCGGCACGATCACGTAGACGCCCCAGGACAGGGCCGTGAGGAACGGCCCGGTGAAGGTCTTGGGGTCGAAGCCCACCGGCGCGCGGAACACGCCCAGCCAGGCCATCAGCCCGACGCGGAAGAACCACACGCCGGCCGCCGCCACCCACAGGCGCAGGGCCCAGCGGCGGTGCTCGTCGATGCGGCGCGCCCGCGCCGCGCGCCAGGCCATCGCGGCGCACAGCAGGATCAGCAAGGCATTGCCGGTGATGGCCAGGTGCATCGACAGGCTGCCGACGGCACCGCCCCGCACCCACACCAGGAAGAGGCCGCCCAGCGCCAGCGTGGCGGCGGCCAGCACGTAGGCCCGGCCGCTCCAGCGGTGCACACCGGGCCAGCGCCGGCGCACCGCCGGCAGCAGCTGCACCAGGCCGGCGACGATCAGCAGCACGGTGAACAGCAGGTGCGCCGACAGCACCGTGTTGTCCAGCCAGGCACCGCTGCGCCAGCCGTGCGGCTGCACCTCGTTCCAGCGTTCGGGCCGGCCCGCGAGCGCGGTGCCGCCGTAGAACACCGCCACGTAGACGGCGAACACCAGCTGCCCGAGCAGCGCGACCGACAGCCAGGCGACGACGCTGGCGTGCAGCCAGGCGGCGGCGCCGCGGCGGGTGGCGGGGATGGGGGCGGTGGCCGTGGGCCAGGTCAGCGCGGGCATCGGACGTCCTCCTCGATCAGGTGCATCGAGGCTAGGCAAGGCCCGTGGCGCCGCCCAGCAGCGTGCGACAGACGGTGTTCCGCGGGCTCCGAACGACGGTGCCGCGGCCAGGCTCAGGCGCCGTCGCGCTCCCAGGCCAGGCCCTCGTCGGTGAGCATGGCGTCCAGCGGCACGTCGTGCGGTTCGGCCTCCAGCCAGGGCACGAAGCCATGCGCGTAGGCCAGCCCCACCGTGGTGGGACGCGGCGCCAGCGTGGCCAGCGTGCGGTCGTAGAAGCCGCCGCCGTAGCCCAGCCGCACGCCCTTCGGCCCGTAGCCCACGCAGGGCACCAGCAGCAGCGTCGGGTGGAACACCGGCGTGTCCTTGGGCTTGGGGATGCCGTAGGCGTCTTCCTCCATCTCGCAGCCCGGGAACCACATCTGGAAGCGCAGCTGCTTGGTCTGCTTGTCGATCACGGGCAGGCCGATGCAGCGCCGCTCGTCGGCCTCGGCCCAGCGGAAGAGCGCGGGCAGCGCGTCGAACTCGCCCTTGATGGGCCAGTAGGCGCCCACGGCCAGGTCGGCACGACCCATCAGGTACACGCGCAGCACCTCCTGCAGGTGCATGGCGCGCTGGTGGCGGTCGATCAGCGTCTGGCGCTCGGCCTGCAGCTGTCGGCGCAGGGACTTCTTGTCGCGCGAAGGCTCGAACGAAGGCAGGTTCAGCGTCATGGCGGGCTCGTTGGCGCAGACGGCGCCACGCGGTATTGTCCGCCGAGCCCGCCCCACCCGCGCCGCGCCATGGCCGCCCGCCCGACACCGCCCTTCATCCTGCACTGCCTGGAGCTGCTGGAGCCCCTGGGGCCGGTGCGCGAGCGGCGCATGTTCGGCGCCCACGGCCTGTACGTGCAGGATCTGTTCATCGCCATCGTCGCCGGCGAGCAGCTGTACCTGAAGACCGACGCCAGCACGCGGCCCCGCTTCGAGGCCGCGGGAGGCACGCCCTTCACCTTCGTGCAGCGCACCGGCACCATCGAGACGGGCTACCTCACGCCCCCTGCCGAAGCGCTGGATGCCCCGGCCCTGATGGAACCCTGGGCGCGCCTGGCGCTGCAGGCGGCGCTCAGTGCGCGAGCCGGCGCCGGGGCCGCACGGTCTGCCACGCCCGGGCCAGCCGCGCCACGGCGGACACCCACGAAGCCGCGCCGCCCGACACCGCGGCGCTGAGCCCGGGCTCGCACAGCCGCAGTCGCAGCGGGCCGGCCGCTTCCACCACCCAGGCGCTGCCGGCCGGCAGCGCCAGCTGCTCGCCGGGCGCGAGCCACAGATCCTCGGGCGGCAAAGGGCCGGCGCGGCGCTGGGTGCAGGTGATCCACGCGCGGCCGTCCACCACCTTCAGGTGGCGCTCGTGCACAGCCGGCCCCAGGGTGAAGGCGCGGCCGTCGGATTCATGCAGCAGGATCATCGTTTCCATGGTGGGCTTCCGGTGTCGTGGCCGAGATCGTGCAGCGGAACTGCTGCTCGGTCCAATCGAATCGGCGATCGCCGTTGATAACATCTGCTCATGAATGCCCTGCGCCAACGCCCGCTCGCGATCGGCCCGCTGCGCGCCTTCGAGGCGGTGGCGCGTCTGTCCAGCTTCCGCGGCGCGGCCGAGGAGCTGCACCTCACGCAGCCGGCCATCAGCCGCCAGATCCGCAGCCTCGAAGACGAGATCGGTACGCCCCTGTTCACGCGCGGCACGCGCCACGTGGCGCTCACCGGCGCAGGCAGCACGCTGCTGCGAACCGCCGCGCCGCTGCTGCAGCAACTGGACACCACCGTGCAGCAGCTGCGCCGCCAGCGCCAGCGCCAGCCGGTGGGGCTGACGACCTTTGCCTCGTTTGCCTCGCTGTGGCTGCTGCCCCGGCTGCGCGACTTCCAGGAACGCCACCCCGGCATCGACATCCGCATCTCGGCCAGCGACCACCTGGCCGACCTTGATGACCCGGAGCTGGATCTGGCGCTGCGCTACTGCCGGCCCGACCTGGCGCCACCGGGCTCAACGCGGCTGTTCGGCGAACTGCTCACGCCCGTGGCCAGCCCGTCGCTGCTGGCGCGCCATCCGATCCGCCGCGCGGCCGACCTCGCCCACCACGTGCTGCTGGAAGAAGACGATGCACGCCCCAATGCCAGCACGCTGTCGTGGCGGGCGTGGCTGCGCGAGCATGCGCCGGCCCTGGGCGACCCGAAGGCCTGGATCTACCTCAACTACACCTACCAGCAGATCCAGGCGGCCTTGGCCGGCCAGGGCGTGGCGCTGGCGCGTGTGGCCCTGGTGACGGAGGCGCTGGCGCGTGGCGAACTGGTCGAGCCGCTCGGCGCGGCCGGCCGGCTGCGCTCGGCCCACGCCTACTGGCTGGTGCGCTGGCCCGACCGCGACGGCCGACCAGGCGTGGCCGCCGCCGAGGCCTGGTTGCTGCAGCAGGCCGCTGAGACCCGTGCCGCGCTCGGCGAAACCGCCGATGGCGACGCCGCAACGCCCACCCCACCCCGCTTGCGCCCGAGGGTGATGCGCTAGATTCGGCGCATGACGCGCCCCCGCTCCGCGACCCTGCCCTCCGCACACCGCCACGTGGCCGCCGCCGGCCTGTGCCTGATGGCCCTGGCCGCGGTGCCGGCCTCGGCCCAGCCGGCATCGCCACGGGCGGGCGCGCCCGTGCTGGCCGCCGGCAACGACGACACGCTGCTGCAGGCCCGCGAGGCGCTGAAGCGCCGCGACCAGGCCGCGCTCGTGGCCGCCAGCGCCAGCCTGCAGCGCACACGCCACCCGCTGGCGATGTGGGCCGACTACTGGGCGCTGAGCAACCGCCTTGTCGAGGCGCGCCAGGCCGACCTCGACGCGTTCTACTCGCGCTGGCCCGCCAGCTACGTCGAGGACCGGTTGCGCAACGACTGGCTGCTGGAGCTGGGCGCGCGCCGCGACTGGGCGAACTTCCGCGTCGAGTTCCCGCGCTTTCGCATGAACGACGACCGCGAGGTCACCTGCTACGCGCTGATCACGCAGCACCAGGACGGCGCCGACGTGCGCGCCGCCGCGCGCAGCACCTGGCTGGCGCAGCGCGAGCTCGACGACGGCTGCCAGCTGTTGGCCACCACGCTGCGCGAGGCCGGCCGCCTGCCCGATGCCGAGATCTGGGCCAAGGCGCGGGCCGCGGCCGAGGTCAACCGCCCGCGCCCGCTGCGCGCCGCGGTGGCGCTGGTCGACCCGGCCCTCGAGCGTCACGCCGCCGAGTTGTGGGAGAACCCGCAGCGCTGGCTCGAACGCACGCCGCGGCCGGCGGCGCCGAACTCCTTCGAGCTCGAGGTGCTGGCCATCACCAAGCTCGCCGCGGCCGACCCCGAGGCCGCCGCGCAGCAGCTCGACAAGCTCGCGCCCGCGGCCGAGGCCGGCCGTGCGCGGCTGCCGCTGCTGCACCAGGCGCTGGCCTGGTCGCAGGTGGCGCGGCAGTCGGCCCTGCGCCTGCAGCCCGAGGCCGTGGACCACGCGCAGCGCGCCTGGAAGGCCTGGGACGCCGCCGCGCGCCCGGGCACCGCGGCCCCGTTCAGCACCGAGGCCCTGGCCTGGCAGGTGCGCGCGGCGCTTCGGCTGCCGGAAGCCGACTCGCGCCGCTGGCCGCTGGTGAAGCGCGCCGTCGACGCCATGGCGCCGGCCGACCGCGCCGACGCCGCCTGGGCCTACTGGCGCGCCCGCGCCGTGCACGCGCTGGCCCCGGCCGGCCCCGCGGGTGACGCCGAGCGGGCGCAGGCGCGCGAGGCCTGGCAGGCTCTTGCGCCCCAGATGGGCTTCTACGGCAAGCTGGCCACCGAGGAACTCGGCCAGACCGTCGCGCTGCCGCCGGCCCCCGCGCCGCTGAGCGAAGCCGAGCGCGAGGCCGCGCGCAAGCTGCCGGGCCTGGACCGCGCGCTGCAGCTCATCGCCCTGGGCCTGCGCAGCGAGGGCGTGCGCGAATGGAACTTCACGCTGCGCGGCCTGGGCGACCGCGAGTTGCTGGCCGCCGCCGAGCGCGCCTGCGAGCGCGAGGTCTGGGACCGCTGCATCAACACCTCCGACCGCACGCGCGCCGAGGTCGACCTGCGCCAGCGCTTCCCGACGCCGTTCCGCGAGCAGGTGCTGGCCAAGGCGAAGCAGACGGGCCTGGATCCGGCCGTCGTCTACGGCCTCATCCGCCAGGAAAGCCGCTTCATCATGGACGCACGCTCCGGCGTCGGCGCCTCGGGCCTGATGCAGCTGATGCCGGCCACCGCGCGCTGGACGGCCAAGCAGGTGGGCCTGGCCTGGAGCCCGCACCTGATCACCGACCGCGACGTCAACCTGCTGCTGGGCAACACCTACCTCCGGCGCGTGCTCGACGACTTCGGCGGCTCGCTGGCCATGGCCACCGCGGCCTACAACGCCGGCCCGGGCCGGCCGCGCCGCTGGCGCGAGGGCGCCACCGTCGAGGCCGCGGCCTGGGCCGAGAACATCCCCTTCAACGAGACGCGTGACTACGTCAAGAAGGTGCTGTCCAACAGCGTCTACTACGCGGCCGTGCTGGGGCAGCCCGTGCCTTCGCTGAAGGCCCTGCTGGGCCCGCCGATCGCGCCGCGCACGCCCGGCGAGCCCGCCCCCAACCGCGACCTGCCCTGAGGAACGACTGAGCCCCATGGGCGCACTTCAATCGATGCAGCGCGTGCTGGTGCTGGGCGGCAGCGGCTTCGTCGGCCGCGCGCTGTGCGAGCGCCTGGCGCAGAGCCACCCCGGCCTGCGCCTTCTGGTGCCCACGCGCCGCAACGCGCACGGCCAGGCCGTGCGGCCGCTGCCCAACGTCGACCTCGTCACGGCCGACGTGCACGACGCCGCCGCGCTGGCGCGGCTGGCCGCGGGCTGCGACGCCGTCGTCAACCTGATCGCCATCCTGCACGGCAGCGAGGCCGCGTTCGAGCGCGTGCACGTGGCGCTGCCGCGCGGCATCGTGGCGGCATGCCGCGCGGCGGGTGTGGCGCGCCTGGTGCACGTCAGCGCGCTGGGCGTGGCCGCTGATGCGCCGTCGCGCTACCTGCGCAGCAAGGCCGCGGGCGAGGCCGTGTTCACCGGCTCGGGGCTGTCGGTGACGGTGCTGCGGCCCTCGGTGATCTTCGGCGCGCAGGACCGCTTTCTCAACGTGTTCGCGCAACTGCAGCAGCTGGCGCCGGTGATGCCGCTGGCCTTTGGCGCGGCGCGCTTCCAGCCGGTGTGGGTGCAGGACGTCGCCGCGGCGCTGGTGGCCGCGCTCGACGACCCGGCCACCGCCGGCCGCGTGTTCGAGTGCGCCGGGCCGCAGCAGCACACGCTGTCGGATCTGGTGCGCCTGGCGGGCCGCTGGGCCGGTGTCGAGCGGCCGCAGATCCCGCTGCCCGCCTGGGCCGGCTCGCTGCAGGCCACGCTGATGGAGCTGATGCCCGGCGAGCCGCTGATGTCGCGCGACAACGTGGCCTCGATGTCGGTGCCCAACGTCGCCGGCGGCACGCTGCCCGGGCTGGCCGCGCTGGGCATCGTGCCCACGCCGCTGGAGGCCGTGGCACCCGACTACCTGGCCAGCCGCTTCGGGCCGCTGGTGCAGGACCGCTTCCGCGCGCGCCACCGCTGATGCCGTCTGATGCCGGCCGCGCATCGTGCGCGGCCCGCGAAGTCATCGCCGCCGGCCGCGCGGCGCCGTAGCATGGCCGCCTGACCCCACCCGGAGCTGGCGATGCAACTGCTGATCGGCAACAAGAACTACTCGTCCTGGTCGATGCGCCCCTGGGTGCTGATGAAGCAGCTGGGCATCCCCTTCGAGGAGGTGAAGCTGCGCTTCGACTTCACGCCGCACTCGGCCTTCCGCAAGGAGGTGGCGCGCTTCTCGCCCGCGGGCAAGGTGCCGGTGCTGCTGGACGACGACTTCTCGGTCTGGTACACGATGGCCATCATCGAGTACCTGCACGACAAGTTCCCGGGCCGCGGCATCTGGCCCGCCGACATGCGCCAGCGCGCCCGCGCCCGCAGCCTGTGCGCCGAGATGCACTCGGGCTTCTCGGCGTTGCGCTCGCACTGCCCGATGAACATCGAAGCCGCGCTGCCCGACGTCGGCGCCCGCGTCTGGGCCGAGCAGGCCGCCGTGCGCGACGACGTCATGCGCATCGAGACCGCCTGGCTCGACGCGCTCAACGACAGCGGCGGGCCCTTCCTCTTCGGCGGCTTCAGCGCCGCCGACGCCATGTTCGCGCCGGTGTGCATGCGGCTGCGCACCTACCAGCTGCCGACGACGCCGCACACGCGCGACTACATGCACCGCATCGCGCAGAGCCCGGGCGCAAAGGCCTGGATCGCCGATGCGCTGGAGGAGCGCGACTTCCTCGACTTCGAAGAGCCCTACCGCAGCCACCGCTGACCTTGAAGCTCTACGTCGTCGGCGGCGCGGTGCGCGACCGGCTGCTCGGCCTGCCGGCGTCCGATCGCGACTGGGTTGCCGTCGGTGCCACCCCCGAGCAGATGGCGGCGCTGGGCTACCGGCCGGTGGGCAAGGACTTCCCGGTCTTCCTGCACCCCGACACGCACGAAGAAGTGGCGCTGGCGCGCACCGAGCGCAAGGTCGGCCGCGGCTACCACGGCTTCACCGTGCACGCCGCGCCCGACGTGACGCTGGAAGACGACCTGCTGCGCCGCGACCTCACCATCAACGCGATGGCTGAGGCCGAAGACGGCACGGTGATCGACCCCCATGGCGGCCGCGCCGACCTGGCGAACGGCGTGCTGCGCCACGTGTCGCCGGCCTTCGCCGAAGACCCGGTGCGGCTGCTGCGCCTGGCGCGCTTCGCGGCGCGTTTCCCGCACTTCACCGTGGCCCCCGAGACCGAGGCGCTGCTGGTGCAGCTGGTGCAGGCCGGCGAGGTGGACGCGCTGGTGCCCGAGCGCGTGTGGCAGGAGCTGTCGCGCGGGTTGATGGCCGAGCGGCCGAGCCGGATGCTGCAGGTGCTGGCACGCTGCGGCGCGCTGGCGCGGCTGCTGCCGGGGCTGGACCCG
>JAIXTY010000228.1 GCA_027483705.1 Rubrivivax sp.
CCGACCTGCCCGGCGAGCGCAGCCTGTCCAACAGCGCCGCGATCCTGCGCCACGGCGCCACGCCGGGCCTGCGCAACGACTGGGTGCGCGCCGGCATCATGAGCTACGGCGGCGTGCCCGACTTTCCCGAGCACGACGCCGCCCACTGGGACCTGTGGCCGGCCATGACGCTGCGCGCCAAGGTGATCGGCCTGCAGCAGCTGCAGCCCGGCGACACCGTGGGCTACGGCAGCGCCTTCACGGCAGACCAGCCCATGCGCATCGGCATCGTCGCCTGTGGCTATGCCGACGGCTACCCGCGGCACTGCGGCACCGGCACGCCGGTGCTGGTGGACGGCCGGCGCACCGGCACGGTGGGGCGGGTGTCGATGGACATGCTGGCGGTCGACCTGAGCGCGCTGCCCGAGGCGGGCATCGGCAGCGTGGTCACGCTGTGGGGCCGCGGCCCGGGCGGCGCCGTGCTGGCCATCGACGAGGTCGCGCACGCGGCCGGCACCATCGGCTACGAGCTGATGTGCGCGGTGGCGCCGCGCGTGCCGATGCGCAGCGCCGACTGACTGCGCCGCCGTTCGCGCCGCCTCGCCGTCGTTTCGCGACGCGCGCCGCAATGCCATCGCGCCAGGGCGGCGCCGGGCTGCGGCCGGGGCCACCATGCGGGCATCGAGTCCACTGCCAAGGCCCCGTGATGAAACCCGCCGTGAAGCCCAGCACCGACCTGTCCACCTGGCTGACCAGCGCCACCTGCGTGCTGCTGGCGGCCACCTTGCCGGCGATCGGCGCTCTGCTGGCGGCCGTGCTGCTGACCACCGCGCCGCCGGCGCGTGGGCAATCGGCCGACGGCTGCGCGGAAGTGGAGGTGCAGAACGTGCGCCCGAAGCAGGGCCAGATGATGGTGGCGGCCTTCGCCAGCGCCGACACCTACCGCAAGAAGCCGCTGGCGCAGCTGCGCCTGGCCGCCGGCGACGGCGCCACGATGCGCTTCCAGCTCTGCGGCCTGGGTGCCAGCACCGAGGTGGCGCTGACGCTCTTCCAGGATCTCGACAGCGACGGCCGCATGGGCACCAACCTGGTGGGCATGCCGACCGAGCCCTGGGGATCGTCCGGCACGCCGGGCACCTTCGGCCCGAGCTGGGAGACCGGCCGCGTCAAGCTGGACGGCGCGGTCATCGTCGTGAAGATGTCCCAATGAGCACGCGCCGCACGCTGCTCCAGGGCGCGGCCGCCGCCGTGCTGCCCGGCCTGCTGCTGGCCCGCGGGGCCACCGCCGCCGCGCGCCCCGCCGACTTTGCCGCCGCCGCCGCGAAAGACCCGCTGCTGACGCCGCTGTTCGGCGTGAGCGATGCCACCGGCGACCGCGACGCCGAGGCGCGCCTGCTGGGCCGTTGGCCGGCCGAGTTGCGCGGCCGCTTCTACCGCAACGGCCCGGCCCTGTACGAGCGTGCCGGCCAGCGCTACCACCACTGGTTCGACGGCGACGGCATGGTGCAGCAGTACCGCATCGGCGAGGGCCACGTGGTGCACCGCGGCCGGCTCGTGCGCACCGCCAAGCTGGCGCAGGAGCGTGCGGCCGGGCGTTTCGTCGTCAACACGCTGGGCACGGCGTTCCCGGGCCAGCCGCCGGCCAGCGGGCCCGACAGCTTCAACACCGCCAACACCAACGCCATCGAGCACGCCGGCCGCGTGCTGGCGCTGTGGGAAGGCGGCTCGGCCTACGCGATGCGCCCGGAAGACCTGGCCACCACCGGCCCCGTCACCTGGCGCGGCGATCTCGCCCAGATGCCGTTTTCGGCCCACCCCAAGCTCGACGCGCAGGGCCACCTGTGGAACATCGGCGCGGCCGGGCGCAAGCTCGTGGTCTGGCACATCGATCCCGCCGGCGCGCTTGCGGGCGTGCAGCTCACCGACTCGCCCTTCCCGGGCGGCATGGTGCACGACATGGCCGTCACGGCGCGCCACCTCGTCGTGCCGCTGCCGCCGCTGAAGCTGGACTTCCTGTCGCCCATCGAGGGCAGCCGCCGCCGCTTCGGCATGACCGCCGGCGAGCCGCTGCGCGTGCTGGTGATGGACAAGAACGACGTCGCGAAGCAGCGTGTCTTCGAGCTGCCGCCGCAGATGGTGTTCCACGTCGGCAATGCGCACGAGACGGCCGACGGCGAGATCGTGCTCAGCTTCGTGGGTGCACCCGACGCCAGCTTCCTGGACGAAGGCGCCGTGGCGATGATGGCCGGCCGGCCCGGTGCCGGCAGCCGCTCCCACGCCTTCCTGGCGCGGCTGAACATGGCCAGCGGCCAGGCCCGGCTCGAGCGCCTGCCCGGCAGCGACGGCGGCGTGGAGTTCCCGCGCATCCACCCGGCGCGAGTGGGCCTGGCGGCGCGGCACCTCGTCTTTGGCGCATCGTGGATCGACGGCCCGGGCCGCGAGCACGCGCTGTTCCACGGCCTGCAGCTGCTGGACGTCGAGACCGGCCGCGTGCGCCGCTTCGACTACGGCGCGCACCAGATCGTCGAGGAGCACGTGTTCGTGCCCAAGCCGGGCGGCCGCGGCGAGCTCGACGCCTGGCTGCTGGGCACCACCTTCGACGCGCGGCGCCAGGCCACGGTGCTGAACCTGCTGGATGCCGCGCGCATCGAAGACGGCCCGGTGGCGCAGGCCGTGCTGCCGTACGGGTTGCCCCTGGGCTTTCACGGCAACTTCACCGCGGCCTGAACGCGAGGCTCCTAGACTCGGGCCATGAACCCGAGTCTTGCCACCCGTGACGGCGCCATCGCGCAGGCGCAACAGCAGTTCGACAGCGGCCGCTTCACCGAGGTGCTCGCGCGCCGCGTCGCCATCGCCAGCTGCAGCCAGGAGGCCGCGGCCGCACCCGCGCTGCGTGCCTACCTCGAAGACGAGCTGCTGCCTACCCTGCAGGCGCTGGGCTTCGCGGGCCGCCTCTTCGACAACCCCGCCGCTCCCGCGCCCGGCGCCGGCCCGTTCCTCGTGGCGCACCGCCACGAAGGCGCCGGCCTGCCCACGGTGCTGAGCTACGCCCACGGCGACGTCATCCGCGGCCAGGACGCGTCGTGGACGCAGGGCGCCGGCCCGTGGCGGCTGGTGCAGGACGGCGAGCGCCTCTACGGCCGCGGCACGGCCGACAACAAGTGCCAGCACAGCATCAACCTCGCGGCGCTGGAGGCGGTGCTGCAGGCGCGCAGCGGCCGCCTCGGCTTCAACCTCACGCTGCTGGTGGAAACCGGCGAAGAGACCGGCTCGCCCGGCCTGGCGGCTTTCTGTGCCGCCGAGCGCGATGCGCTCAAGGCCGACGTCTTCATCGCCAGCGACGGCCCGCGCGTGGCGCGCGACCGGCCGACGCTCTTCATGGGCTCGCGCGGCGTCGCCAACTTCACGCTAACGCTCAACTGCCGCGAGGGCGCGCACCACAGCGGCAACTGGGGCGGCCTGCTGCGCAACCCGGGCACGGTGATGGCGAGCGCGATCGCCTGCCTGGTCGACGGCCGCGGCGCCATCCGCGTGCCGGCGCTGCGGCCGCCACCGATCCCCGCCACGGTGCGCGAAGCGCTGGCCGGCCTGCGCTTCGGCGGCGACCCGGGCGACCCCGCGGTCGACGCCGACTGGGGCGAGCCCGGCCTCACGCCTGCCGAGCGCGTGATCGCCTGGAACACGCTGGAGGTGCTGGCGATGGAAACCGGCAACCCGCGTGCGCCCGTCAACGCCATCCCGCCGCGCGCCGTGGCGCACCTGCACCTGCGCTTCGTGGTCGGCACCGACGTGAGCCAGCTGCGCCAGGCCGTGCAGCAGCACCTGGCGGCGCAGGGCTTCGGCGACATCGAGGTCTCCGAGCCCGAGGTGATGGCCGCCACGCGGCTGGACCCGCGCGACCCCTGGGTGGACTTCGTCGCCGAGTCGGTGCAACGCAGCACCGGGGTGGCGCCGGTGCGGCTGCCCAACCTGGGCGGCAGCCTGCCCAACGAGGTGTTTGCCGAGATCCTGGGCCTGCCCACCGTGTGGCTGCCGCACAGCTACGCCGCGTGCAACCAGCACGCGCCCAACGAGCACCTGCTGGCCCCGGTGGCGCGCCAGGCGCTCGGCCTGATGGCCGGCCTGTGGTGGGACCTGGGCGACGGCACCACGCCGGCGTGCCGGCGTGACCCAGGTTCCACACCGGCACGCCGCGTGCATGCCTGAGGCCATGGACCGCCACGTCCTGACCCCGCTGTTCTCGCCGCGTTCGCTGGTCGTCTTCGCCGGCCCCGACGGCGACCCCGCCGCGCAGACACCCGAGGCCCGCCTGCTGCGCGAGGCGCTGGCCGCGGCGCCGGGCACGCTGCAGGCGCCGACGCAGTTCCTGCATGTCGACACCCCGGGCACGCTGGGCGAACTGGCCAAGGCGCGCGCCGATCTGGCGCTGATCGCGCTGCCCGCGGCCGAGCTGCCCGCGGCGCTGGAGATGGCCGGCCGCATCGCCTGCCGCGCCGCGCTGGTGCTGGGCCACGGCATCGATGCCGAAGGCTCGCAGCAGCTGCAGCGCATCGCGCGTCGCGAGGGCCTGCACCTGCTCGGGCCCAACGGCCTGGGCCTGCAGCGGCCGCTGCTGAACCTGAACGCCAGCGTGATGGGGCCGCTGGCCGCGGGCGGCTCGCTGGCGCTGGTGTCGCAGTCGGGCGCGCTCACCACCGCGATGCTCGACTGGGCGCGTGGCAACGGCGTCGGCTTCTCGGCCGTGGTCTCGGTGGGGCCGAACGGCGCCATCGACATCGCGCAGGTGCTGGATTTCCTCGCCACCGACGCGCACACGCAGGGCATCGTCGTCTACCTCGAAGGCATCGCGCACGCGCGGCGCTTCATGAGTGCGCTGCGCACGGCGGCCAACACCAAGCCGGTGGTGGTGCTGAAGGCCGGCCGCCGCAGCGCCGGCAACGAGGCGGCGCTGACGCACAGCCGCGCCATCGTCGGCAGCGACGACGTGTTCGATGCGGCGCTGCGCCGCGCCGGCGCGGTGCGCGTGCGCAGCTTCGTCGAGCTGTTCTCGGCCGCGCAGTGCTTGGCCTCGCGCTACCGGCCGGTGGGCCGGCGGCTGGCCATCGTCACCAACGGCGGCGGGCCTGGCGTGCTGGCGGCCGACTGGGCCAGCGAGATCGGGCTGGAACTCGGCAAGCTGGCACCCGACGTGGCCGCCGCGCTGGCGCCGCAGCTCTCGGCCCGCGCCTCGCTGGCCGACCTGGTGGACCTGGGTGCCGACGCCACCGCAGCGCACTACCACGCCGCGCTCGATGCCGCCGGCCGCGACCGCGGCGTCGACGGCATCGTCGCCATCTTCAGCCCGCAGATCGGCGCCGACGGCGCGGCCACGGCGCAGGCGCTGGTCGACTCGCGCCGCGGCAGCGGCAAGCCGCTGCTGGCCTGCTTCATGGGCGACGCCGCCGTGGCCACGGCGCGCAAGCGGCTGGTGGAAGACGGCATCCCGAACTTCCGCACGCCCGAGGCGGCGGTGGGCGCCTTCGGCAACATCGCCAGCTTCTACCAGAACCAGTTGCTGCTGCAGCAGACGCCACCGCCGCTGAGCGACGGCCCCGAGCCCGACATCGAAGGCGCCCGGCTCGTCATCGAGAGCGTGCTGGCCGGGCGCCGCAAGACGCTCACCGAGATGGAGAGCAAGTCGGTGCTCTCGGCCTTCCACATCCCGGTGACGCAGACGCTGCTGGCGCGCAGCGGCCACGAGGCGATGATGATCGCCACGCAGCTGGGCTTCCCGGTGGCGCTGAAGATCGACTCGCCCGACATCGCGCACAAGTCCGACGTGCACGGCGTGGCGCTCGACATCCAGAGCGGCACCGCCGCGCGCGACACCTATACGGCGCTGATCGAGCGCGTGAAGCGCGCCCGGCCCGACGCGCGCATCAACGGCGTCACGGTGCAGAAGATGGCGCGGGCGCGGCGCGGCCACGAGGTCTGCGTGGGCGTGGTGACCGACCAGCCCTTCGGCCCGGTCATCGTCTTCGGCGCCGGCGGCACGATGATCGAGCTCATCGCCGACCGCGCGATGGAGCTGCCGCCGCTGAACCTGTTCCTGGCGCGGCGGCTGGTGGAGCGGGCGCGCATCGGGGCGGTGGGCA
>JAIXTY010000082.1 GCA_027483705.1 Rubrivivax sp.
CGGGCAGCACCTGGTCGCCTTCCTTGTCGCCGCGGCGGTCCATGCGCGCCTTCACCGAGCCCTCGACCACCGGATTCACGATCTCCAGGTGGCTGGGGTTGAAGGCCAGGCTCAGGTGCACCGGGCCGCCGGGGGTGGTGACGTCGGAGCTGAAGCCCTGGTGGTACTTCACGTCACCGGCCGGCAGCTCCTCGGGCGCGGTGTGGTCGAACTCGGCAAACAGACCGCCGGGCATTTTGCCCAAGGTGTTGACGAGCACGTTCAGGCGGCCGCGGTGGGCCATGCCGATGACGATCTCCTGCACGCCGTTGGTGCCGGCGCGCTGCACCACTTCGTCCATGCTGGCGATGAAGCTCTCGCCGCCTTCCAGGCTGAAGCGCTTCTGGCCGACGTACTTGGTGTGCAGGTAGCGCTCGAGGCCTTCCGAGGCCGTCAGGCGGTCGAGGATGTGCTTCTTCTCGTCGGGCGTGAAGCTGGGGGTGCTGGGGACGCGGTCCAGCCGCGCCTGCCACCAGCGCTTCTCGGCGGGGTCGGTGCAGTGCATGAACTCGGCGCCGATGCTGCCGCAGTAGGTCTGGCGCAGCGACTGCACGATCTCGCGCAGCGTCATGTGCTCGGACTTGCTGAAGTACGTGTTCGCCGCCGAGAACGTGATGTCCATGTCCGACTCGGTCAGGTCGTAGAACGACGGCTCGAGTTCGGGGATCTTCGGGCGCTCGGTGCGCTTGAGTGGGTCGAGGTCGGCCCAGCGGCTGCCCAGGAAGCGGTAGGCCGCGATCAGGCTCTGCACGTGCACCTGCTTGCGGGCCACGGCCAGGTCGGCCTCGGAGGCCTTCAGCGCGAAGGCGTTGGCCTTGGCGCGCTGCGCGAAGCTCTCGATGACGGGCGCGTGGGCGACGTCGCGGCTGTTGCTGCCGTCGACCGCGGGCACGTGCTGGAGGTTGTCAAAGTACGCGCGCCAGTTGTCGGGCACGCTGCCGGGGTTGTCGAGGTAGGCCTCGTACAGCTCCTCCACGTAGGGCGCGTTGCCCCCGAACAGGTAGGAGTTCAGCCGGTACTGCTGCATCATCTTCGCTCACCTTTCGCCCCGGTTTCCAGGGCTGCTGATGGGTTGATCAACCTTCCGCGTCCCGGCTTCACCGGTTGGCGGATTAGCGACCCGTCTTGCCGGATGTCTCGATGCCGGCAAGGGGACGGGAAGGACCTTCGTTGTCTGGGGCGGCACTCTAACACCGGGCAGCCGCGCCATCGTGCCTCTCAATGCGCCGGATTGGACGCCCCGAACCCCGTTGTTTTCCTGACAGCGCCGCCGGCAAGCGGCCAGACTGCGCGGCGATGGCGCCGCGCATCATCCACCTGCACCCCGCCGCCCCGGCCAAGCCCCCGACGGGCCGGCCATGCAACGGCTGCGGCATCTGCTGCGCCGCCGAGCCCTGCCCGCTGGGCATGCTGCTGTCGCGGCGGCGCCGCGGCCGCTGCGTGGCGCTGGCCTGGGACGACACCGAGACCCGCTACCGCTGCGGCGCGCTGGCCGAGCCGGCGCGCTGGCTGCCGTGGCTGCCCGCCGGCCTGGCGCGCCGCCTGGTGCGGCGCTGGATCGCGGCGGCCCGCGGCTGCGACGCCGACTTCGACGTGGCCCCGGGCCAGCCCTGAGTGGCGCGCGCCGGCCGGGCGCCTAGCATCCGGGCCCTTCCGATTGCCGGGCCTCGCGGCCCACGAGCCCCATGTCGCACTTCAAGACCCCGAGCCCGCGCGCCCTGCTGGCCACCGCGCTGCTGGCCCTTTCGCTGACCGCCTCGGTCCAGGCCCAGACCCTGCGCTGGGCGGCGCAGAACGACATCCTGACGCTGGATCCGCACTCGCAGAACCACGCCACCACGAGCACGATCCTGCTGCACGCCTACGAGGGCCTGGTGCGCTACAGCGCCACCTACCAGGTGGAGCCGGCACTGGCCACGAAGTGGACCTACACCAGTCCGACGCAGCTGCGCTTTGAACTGCGCAAGGGCGTGAAGTTCCACGACGGCACGCCGTTCACGGCCGACGACGTGGTGTTCAGCTTCAACCGCATCCGCCAGCCGCAGGGCACGATGCAGATCTTCGTCACCGGCGTCAGCGAGATCCGCAAGGTCGACGACCACACGATCGACATGATCCTGTCGGCGCCGAACCCGACGCTGCTGCGCAACCTTATCGACTTCCGCGTCATGAGCAAGGCATGGTCCGAGAAGAACAACACCACGCGCGTGCAGGACTACAAGGCCAAGGAGGAGAACTTCGCGTCGCGCAACGCCATGGGCACCGGGCCCTTCCGCATCCTGAGCTGGCAGCCCGAGCAGCGCATCATGATGGCGCGCAACGACGCCTGGTGGGACAAGACGCCGAGCAACGTCAAGCAGGTCGTCTACTCGCCCATCAAGGCCGAGGCCACGCGCGTGGCCGCGCTGCTGGCCGGTGACGTGGACCTGCTCACCGACGTGCCGGTGCAGGACCTCGAGCGCCTGGGCAAGGAGAAAGGCCTGAAGGTCGTCAACGGCCCCGAGGTGCGCACCATCTTCCTGGCGCCCGACATGGGCAGCCCCGAGCTGAAGCACAGCAGCGTCAAGGGCAAGAACCCGTTCGCCGACAAGCGCGTGCGCCAGGCGCTGAGCCTGGCCATCGACCGCGAGGCCATCAAGCGCAGCATCATGCGCGGCATGAGCGTGCCGGCGGCCCTGATCGTCGCGCCCGGCGTCAATGGCCACTCGCCGCAGCTCGACGCCGTGGCCAAGCCCGACCTCAACCGCGCCAAGGCGCTGCTCAAGGAAGCCGGCTACCCCGACGGCTTCGAGGTGCGGCTGAACTGCCCCAACAACCGCTACGTCAACGACGAGAAGATCTGCCAGGCGGTGGTGGCGATGTGGGCCCGTGTCGGCGTGAAGGCGCAACTGGCCAGCGAGAACATGGCCACCTTCATCCAGAAGGTGCAGAACTTCGACACCAGCGTGTACCTGCTCGGCTGGGGCGTGGCCAACTACGACGCGCAGTACAGCCTGCAGAGCCTGGTGCGCACGCGCACCAGCGGCGCCGACGGCAACTTCAACTTCAGCCGCGTCTCCGACGCCACGCTCGACAAGCTGATCGACGCCATGAAGAGCGAAACCGACGTGGCCAAGCGTGACACGATGATCCGCGACGCGCTCGTGCGGGTGCGCGACGAGGCGCTGCTGATCCCGCTGCACCACCAGATCCGGCCCTGGATGATGAAGGCCGGTGTGACCACCGTGCACCGGTCGGACGACCGGCCCGAGGCGCGCTTCACCTCCGTGCGCTGACCCTCGTGGCGCCCGCTGCCGCACCCAGTGCGGCAGCGGCCAGCAGCAGGCTTGCGGGCTCCGGCACGCTGCCGCCCGGCGCCGACAGGGTGCCGTTGAAGGCGACCTCGCGGATCTCGATCTGCAGGTTCGAGGTCAGCACGTCCATGTGCACGCGCCGTACGTTGGCCACCGAGGCGAAGCCGTAGACCTGGGCGGCGAACTGCGACACGGCGGAGAACACGCCGGTGCTGCCCAGCGAGCCGCCCGAGGCGTCCTCGAACGACAGCGTGAAGCTGCGCACGCCCTCGTTGGAGATGTTGATGTCGTTCCACAGCGAGAAGCTGTCGAGGTCGTAGTCGGCGTCCAGCGTCAGCGTGATGCGCCCCACCGGCGTGGCCGGGCCGGAGGCGTAGCCGTTGAAGGGCGAGTCGGCGGTGATGCCGTCGACCATCTGGCCGATCGAGAACACGGAGAACTGGCCGAGCGCGGTGCTGGCCGTGATGTGCCCATGGCCGACCGGGGCCGCCTGGGCGGCTGAGGCCCAGGCGAACAGAGCACAAGCGGCTGCGACAAGGCGCAGGTGGCGGGTCGACGAAGGCATGGCGGCATCTCCTGGGCGAACACGATGCCGGCATGGCATCCCAGGCTTGCGCGCCCTTTGCCGCCGCCACGGCTCAGGCCAGGGCCGGCCACCCCGCGACTGCGGGGGTCAGGCCGCCGGTCGACGGACGATGCGCCCGCCCTGCATCAGCAGCCGGATGCCCTGCTCCGGGTTTGCCAGCGGCGCGAGGTCCACCGTCGGGTCGCCGTCCACCACCAGCAGGTCGGCCCAGGCACCGGGCACGAGCTGGCCGATCTGGCGCTCGCGGCCCATCAGCCGCGCGGCCACGATGGTGGCCGACTGCAGCACCTCCACCGGCGGCTGCACGGCAGCGCGGATGGTGAACTCGCCGCTCTGGCGGTCGTGCATGCGGCCCAGCAGGTCGGTGCCGAAGACCACCGGCACGCCTTCGGCCCGCGCCATCGCCAGCGCCTGCAGGCCCTGGCTCTTCACGACCTCGAGCTTCTCGAGCATGGCCTCGCTCCAGCCCAGGCGCTCGCCCTCCTCGGCCAGCGCGACATAGGTCGACAGCGTCGGCACGAGGTAGGTGCCGTGGCGCTTCATCTCGCGCAGCGTGGCCTCGTCGACGAGGTTGCCGTGCTCGATGCTGCGCACACCCGCCTGCACGGCGCGCGTGACGGCTCGCGGCGAGTAGGCGTGGGCCAGCGCGTAGAGGTTCGCGGCCTCGGCCTCCTCGACGGCGGCGCGCAGCTCGTCCATGCTGAACTGCGTGCCGTCGATGGGGTCGGTGGGGCTGGAGATGCCGCCGCCGGCCATGATCTTGATGTGGTTGGCGCCGTTGCGCACCTGCTCGCGCACGGCGCGGCGCACCTCGCCCACGCCGTCGGCGATGGCGCCCATCAGGCCCAGGCCCGCGCAACTGCAGAACATCGAGGTCTGCACGCCTTTCGGGCGCATGTCGGCGTGGCCTCCGGTCTGGCTGATGGGCCGGCCCGCGATGGCCAGGCGCGGCCCTTCGTACAGGCCGCGGGCCTGCGCCTCCTGCAGGCCGAAGTCGGCGCCGGCGGCGTCGCGCACGCTGGTGAAGCCGCGGTGCAGCATGCCGCGCATGATCTGCGCCGATTCGGCGCTCAGCAGCGAGGCCGGGTGCAGCGCCAGGCCGGCGAGATCGTGCGAGGCCGCCGTCACGTGCACATGGGCGTCGATGAGGCCCGGCAGCACGACGCGGTCTTCGCAGTCGATGAGTTCGGCATCGTCGACGCGGATCGGCTCCTGCGTCACCAGCGCGATGCGCTCGCCCTCGATCACGAGGGTGCTGCCGGCGCGCAGCTCGCCGGCCGCGCTGTCGAACAGCGTGGCCCGCGTGAGCGCGAGGCGCTTCACTTCTTGGTGGCCGGCGTGGTGGCGGGGGCAGACGCCGCCGAGGCTGCGGCCGAGGCCGCGGCATCCGCCGCGGGCAGCCTGCCGCTGGCGCCGACACCCACCCTCACCGGCCCGCTGCCCACCGTGACGCCGCCGCTGACGCGGCCGTCCGAGCTGCCGCCGACACCGATGCTGCCGATGCCCGGAATCGGCAAGCTGATGCCCACGCCCACGCTGGAACAGGCGGCGAGCAGACCCGCCGTAGCGAGGAGGGCAACGAGGAGGTGATGGCGCTTCATGCGCCGAAGGCTACTGCGCAGCGACGGCCGGCACAAGGCGCGATCGCGCCGCCTCGTACTCGCGCTTCAGGCGCGCCACCATCTCGGCGGCCGGCACCACGGCCTTGACGGCACCGATGCCCTGGCCGCAGCCCCAGATGTCCTTCCAGGCCTTCTTGGCGCTGTCGCCGCCACCGAAGTTCATCTTGCTCGGGTCGCTCTCGGGCAGGTTGTCGGGGTCCATGCCGGCGTTGCGGATGCTGGGCTTCAGGTAGTTGCCGTGCACGCCGGTGAAGAGGTTGGAGTAGACGATGTCGTCGGAGTTGCTCTCGACGATGCACTGCTTGTAGGCCTCGGCCGCGCGCGCCTCGTCGGTGGCGATGAAGGCGCTGCCGATGTAGGCGAAGTCCGCACCCATGGCCTGCGCCGCCAGCACCGCGCCGCCCGTGGCGATGGAGCCCGACAGCGCCAGCGGGCCGTCGAACCACTCGCGGATCTCCTGGATCAGCGCGAACGGGCTCTTCGTGCCGGCGTGGCCGCCCGCGCCGGCGGCCACGGCGATCAGGCCGTCGGCGCCCTTCTCGATGGCCTTGCGCGCGTAGAAGTTGTTGATGATGTCGTGCAGCACCACGCCGCCCCACGAGTGCACGCCGTCGTTGACGTCGGTGCGCGCACCCAGCGAGGTGATGACGATGGGCACCTTGTACTTGGCGCAGACCATCATGTCGTGCTCGAGCCGGTCGTTGCTCTTGTGCACGATCTGGTTGATGGCGAACGGCGCCGCGGGCTGCTCGGGGTGGGCGCGGTCCCAGGCGGCCAGGCCTTCGGTGATCTCGTGCAGCCACTCGTCCAGCTGCGAGGCCGGCCGCGCGTTGAGCGCCGGCATGCTGCCCACGACGCCGGCGCAGCACTGCGCGATCACGAGCTTGGGGTTGCTGATGATGAACAGCGGCGCGCCGATGATCGGCAGCGGCAGGCGACCGAGCGCCCCGGGAAGCTTGGACATCAGAAGGACTCCAGCGCCATCGCGGTGACGGCATCGGCCCCTTCGACGATGCTGTCGCGCAGCGCCGGGGCCTGGGTGAGGAGGTGGTCGCCGAAGAAGCGCGCAGTCGCGATCTTGGCCTGCATGAACTCGGGGTCGTCGCCTGCGGCGAGTGCGTCTTCGGCGGCCATCAGCGCGCGGCCCATCTGCCAGCCGGCCACCAGCAGGCCGGCCAGCTTGAGGTAGGGCACGCTGCCGGCGTACACGGCGTTGGGCTGCGCCTTGCTGTGGCCGGCGACGAAGCCCACCGCCTCGGCAAAGGCCTTGCGCGCCGCGGCCAGGCGCCGCGCCATGGCCTTGCAGGCGGCGCTGTCGCGCGCGGCGAGTTCGCCTTCGGTGGCCTCCACACGGCCGGCGATGGCCATCGCCATGCGGCCGCCGTCGCGCGCGGTCTTGCGGCCCACGAGGTCGTTCGCCTGGATGGCGGTGGTGCCTTCGTAGATGGCCAGGATCTTGGCGTCGCGCAGGTACTGCGCCGCGCCGGTTTCCTCGATGAAGCCCATGCCACCGTGCACCTGCACGCCCAGCGAGGCCACGTCGAGCGCCATCTCGGTGGACAGGCCCTTGATCAGCGGCACGAGGAACTCGTAGAAGGCCTGGTTGTCGGCCCGCACGGCCGCATCGGGGTGCGCGTGCGCAGCGTCGAAGGCGCTGGCGCCCACGAGCGCCATCGCGCGGCAACCTTCGGTCCAGGCGCGCATCGTCATCAGCATGCGGCGCACGTCGGGGTGGTGGATGATGGCCGCGGCGTGGCCGAGGCTGCCGTCCACCGGGCGGCTCTGCACGCGGTCGCGCGCGTACTGCACGGCCTTCTGGTAGGCGCGCTCGGCCAGTGCGATGCCCTGCACGCCCACGCCGTAGCGCGCGGCGTTCATCATGATGAACATGTACTCGAGGCCGCGGTTCTCCTGACCCACGAGTTCGGCCACGGCGCCACCGTGATCGCCGTACTGCAGAACAGCCGTGGGGCTGGCCTTGATGCCGAGCTTGTGCTCGATGCTCACACAGTGCACGTCGTTGCGCGTGCCGTCGGGCAACACCTTCGGGCAGATGAAGAGGCTGATCCCCTTCACGCCCTCGGGCGCGCCCACCACGCGCGCCAGCACGAGGTGGACGATGTTGTCCGCCATGTCGTGCTCGCCCCAGGTGATATAGATCTTGGTGCCGAAGAGCTTGTAGCTGCCGTCGGGCTGCGGCTCGGCACGCGTGCGCACAAGGCTCAGGTCGGAGCCGGCCTGCGGCTCGGTGAGGTTCATCGTGCCGGTCCACGAGCCGTCGATCAGCTTGGGCAGGTACGTCGCCTGCTGCCCGGGCGTGCCGGCGGTGAGCAGCGCCTCCACCGCGCCGTCGGTCAGCAGCGGGCACAGCGCAAAGCTCATGTTCGCGCTGTTCACCATCTCGCTGCAGGCGGCGTGGATCAGCTTCGGCAGCCCCTGGCCACCATGCGCCTCGGGGTGCTGCAGGCCCTGCCAGCCGCCTTCGGCGTACTGGTGGAAGGCCTCCTTGAAGCCGGGCGTCGCGTGCACGACGCCGTCCTTCAGGTACGAGGGGTTGCGGTCGCCTTCCCAGTTGAGCGGCGCGATCACGCCCTCGGCGAACTTCGCGCTCTCTTCCAGCACCGCCGCGGCCGTGTCGAGGCCGTGGTCCTCGTGGCCGGGCAGCGTGGCGACGGCCTCGATGCCGGCCAGCGCCTTCATGACGAACAGCATGTCCTTGACGGGGGCGCGGTAGCTCATCGAAGTCTCCTCGGGCGGATCGGTTCAGGTCAGAGGCTGGCCACCAGCTCCGGCACGGCGGTGAAGAGGTCCGCCTCCAGGCCGTAGTCGGCCACGCTGAAGATCGGGGCTTCGGCGTCCTTGTTGATGGCGACGATGACCTTGCTGTCCTTCATGCCGGCGAGGTGCTGGATGGCACCGCTGATGCCGGCGGCGATGTACAGCGTCGGCGCGACGATCTTGCCGGTCTGACCCACCTGCCAGTCGTTGGGCGCGTAACCCGCGTCCACCGCGGCGCGGCTGGCACCGAGCGCGGCGCCGAGCTTGTCGGCCAGCGGCGTGAGCACCTCGTTGAACTTGTCGCTGCTGCCGAGGGCGCGGCCGCCGCTGACGATGATCTTGGCCGCGGTGAGCTCGGGGCGGTCGCTCTTGGCGATCTCGCTGCCGAGGAAGGCGCTCTTGCCGCCGTCGGCCACCGCCGCGACCGTTTCGACCGCGGCGCTGCCGCCCGTGGCGGCCGCCGGGTCGAAGCCGGTGGTACGCACGGTGATCACCTTCGCCGCATCACCAGTCTGCACGGTGGCGATGGCGTTGCCGGCATAGATGGGGCGCTCGAAGGTATCGGGCGCGATCACCTTGGTGGCGTCGGAGATCTGCGCCACGTCCAGCAG
>JAIXTY010000069.1 GCA_027483705.1 Rubrivivax sp.
CCGCCCACACGCCCTCCTGCTCCACGTGCGCCACCAGCATCAGCGTCGCCGGCGCGCCCCACGGCGAGGCACCGCAGTAGGTGGCGTAGCGCCCGAACAGCTGCTGCAGCCGCTCGTCGCGGAACTCGCGCCGCAGCGCGGCGGCCAGCGTGGCCAGCGGCCCCAGGGCCACGAGCGTGGCCAGGCCGCGCGGGCCGAGGTCGCGGATCATCTGCAGGACGTCGGGTCGGCTGCTGCGGATGTGCGGGCCCTCGAGCTGGCCATAGACACGCGCGGCGCGCTCGCAGAAGGCCAGGTAGCGCCGACCTTCCGCCGGCGACGAGAACTCGGCGATGGCCGCAGCCGAGCGCTCGCGATCGGCGAACAGGTCGAGCCGGCTGTCGCCCTGAGCCCAGGCATGCCGGGCCAGCACCGACAGCGGGGCCAGCGGCGGCAGGGCCTCGGCCACCGAACTGCCGACCTCGGCCAGCAGCTCGTCGAAGACCCAGCGCATCGTGAACACCGTGGGCCCGGCGTCGAGCGAGGCGCCGTCCACCCGCAAGGGACGCATCTTGCCCCCGGGGCCGTCGGCCGCCTCGAGCACGGTGACGTCGAGCCCGCGCGCCGCCAGCAGCAGCGCGCTCACGAGGCCGCCGATGCCGGCGCCGACCACGGCGACGCGCTGTTCAGCCATGGCGCGTGGCGCCGTCGGGGCGCGTGAGCTCGAAGCCCTGGCCGTGCCAGCGGCCCTGCATCAGCAGCGGCACAAAGCGCACGAACATCCACTCCGAGAAGTAGCCCTCCCGGTACGAGGCCTCGATGGCCTTCTGGTGGGCGCCCTGGCGCGCGTAGGCGTTCATCGCCGCGGTGCTGTCCCACAGGCTCAGCGTGGCCTGGCGCAGCACCGGCGCCTCGCCCAGGCCGGCCGCGAGACGGCATCCGGGCGTGGCGGCGAGGGCGGCCTCGGACGGCGGCGATTGGCGCCAGAACCGCAGCGCCTGGGTGGGCCGAATCGAGGCGCGCGTCAACGCCAGCATCGGCTCGTCGACGGCGGGGGACGGCACGATGGCCCGCATCGCCTGGCCGCCCCAGCGGCCACGGGCCGACGAGGCCTGCAGCACGGCCACGAGGCACTCGTCGGCGCGCTCGCGGTAGGCCTGCAGCAGCGGCGAGCCGGCCACGCAGGCCAGCGCGTCGGCGACCTCGTCGAACATCAGGAACACGCCTTGGTGGTCGAGGCCCGGGCGCAGCCCGAAGCCACCGCCCTGCCCGCTGCCGAGCACGCGGGCGAAGCGCACGCCCCGCTGCGAGGCCCAGCGCCCGGGGCCGCGCACCAGTTGACCCAAGGCCCAAGGCACGTGGCGCGCGCGCAGCCGCGCCAGCACCACCACCGCGAGCCCGGGATCGGGCCGTGCGGCACCGAGAGCCGACGGCGAATCGCCACGCCGCGGCGCCGGCTGCGGCGCCACGGCCGCGTCGTCCGCCTCGCGCCAGACCAGGCCCCGGGGCGGATGTCCGTGGAGCATGGCAGGCCGCCGCGCTACTGCAGCTTCACCTCGACACGCCGCGCCGCCGGGTCTTCGCCGGCGACGTTGGCCTCGGTCTGCTGCGGCTTGTCGAGCTTCACCCGGGTGGCCGCCACGCCGGAGGCCAGCAGGGCATCCCGCACGGCCATCGCGCGCTTCTTGGCGAGGTCTTCGTTGACGGCCTTCTCGCCCGCAGCGGAGTGGTAGCCCGACACCAGCACCACCGACTTCGGGTTGCCGCCCAGCGCCGTGAGGAGCGTCTCCAGACCCTTGCCCTGGTCGGGTGCCAGCTCGTGCGACCCGACGCCGAAGAACAGCACCGAGCGCTTGTCCTCGGCCACGGGCGGCGGCAGCGTGGCCACGGGCGCCACGGCCAGCAGGCCCTCATACAGCTTGGCCATCTCCTTGCCACCCACCGGCTTGTTCTGGCCCTGGTGGCAGGTGGCGCAGTAGGCCTTGCCGATGTCGCCCTGCGGGCCCAGGCGGTCCTTCGGGAAGGCGTTGGTCAGCGGCACGACATAGGTGTTGTTGATGTCGCGCTCCATGCGGATGCCGTGCCACGCCGTCACCTTCTTGGGCACCCAGTGCGAGAACGCCTGGCTGTTGTGGCAGAACGTGCAGTTCTGGCCCAGCGACTTGCTGAAGTGCATCATCAGCGCATAGGTCTTCTCGGCCTGCTGGATGGGCGCACCGTTGCCGATGCCCTGCGGCAGAGGCTCCTTGCCGTAGACCTTGATCTGCTCGTCGCCGAGCAGGTAGCTGGAGTACGGGTCGTAGGGCAGCGAGCTGACACCCGGGCCGTTGGCCTTGTTCTGGCCAAAGTCGTTGCCCATGCCCACGCCGGTGGCGTTGCGCGCCAGCGTCATCGGCTTGAACCACATGTTCGCCGGCACGGGCTGGCCGCGGTGGCAGGTGTAGCAGGTCACGCCCGTGGCGCCGGTGTGCACCTTCCACTGGCTGTTGAGCGCCTGCGTCATCTGGATCATGCGGCGCGCCACGACCTTGGTGTACTTCGAGTCGTCGGCGAAGTTGGCGCCGTTGTGGCAGTAGTTGCAGCCCTGCTCGGGCGACACCCACTGGGTGATGGCGTTCATGTGGCGGCTGAACTCCGCCACCGACAGGCCGCCCAGCACCTTGACGTTCTGGTAGATCTGCCCGGCCCTCGGGCCGTCGGCCGAGGCCTGCGGCGCATCTTCGGGCGGCAGCGGGCGCGCCGCGGCGTCCTTGGCCGCGATGCGCGGATTGACGGTGTGCTGCATGGCCGTGCCGCGGAAGCCCTGCTGCGTGGTCTCGACCGGCGGGCGCTCGCAGCCGGCCAGCAGCGCCAGGCCGGCGGCCAATGCCGCAGCCGCGGCGAGGCGTGGGATGGTGCGGATCATCACTTGGCTCCCGGCAGCGTGGAAGGATCGATGGCCGTTCCCAGCACCGCCGGGTAGCTCGGTGCAACACCGTGCTTCACCGCCCAGAGGTACCAGTTGTCGACCACGGTGCCCGTCAGCAGGATGCCGATGCCGCCACAGATGGGCGTCAGCACCGCGAACCACCAGGCCCAGCGGTGGATCGACTCCATCGTCGCGTTCCAGCCCATCGTCCAGCGCCAGAACAGCGCCGCGCGTTCGCTGGCCGTGCCGCGGTCGACGATCTGGTCGATCTCGCGGTCACCGCCGTAGCGCGTGACGGCCAGGATGGTGGCGCCGTGCATCGCGAACAGCAGCGTGCTGCCGTACAGGAACGCGATGCTGAGGGCGTGGAACGGGTTGTAGAACAGGTTGCCGTAGCGCAGCGAGAACGCGGCCGTCCAGTCCAGGTGCGGGAAGATGCCGTAGGGCACGGCCTCGCCCCAGCTGCCCA
>JAIXTY010000163.1 GCA_027483705.1 Rubrivivax sp.
GGCACAGCTCGGTGAACTCGGGCTCCAGTTGCGCCCAGGCCGTGTTCACGCTGCCCGGTGGCTTCTGCCAAGCGCCTGGGTCGCGGCTGCCCGGCTGGCGGCCGTGCGGCACCGCGCGTTCGATCGCCGAACGTAGCGGGCCCAGGTTATCCGGCAGGTCCTCTGCACGCAGTGTGGTCTTGGCGGCCATCATCCCGCAGCCGACGTCCACGCCCACCGCGGCCGGGATGATGGCCCTCAGCGTGGGGATCACCGAGCCCACGGTAGCGCCGATGCCGAAATGCACGTCGGGCATGGCCGCGATGTGCGGGTAGACGATGGGCAGGCGAGCGGCGTTGGTCAGCTGGCGCTTGGCCTCCTCTTCGACGGGCACGCCGCGCGTCCACATCTTGATTGGCACGCCGCCACCCACGTCCTGGTGGATGTAGTTCGTTTCCATGATTCATTCTCCCAGTCCAGGGGAGACGGCCGATGCCGCCTCCCCCAACACTCAACGCAGCTTCACAAGCCCGTTGAGAACTTGGTCCAGACCCCCGAACACGGAGATCTTGTCGATGCGCTCGGCCACGCGTTCCAGCGTCTCGAGCTCCTTCATGCGCAGCGCAACAGGGTTGCCCTCCATCACCTTCGCGGTGTTGAGCAGTGAGCGCGTGGCAGCGGTCTCTTCACGGCGTCGGATCACGTTGGCTTCTGCAGCCTTGCCGGCCTCGACCACCTGGGCGAGGATGGTCTTCATCTCGCCCGGCAGCACGATGTCCTTCACGCCCACGCCGTCCAGCTGCAGGCCGTAGCCGGCCAGCTTGGCAGTCACCTGGGCGGTCACGACCTCGTCGATGACCGTCTTGTTCTCCAGCAGTTCGTCGAGCGAACGCGTGCCCACGGCCGCTCGCAGGCCGAACTGCAGCTCGCGGTACAGGTGCTCCGCGGGCTTGGCCAGTTCCTTGAAGGCCTTCAGAACGTCCGTGTAGCGCCACGTGGCTGACAGGTTCAATCGGAGTGACACCTTGTCACGGGTCAGGATCTCCTGACCCGTGACTTCCAGCGCCTGCAGCCGCAGGTCCACTTGCTCGACCGCCAAGTTACGGTTGAACTTCCAGAACGCATACGAGCCGGCCGGCAGCAGCCGCTCGACCTTGCCGTCGACCGACAGGATGCCGGCGCCGTGGTCGGGCACCTGCACCTGCAGCACGCCGGCCAGGCCCGCCACCGAGCGCGGGCGCAGCTGCGTTTGCTGCAGGCGCGTCACCACGGCGGCCGGCACGTCGGCCGACGCCGCGATGTCGATGACCTCCACCCGCACGTCAACCAGACCCTTCCAGTACAGGCGGCGGGTGGCCGGCGCGAGCACCTCGACCAGCAGTCCGTTCTCGGTGCGCAGGCCGACCTGGTGCTCGTTCAGTTCCACGCGCACGAACTCGGCCGCCACGACCTGCGGCTCCTTGGCCATCAGGTACTCGGCGATGGCATGCGTGAACCCCGGCTGCTCGAGCGCGAAGCGCTCCACCTGCAGCCGGTCCAGTCCGGCGAGGAGCCAGTGCGTGCCGGGTTGCAGCACGCGTTCGAAATCGCCATTGCGCAGCAGCAGGCCGCGCTCGTTCTTCTTCACAGTGACACGCTGGATCTTCATGGTTTTCTCCTTGTCTTAGCGTGTGGGGCAATGGGGTGCCGCTTCAGGGGCGGTCGCGGACGACGGATGCCAGGGTCCGGCAACCGCAGCGGACGTCGGCGGCCTCCTCCCTGGGACCCCCTCGGCTGGCTGCGGCGGCGAAGCCCCGCTTGCCCGTCGCACGGGCGGCCGCCGCTGTCGCGGCGGGTGGTCTTGCGACCGGTTCTGGTGCTTGGAGCGGGAGTCGAACCCGCGACAGACGACTTATCAGGTCGTTGCTCTACCCGACTGAGCTATCCAGTGGCGGCCCTCCAGGAATCGAACCTGGCAGCGCGAGCTGCGATCCATCGAGGGTCAGGGATCCACCGTTTCCGAGCGATGCGGCATGGGCGGCACCGACAGGCCGAGGCCCGGGTGCTACCCACCAGCGGGGTTCACGAACCCCGGCCTGTGAGCGTCGCCTTTCACGGCAGATGCGTGGGCGCCCGGGCCTCTCAGCTCAGGCGCGATCCTTTCGGCAGGCGCGAGGTCAGCCACTCGTGCACGTCCGCCCGGATGTGCCGGCCCTCGAGCAGGAACGCCTCGAAGCGGCTGGGCACGTAGGGCAGGTACAGCAGCGGCATGCGCGCTTCCTCCGGCGTGCGGTCGGCCTTGCGGCCGTTGCACGCGCCACAGGCCGTGACCAAGTTCATCCAGGTCCAGCCACCACCGCGCGACTGCGGCACGACGTGGTCGCACGACAGCTGCGCTTCGGCGAACCGCTGCCCGCAGTACGCGCACGTGAAGCGGTCACGGCGGAACAGCTTGACCTTCGCGAAGGCCGGTACGATGTCGAACAGGTTCCGCTTCGAAGCGCCAGCCAGCGCGATGATCGGGTGAACTTCGATCACCGACTGGCAGCCGCGGGCGACGTTGAAGCCGCCGCGCAGCTGGGCCAAGGGGCGCGCACCGTCGATCCAGGCCACCGAGCCCGTGGCCACATGAACGGCCGCCTGCTCGAGCGAGATCCATGCTTGCGGCGTGCCCTGGATGTCGAGTTGCAGCACGTGGCTGTGGGTGTTGCGGTGCATGGGTGGCCTCCCTTCTGCGGCCTTGGATGTGGATGGATCTGGCAGCGGCGGTTGGATTCGAACCAACGTCCCCAGCTTCAAAGGCTGGTGTCTGAGGCCTCTCGACTACACCGCATCGGATTGATCACCTGTGCGCTTCAGCGCCGGTAGTGATGGCGCTTCACGCCATCAAGGCTTGACGCCCGTCCCGGACGGGAAGCCGCGGCGTCGTTTGCTCATGGTCGTGAAAGCACGCGTCGTCTCTGGAGCGCTTCATGGCACACCTCCTCGGGTCGTTGATGGATGGAGTCGTCCAGGGTTGGGACGATCCACCGACCTTCGCCTCATGAGGGCGCCGCTCTTCCGCTGAGCCACCGGACTGGTGTGTGGTCCCCTCGGTCCGAGTCGAACGGACATGCCCGCGTGGGCCCCGGTTTCTGAGACCGGTGCGTCTGCCATTTCCGCCACAAGGGGGTGATGCTGGCGCCCCGTGCGGGAGTCGAACCCGCGGCTTCCGGCTAGACGGGCCGGCACTCTGGCCGCTGAGTTAACGAGGCGTTGATTTGTGGTGGAGGTGACAGGGTTCGAACCCGCAACCTGCCGCTTGCAAGGCGGCTGCTCTGCCTGCTGCGCGACGGGGGAGAGGTTCCACTTCGGCTGTGCCCAAGCGCGAGCGTCCCGTCGGACGTGGTGTCTCGCTGCACGTGGTCTGGCCAAGGACCGCGCACATCCCGGACCACCAACACCTTGTGATGTGGCCTCGGAGTGCATGGACACACCCGAAGTGGAGCAGATGACGAGTCTCGAACTCGTGGCCTCGGCCATGGCGTGGCCGCGCTCTACCCACTGAGCTACATCCGCAAAGGTTGCAAGGCATGCCATCGGCCAGTACCGATGCTGCCTTGCGGCAACTTGTTAAAGAGCGTCCACCGCGAGCGGTGGTGCGATCACTCGATCGCGAGCCTGTGCCGATGCACAGGCCTGGGTTGAAGTGAAAGGAAAGAGGCCCGGATCCTTTCGGAGTCCGGGCCTCTGCGTAAAGAGCTGGGAAGACTGCGCTATGCGCTTCCTTCTCCCGGATGCATCTGGTCCTCCGCCCGATCCAGCCAGCAAAGGCTGGCCGGGGCGAACGTACCCTCGGTGCTGGCGTGCAGGCCGCTTGCCGGCAAGCCAAGCCCGGCGGCCGCACGCACGAACGCACCCAGACCCTGCATGGGTCGGTGTGTCCTGATGACGGTGCGTGCTTTCACGGTTCTGGCCTTGGTTGCAGTGAGTCTTGGCCGGCAAACCGGCGTCAGAGCGGAGGGGACTGTAAAGACTCTTTACGGCAACGTCAAGCGCCGGAGAGAATGCCAAATGGCATAGATCGCGACAACGCCGGACATGTCCAACACCACTCTCATCAGGCGACAGAACGTCATGGCGCTGTTCCAGGACTACGCGGAGCGCGCGCTGGCGAACGGAGCACCGCCCAAGGGGCTGGAGCAGGCCTTTGCGGCCACGCTGCAGATCTCACCCAGCATGTGGAGCCAGATCAAATCGTCGCGAACGATCGGTGACAAGCTGGCCAGGCAGGTGGAGGTGGCGACCGGACAGCCGGCGGGATGGCTGGACGAGGAGCGCAGGCAGACGGCACCCACAACTGCCGAGCTTGCGTTTCTTGATCTTGCGTTGGCGGCTTACCGCGCCACTGATGCTGCTGGACGGCGGGCATTGCGAAAGCAGTTGGAGGTGCTTGTCCCGAAGGTCTAGGCGGCGCTATCGGGAGAGTAGGAGCAGGTCGCGGATCCGTGTGACAGCCGCCCCCAGCAGCCAACTTGGGCCGCTGAACGACTACCTGGATGCCGCTACTCATCTCTGCTGGGTATCGGCAGCTGCAGCCATACCTCGCCTTGCCCTCCGGGTCGTTCCACAAAGGGTTCTGGTCAGCGGCAGCGGGGCCGGCGCCTTGCAGACCGAGCTCTTCACCTTCGGCGGCGCCACTGGCGCGGGGGTCTTCCGGGCGAGCTTCACCATCGACGGCACGCTGTTCACGCAGGGCCGCACCGAACACGTGGTCGTCTTTTCCCATGCGATCAACGGCAGGCCGACCCTCACGACCTTCCGCATCCAGGACGCCCGCGGCAGCCTGACGCTGTACACGCCCACCGGCTACGTCGGCGCGCTGCCCGGGCTTGCGGTCAGCGGCAACAACGCCGTCGGCCAGCAGGTCACGGGCAGCGGCACGCGGTACTTGGCCGCCGAGGGTGCCCGAGCCGGCCTCGGCCGGGCTGATGCTGGCCGGCGCGCTGGCCTTGGGCTGGCAGCTGCGTCGTCGCCCGGCCCCCACGCGGCCACGGAGCGCGGCCGGCCAGCCTGAAGCGCCGGCTTCAGGCCGCCGCGCGCTCGATGCGCGCCGGCACGAACTTGTGCCACGGCGTGCCCGCGAAGGCGTCGCGGTCGCCGCCGGCCGTCAGCTCGTTGGGCGACACGCCAGCATCGGCCTGGCCCGGGAAGCTGGTGCCTTGCCCGTTGGGCAGCGACACATGGCCGGGCTGCATGCGGTCGGACAGCTCCACCGCCACGACGGCCGAGCCGCGGGCCGTGCTCAGGCGCGCGGCGTCGCCGTCGGCCAGGCCCAGCCGCGCGGCGTCGTCCGGGTGCATGCGCAGCGCGCCCTCGCGGTCTTTGCGGCGCCAGTCGGGGTTGCGGATGATGGTGTTGGCGGTGTAGGAGCGCCGCTCGCCCGCCGACAGCACGAACGGCCAGTCGGCAGACGGCGCGGGTGCCGGCTCGGCCGCCAGCGCCGCGATCTCGCCGAAGAACTCCGGCAGCGCCAGCTGCACGCGCCCGGTCGGCGTGCCGACGCGGCGCCAGCTGTCGGCCCAGTCGTCCTGTGAGAACACCAGGCCCGAGGGCGCGGCCAGGATGGCGTCGAACAGCGCGTCGGCCAGTTCGGCGGCGCTGGTGGTGCCGCTGCCGATGCCGGCGCGGCGGATCGACGCCGCCTCGTGCCGAGCCGCCTGCTGGCACACGGCCCACAGGCCGGCGGCCTCGGCGCAGCCGGCCGGCAGCCGCGGGCCGATGGCGCGGTACAGCAGCACCGGCAGCAGCGCGGCCAGGGGCGGCTGCTCGGCCAGCAGCGTGGCCACGGCGGTGCGGAAGGCCACGCGGCCATCGTCCCAGGCGGCGCGCAGCGCCTGCACGGCGGCGCCCGGCAAGGCGCCGGCCTGCTCCAGCAGCCGGGCGTGCAGCTCGGCCTCGGAGAACAGGCCCTCGGGCGGTGGCATCAGCGCGCGCCGCAGGTGGAACACGTTGTGCGGGAACTCGAAGTTGAAGAAGGTCGCCTCGGCCTTCTCGAGCTGGCTGGCCACCGGCAGCACGTAGTGCGCCAGGCGCGCGGTCTCGGTCATCGCCACATCCACCACCACCAGCAGCTCCAGCGCCGCCAGGGCCTCGCGCATGCGGGGCGCGTCGGCCAGCGAGTGCGCGGGGTTGGCCGACTCCACCCACAGGCCGCGGAAGCGCTTCGGGTGGTCGGTGAGGATCTCGTCGGGGATGCTGTTGCACGGCATCAGCCCGCCGATGATGGGCGCGCCCGTCACCGGCGTGCGCTTCAGCGAACCCGGCCCCGTGGCCGCCGCCACCAGCGGCACCAGCGACGATGGCCGGAACATCGCGCCCGGCTTGCCGAAGTGGCCCGTCAGCAGCAGCAACAGCAGGTGCAGGTACGAGACCAGCGTGCTGTGGCGGTTCATCTGCACGCCCAGGTCCTCGAAGCTGGCGACGCTGCGGGCGCTGGCGATGCGGCGCGCCACGGCGCGCACCTGGGCCTCGTCGACACCGGCCTTGCGGGCGTGCCCGGCGATGTCCAGCGTGGCGAACAAGGGGCGCACGTCGTCCAGGCCTTCGGCGTGCTCGGCCAGCCAGGCCTCGGCCACCAGGCCCTCCTGCACGACGGTGGCCACCATCGCGGCCAGCAGGAAGGCGTCGCCGCCGGGCCGCACGGCCAGGTGGATGTCGGCGATGTCGGCCGTCTCGCTGCGGCGCGGGTCGACGACGATCAGCGTGCGCGCCGGATCGCGTGCGATCTCGCGCAGCGTCACCCGTGCCCGCGCGATGCCGTGGGAGTGCCAGGGGTTCTTGCCCAGCATCAGCGCCACCTCGCAGTGCTCGAAGTCGGCCCGCGCGATGCCGCCCAGCATGCAGCCGGCCACGTAGATGGCGCCGGTCTTTTCCTGCGCCAGCGCGCTGCTCTGGTACCGCATGCCCAGCGCAGCGCGCATCGGCCGGCTGTAGACGCTGGGCAGGTGGTTGCCCTGGCCACCACCGCCGTAGTACAGCAGGCTGGCACCGCCGTGCGCGGCGGCCAGCGCCATCGCGCGCTCGGTGACCTCGCGGATCGCGGTGTCCCAGTCGATCTCGTCGAAGCCGCCATCGGGCCGGCGGCGCAGCGGCTTCGTCAGCCGGTGCGGGCCGTTCTGGTAGTAGCCGATGCGCGAGGCCTTCTCGCAGGCGTAGCCACGCGAGGCGGGGTGCGCGTCGTCGCCGCGCACGCGCAGCAGCTGGCGGCCGTCGGCGCCGCCCAGCTCGACCTCAAGGCCGCAGTTGCACTCGCACAGGATGCAGGCGCTGCGCTGCCAGGGGGCGTGGCCGGTGGCGGTGTCGGCGGCGCCTGGGGCGGCGGTTTCGGCGGCCGGCTTGGTGGCGTTCGTGGGCTCATCCATCGGGCGTGTCTCCTGTCGCAGCCACTATACTTTTTATATGAACAGCCGCAAGCCCGCCCGAGCATGAAGCGCCGCACGCTGGCCGAGCGCGCCTGCCCGGTGGCACGCGGGGCCGACCAGCTGGTCGACGCCTGGACCTTCGTGATCCTGCGCGAGCTGTTCCTGGGCAACCGCCGCTTCGAGGGCCTGCGCGTGCACACGGGCATGGCGCCGCGTTCACTGTCGCTGCGGCTGGCGCGGCTGGTCGAGGCGGGCATCCTGCAGAAGCAGCCGCTGGCCGACACGGCGGCCACCAGCGAGTACCGCCTCACGCCCAAGGGCCTGGACCTCTGGCCCGTGCTGGTGACGCTGCGCCAGTGGGGCGAGCGCTGGGCCGGGCCCTGGGGCCGGGGCGGCGTGCCGCTGGCGCTGCGCCACCGCGGCCACGACCACGCCCTCGTGGTGCAGCTCACCTGCGCCGAGTGCGGCGAGCCGGTGGACGCCCGCTCCGGCGAGGTGCAGCCCACCACGGCGGCGCTGCGCGAGCGCGCGGCCTTTGCCGCCGGCCAGAAGGCCCGCACCCGCTGAAGCGCCTGCCGTCCTGGGGATGCCTCGGGCAAACCCGGGCTGCGCCGGCCGTCCAGCCGGGGGATCGTCACAGCCGGAGACCTCACACCGAGAAAGGCCAATGATGAGTCCCGCCCGCACCCCCGCCCGCCGCGCCGCGACGCCGCCGGCCGCGCTCGTGCTGCTGGTGGCCACGCGCAAGGGCGCCTGGCTGCTGCACGGCGACGCCAGCCGCCGCCGCTGGCGCACGGACGGCCCGCACTTCCTGGGCCACGTCGTTCACCACCTGGTGCTCGACCCGCGCGACGGCCGCACGCTGCTGGCCGCCGTGCACACCGGGCATCTGGGGCCGACGCTGTTCCGCTCCACCGACTTCGGCCGCCGCTGGACCGAGGCGAAGAAGCCCCCCGCCTTTGCCAACGCCAACACCGAGCTGAAGGCGCGCTCCGTCAACCACAGCTTCTGGCTGACACCCGGCCACGCCAGCCAGCCGGGCGCGTGGTACGCCGGCACCTCGCCGCAGGGCCTGTTCCGCTCTGAAGACGGCGGCGACACCTGGGCGCCGCTGGCCTCCGTCAACGACAGCGCCACCTTCCGCCCCTGGATGGGCACCGAGCAGGACGGCACACCAGACGGCCCCAAGCTCCACTCCGTGATCGTCGACCCGCGCAACCCCGCGCACCTGATGTTCGGCATGTCGGGCGGCGGGGTGCACGAGTCCTTCGACGCCGGCCAGACCTGGCACACGCGCATCCGCGGCCTCGAGATCGTCGAAGGCTTCGACGTCACCGACCCCAGCTGCCACGACCCGCACTGCATCCGCCTGTGCCCCAGCAACCCCGACCGGCTCTACCAGCAGAACCATTGCGGCATCTACCGCATGGACCGCGGCGCGAACCCGGACGAAGACAGCTGGGTGCGCATCGGCCGCAAGATGCCCAAGTCCATCGGCGACTCGGGCTTCCCGATGGTGGTGCACCCGCACGACGCCGACACCGCCTGGGTGTTCCCGATGGACAGCGCCACCGTGTGGCCGCGCACGGCGCTGAAGGGCAAGCCCGCGGCCTACGTGACACGCAACGCCGGCCGCAGCTGGCAGCGGCTCGACCAGGGTCTGCCATCCGAGCAGGCCTGGTGGACCATCAAGCGCCAGGCGATGACGGTGGATGCGCGGCCCAAGCCCGCGCTGTACCTGGGCACCAGCAGCGGCGAGCTGTGGATCGGCCGCGACGAGGGCGCGCGCTGGCAGGTGCTGGCGCGGCACCTGCCCGAGATCTACGCCGTCGAAGTCGCGGCCCGGGCCTGAGGGCGCTGGCGATGAAGGTGATGGTGCCGCCGGCCCTGCACCACTACACGCGCGGCTCGCCGGTGCAGGCTTCAGGCGCGACGCTGCTGGAGCTGTTCGACGACCTGGAGCGCCAGTTCCCGGGCATGGCCTTCCGCGTCGTCGATGAGCAGCGCCAGCTGCGGCCGAACATGCGCGTCTTCGTCAGCGGCCGCGGCGTGCGCGACCTGGCCCACCCGCTGAAGCCAGACGACCAGGTGGCCATCGTGCTCGCACTGAGCGGCGGCTGAGGGCGCGCAGACGCCAAGGGCATTCAGTGGCGTTGAACGGCGCCTTCGCGCCTTCCGCACCGACGCGAGCGGTTGGCTGACCAGAATGCAGCGCAACCCAACCCCACGGAGCGCCTCATGGCCAAGATCCTCGTCCTCTACTACAGCAGCTACGGCCACATCGAGACCATGGCGCAGGCCGTCGCCGAAGGCGCCGCCAGCACCGGCGCCGAGGTGGTGATCAAGCGCGTGCCCGAGATCGTGCCGGCCGACGTGGCCAAGGCCTCCGGCTTCAAGCTCGACCAGGCCGCGCCGGTGGCCACCGTGGACGAACTGCCCAGCTACGACGCCATCATCCTGGGCGTGCCCACGCGCTTCGGCAACATGCCGGCGCAGATGAAGAACTTCCTCGACCAGACTGGTGGCCTGTGGTTCCAGGGCAAGCTCATCGGCAAGGTCGGCTCGGTGTTCAGCAGCACCGCCACGCAGCACGGCGGCCAGGAGAGCACGATCCTGTCGACGCACACGGTGCTGCTGCACCACGGCATGGTGATCGTCGGCCTGCCGTATTCGTTCCAGGGCCAGATGGGCGTGGGCGAAGTCACCGGCGGCAGCCCCTACGGCGCCAGCACCATCGCCGACGGCAACGGCTCGCGCCAGCCCTCGGCCAACGAACTGGCCGGCGCGCGCTTCCAGGGCGCGCACGTGGCGAAGATTGCCGCCAAGCTGGCGGCCTGAGTCACCCGCGGGCGCCTGGCCGGCTCAGCCGCCGAGCGGCAGCCGGCGGCGCGACCACAGGCCGAGCCCGGCCACGCCGGCCAGAAGCAGGGCCGCCGCCGGCGGCTCGGCCACCACGCCGAGGATGGGCACGCCCATGTCGGCCAGCATCGCCAGGTCGAGATCGCTGATGGCGTAGCGCGTGCCGCGGCTGAACGACTCGCCGTTCATCAGGTCACCCAGCAGTTGCGCACCGTCCCGGCCGTCGGCGTTGCCGATGTGGCCGTGGTTGCCAAAGCTCAGCGGCACCGGCGCACCGAAGAGCTCCAGGCTGTGCGGGCCAGCGAAGTACAGCGTCAACCCGGCGTCGCCCAGGCGCGGGCTCACCAGCGTGTCAAAGGTAGAGGCGTAGTCGCCGGGCAGCACGCCGGACGCGCCGTCCATCCAGCCATTGAAGCCGAGCGCGTGGCCCCACTCGTGCAGCAGCACCGAGAACGCATCGGTGCGGTCGGCCGGCACGTCGGCCAGTCGCAGCGCGGGGTCGGGGTCGAACCAGAGTTCGGTCTGCAGGTAGCCGTCGATGCCGATGTTGAACTCGACATCAGGCTCGGCGCCGTTCACGTCGATGCCCGTGAGCAGCTCGTGCGCCGCGCCCTGCTGCCACAGGCTGACGCCGTCGTCGCGCCAGTCGACGAAACCGCTGCCCAGGCTGCGCCCGCTGGCGGTGGGGATGTCGAGGAAGTTGATCTGCACCGTCAGCGCCACGGCCGAGAAGTCGCCCGCCAGATGCTGCGTCCAGGCCAGCGCGGCCTGCTCGGTGGCCCGCGTGAGGGCCACGTGATAGGCGCTGTAGCGGCCCGTCGCGTCGCCGAACTGCACCTCGATGCGAGGCGCCGTGGCCGCGGTGGCGGTGGAAATCACCAGCGGAGCGGCCAGCAGGGTGACGAGCAGCGCGGCGCAGCGGTGTACAAGGGTCGGCAGTGGCATCTGGGATTCCCGGCTTCCGCGCTCGCAAGGCGGAGCCGGCGGGGCCACTGTCGGCGCCCGGGTAGAGGCCGTCCGTGCGCTGACGAACGACGGCGCAGCAAGGTGCAAGGCCCGGTGCTAAGCTCCCCGACCGCTCTTGCGGTAGTCATGACAACGGAGACAGACATGCCCGGCCTCAACGCGCACATCGATCCCGACGGCCTTCTGGAGTATTCGGTCGTCTACACCGACCGCGCGCTCAACCACATGTCGCAGCGCTTCCAGGGCGTGATGCGCGACATCGCCGGCGTGCTCAAGGAGGTCTACCACGCGAAGAGCGCGGTGGTCGTGCCGGGCAGCGGCACCTACGGCATGGAGGCGGTGGCGCGGCAGTTCGCCAGCGGCCGCCACGCGATGGTCATCCGCAACGGCTGGTTCAGCTACCGCTGGACGCAGCTCCTCGAGATGGGCGCCATCGCCACCTCGCACACCGTGCTGAAGGCCCGCCCGGTGGCCACCGGCCGGCAGATGCCCTGGGCACCGGCGCCGCTGGAAGCCGTGCGCGCCGCCATCGCCGCCGAGAAGCCGGCGGTGGTGTTTGCGCCTCACGTCGAAACCTCCTGCGGCATGGTGCTGCCCGACGACTACCTGCGCGGCGTGGCCGACGCCGTGCATGCGGTGGGTGGCCTCTTCGTGCTGGACTGCATCGCCAGCGGCGCGCTGTGGGTGGACATGGCCGCCACCGGCGTCGACGTGCTGGTGAGCGCACCGCAGAAGGGCTGGAGCGGCTCGCCCTGCTGCGCCTTCGTGATGCTGTCGGAACGCGCGCGCAGCGCCATCGATGGCACCACCAGCACGAGCTTCGCGGTCGACCTGAAGAAGTGGCTGCAGATCATGGAAACCTACGAAGGCGGCGGCCACGCGTACCACACGACCATGCCCACCGACGCGCTGGCGGCTACGCGCGACGTGATGCTGGAATCACGCGCCTACGGCTTCGAGAAGCTGCGCGCCGAGCAGTGGGAGCTGGGCACGCGCGTGCGTGCGCTGCTGGCCACGCACGGCTTCCGCAGCGTGGCGGCCGAGGGCTTCCAGGCCCCGGGCGTGGTGGTGAGCTACACCGACGACGCCGGCATCCACACCGGCAAGGCCTTCGCCGCCGTGGGCGTGCAGAGCGCCGCCGGCGTGCCGCTGCAGTGCGACGAGGGCCCCGACTTCAAGACCTTCCGCCTCGGCCTCTTCGGCCTGGACAAGCTGCACGACCCCGCCGCCGCCACCGAGCGCCTGGCGCGCGCGCTGCAGCAGGTGGTGGGCGAGGCCCGCGCCGCGGCCTGAACGCCGCCCGTCAGGGCCAGGCCACCGCCCAGCGCAGCGACACCAGCGCGTTGCGCGGCGGCGCCGGCTCGAAGAAGCGGCCGTTGGCGTCGCTCACGATCACGCTGCCGGCCACCGCGCGGTTGGCCAGGTTGTCGATGCGCGCCAGCAGCTCCAGCCGGCCCGCGGGCAGCTGCTGCATCCAGCGCGCGCGCAGGCCCACGAGACCGTGGCCGGCAGCGAAGTCGCTGTTCAGATCATTCACCGGCACGCGGCCGAGGCCCCTCACTTCGACGGCCAGCTCCAGCGGCAGCAGGGGCTGCCACACCAGCTCGGCGAACAGACTCCGGGGCTGCGTGCCGGCGATGCGGTTGCCCGCGGGCACCGGCAGCGTCGGCGTCAGGCAGGGCGGTGCCGCGCAGACGGCAAACGCGCTGTCGTAGCGGGCATTCAGCACCGTCAGCGCCAGGCTGCTGCGCCACTGGGGCGAGAGCGGCAGCGCCAGCGCCAGCTCCGCCCCGCGCCGCGTGGTGCGGCCGACGTTGCGGAAGGTGCTGCGGCCGCCGCGGTTGGTGGCGACCGCAATCTCGTCCGCCGTGCGCGCCTCGAAGAGCGCCAGGTCCAGCGCCACGCCGGCGGCGTTGCGCCACTTCAGGCCCGCCTCCACCTGCCGGCTGGTCTGCGGCAGCAGCGTGCTGTTGAAGCCGGTGCCGCCATCGGGCCGGTAGGCCACCTCGCCCAGCGTCGGCGCCTCGAAGCCACGGCCCAGGCTCAAGTAGGCGCGCAGGCTCTCCGCCGCGCGCCATTGCAGCGAGACCACCGGGTTGCGCGCCGAGTACGTGAGCTCACCCGAATCGTCGCCGTTGCCGCCGACGATGTAGCGGTCGGTGGAGGCGTAGCGCACGCGGGTGGCGCGCAGGCCGGCGGCCAGCGCCCAGTCGGCCGTGAGGTCCCAGTCGGCCTGGAGGAAGGCGTCGCGGCTGTCGAGGCGGTTGCTCTCGTCGCGGCGCAGCCGGCCGGTCACGCCCAGCAGCCGCGTCGCGACGGGGCCGCTGAAGTTCTCGAAGCCGCGGCGCTCTTCGCGCGCGCTCTCCAGCGCCGCGCCGGCCACCAGTTGCAGCCGGCGGTCGCCCTGCAGCGCCCAGCGCCACACCAGCCGGCCATCGAGCCCGCCGTAGCTGCGGTCGAAGTCGATCACGCCGCCGGGGTGACGCTCGGTGAGCGCCGGCGTCGTGGCGTTGAACTGCGTGGCCACCGGGATGGCCTGCCACTGCGTCACCGCGCGCTGGCCGGTCCAGGCCGCGAGCTGGCTCTCGGCCAGCGCACCCGCGGCAAAGCGGTGCCGCCACGAGATGCCGGCCTGCGACTGCGCCGTGTCCTTGCGCGTGTCGAAGCGGTCGGGCTGGCCGGGTGCGGTCTGCGGCAGCGCCACGGTCGCAGTCTGGTAGGGGTCGGCCTCGAACTGCGCGCGGGTCAGGCCCAGCGGGTCCTGCGCGGGCTGCGACAGCACGTTGGCGACGAGCACGATGCGGTCGCGGCCGTCCTCGCGCGCCAGCCGCACGTTGGCCAGCTGCCGCTCGGCGGCCGACTGCGGCCGGAAGCCGTCGATCGACATGTCCGACACCGAGGCGCGCAGCGACCAGCCCGGGCCCAGCGCCGCCAGCGGCCCTTCGAGCGTGAGCCGGCCCTGCATCAGCCCGAAGCTGCCGGCATCCGCCTCCATGCGCAGCCGGCGCTCGGTGGGCGCCGTGCTCACGAGCGAGATCACGCCGCCCGAGCTGCTGCCGTACAGCGCCGAGAACGGCCCGCGCAGCACCTCCACGCGGCTGGCGCCGGCGATGTCGAAATGAGAGACCTGACCCTGGCCATCTGGCCCGCTGGCCGGAATGCCATCCGCCACCAGCCGCAACCCACGCACCCCGAAACTGGCCCGCGCGCCGAAGCCGCGCGAGCCCAGCTGCAGGTCCTGCGCGTAGTTGCTGCGGTTGTTGGCCACCAGCCCCGGCACGCGGGCCAGCGACTCCGACAGGTTGATCATCGGCCCGCCGGCGCGCAGCTCGTCGCTGCCCACCACGCTGGCCGCGTGCGGCGCGTCGAAGGCGCGCAGCTCGGCGCCGCTGGCGCTGACGATCACGCGCTCCTCGGTGGCCGACGCGCCCACGGCCGGCAGTCCCACTGCCAGCGCCACCACCCATGCACCGGCGCCGCGGCGCGGGCTACTGCGGCGGCTGCGCATCGATGCGGATCGCGGCGTACCAGGCCGAGAGCTGGGCAATGTCCTCGTCGGTCAGGCCGCGGGCCATCACGTTCATCACCTCGTGGCGCCGCGCGCCGCTGCGGTAGGCGCGCAGCTGCGCCGCCAGGTACAGCGCGGGCTGCCCGGCCAGGTGCGGCGCATCGGGCGTGGTGCTCAGGCCCACGGGCCCGTGGCACACGGCGCAGGCCTGCGCACGCTGGCGCCCGGCCTGGACGTCCTGGGCCGCGGCCGGCAGCGCCAGCACCCAGGCCAGCGCGGCCACGGTGCAGAAAGAATTCGGTTTCACGTTCGCTCGATCCTCGCATGGGACCGCGGCCGGGCGCGGGTGGCCCGGCCGCGGGGCTCGCCCGTCAGGGCGCGCTGTAGGTCACGCGGTAGATGGCGCCCGCGAAGTCGTCGCTGATCAGCATCGAGCCGTCCTTCATCATGGCCACGTCCACCGGGCGGCCGCGGTAGACGCCGTTGGCGTCCATCCAGCCTTCGGCGAAGACCTCGCTCTTGTCGGCCGTGCCGTCGGCCTTGAGTGAGACGAAGTTGATCAGCGCGCCGCTGGCCTTGGTGCGGTTCCACGAGCCGTGCGAGGCCACGAACATGCCGTTGCGGTACTTCTCGGGGAACATCGAGCCGCTGTAGAAGCTCATGCCCAGCTGCGCCTGGTGGGCCGGGAAGTTCACCTGCGGCGGCACCAGGCCGGCGGGGGCCGGCAGGTCCTTCAGGTCGGGCGCGGCGGCGCTGCCGGCGATGGTGACGCCGCCGTTCGTCCACGGGAAGCCGAAGTGCTGGCCGCGCGCGGTGACGCGGTTCAGCTCGCCCGGCGGGATGTCGTCGCCCATGCCGTCGACCTGGTTGTCGGTGAACCAGAGGCTGCCGTCCTTGGGGTTGAAGTCGTGGCCCACGGAGTTGCGGATGCCGCGCGCGAAGACCTCGCGCTTGCTGCCGTCGAACGGGTTGAAGCGCACGATGCCGCCGATGCCCAGGTCGTCGTAGAGCTTGACCTTGTCGCGCGGCTGCACGTTGAAGGGCTGGCCCAGCGACACGTACAGCTGGTTGTCCGGCCCCACGCGGCACACGCGCGCGCCGTGGTTGAAGCTCTCTTCCTCGGGCGGGATCAGCTTGCCCTGCGGCACGACCTCGATCACCGCCACGTCCGGGCCTTCATAGAAGAACTCGGCGGCCGGGAAGTTGAGCACGCGGTTGTGCTCGACGACGATCAGGAAGCCGTCGCGCGTCCAGCACACGCCGTTGGGGTTGGTGAACTTCAGGCTGGGCGCGAAGCTCTTCACCTCGTCGGCCACGCCGTCGGAGTTGCGGTCCGTCACGGCCCACACGCTGGTCTTGCGCGTGCCCACGAAGAGCATGTTCGTGCTGGGCGCCACGGCCATCATGCGTGCGTCGGGCACGATGGCGAAGAGCTCGATCTTGAAGCCCGGCGGCATCTTGATGTTGCGCAGGTTGGCGCGGATGGCGTCGGCGTTGCGGCCGGTCTGCGGCACCACCGGGATGTTCAGGTCGGTGGTGGCGACCTTGAACTGCTTGAGCTTGTCGAGGTTGCCCTGGGCAGCGGCGCTCCAGCTCGCGGCAGCCAGCGCGGCCGCGGTCAACAGCGCCGGCCAGGCGCGGCGGGTCGGGTTCTTGCGGATCATCGACGTGTCTCCTGGAATGGTGTGGTTTCGTTTCCGGGCGGCGGCGCATCAGCACTCGAGGCCACCCGCGGCCGTGTCGTTGCAATCGACGTTCCAATCCGTGAACACCCCAATCGCGGGGGTCGGTTCCCTGGCGTCTCATCACGCCTTGCCGTGGCGGCGTGTCGCGAATCGAGACACTGTCGCGCGGCACTGTGGAGAAGCGATGCATCCCGGGCCACACCGCCGCGGGTTGACGACGACGCCCGGCGGCAGACCGGCGCGCCCCCAGGAGACGACGCCGTGAACACGATCGAGACGACTCGCGAGCTCGCTCGCGCCCGGGCCCTGAGCCTGCGGGGCGGCACCCTGCCGCTGGACGGCGCGCCCTCGGCGCTGGTGCTGGACAGCTGGGCCCGCTGCCTGGGCCACGGCCTGGACGCCGCGGCGCCGATGCGCGTGCCGGTGGTCGAGGCGGCCGAGCTGGCGCGGCGCCGCGAGCGTTCGCGCACCGTGCTCGGGCTGGCGCAGGCCGAGCTCGAGACGCTGTCGCGGCAGATCGCCGGCAGCAACCACCTGCTGGCCTTCGCCGATCCCGACGGCGTGATCCTCGACCTGCAGGCCGACAACCGCTTCAGCACCAGCGGCAGCGGCGCCGGCGGCAGTGCCGGCATCGTGGCGGGCAGCCACTGGCACGAGTCGCTGGCCGGCACCAACGGCCTGGGCACGGCGCTGGCGGCCGGGCAGGCCGTGGCGGTGACGGGGCGCGAGCACTGGTTCCTGTCGCTCGGCGAGGTCTCGTGCACGGCCGCGCCGGTGCGCGACGGTCAGGGCCGCATCGTCGGCGTGCTCGACGCCAGCTCCTACGTGCTGTCCCGCCACCGCCACACGCAGGCGCTGGTGCAGATGTCGGCCAAGCAGATCGAGAACCGGCTGCTCGCGCACCAGATGCGCGGCCACCTGCTGCTGGCCGTGCACCCACGCGCCGAGTACCTGGGCACGCTCAGTGCCGGCCTGCTGGCCTTCGACGACCAGGGCCAGCTCACCGCCTGCAACGCCACGGCGCGCGAGCTGCTGGCCGGCCTGCAGCCCGACCCCGGCAGCGTCTTCGAGGCGCTGTTCGCCGAGCCCTTCGAGCACCTGCTCGCGCGGCTGCACCGCGACGACGAGACACGCCTGCGCGACAGCCTGGGCAGCCTGCTGGTGGCCCGGCGGCTGTCGCCGTCGCCGGCTCGGCGGGTGGCGGTATCGGCAGCCCTGGCGCCGGCGGCGCCGCGCGCTGCGGCCGATGCCGGCCCGGGGGTGGAGGACGCGGCGGTGGTGGCCGCGCGCCGGCTGGTCGAGCGCGCGGTGGCGCTGCGGGTTCCGGTGCTGCTGCAGGGCGAGACGGGCACCGGCAAGGAGGTGATGGCGCGCCACGCCCACCAGCACGGCCGGCGCGGCGGCGAGTTCGTGGCCGTCAATTGCGGCGGCATGCCGGCCGAGCTGTTCGAGGCCGAGCTGTTCGGGCATGTCGCGGGCGCCTTCACCGGCGCCCGGCCCGGGGGCAGCCCGGGGCTGCTGGCCCGTGCCGACGGCGGCACGCTGCTGCTCGACGAGGTGGCCGAGCTGCCCTCGGCGCTGCAGGCGACGCTGCTGCGCTTTCTGGACGACGGCGTCGCCCGGCCGGTGGGCGCGCTCGAGGGCCGCAAGCTCGACGTGCAGGTGCTCGCCGCCACGCACCGCGACCTCGACGAGGCCGTGCGCGCCGGCCGCTTCCGCGCCGACCTGCTCTACCGCCTGCACACCGTGCGCGTGGAGCTGCCGCCGCTGCGCGCGCGGACGGACTTCGACGCCGTCGCCCAGGCGCTGCTGCGCGAGATCGACGCCTCGGCACGGCTCGCCGAAGGCGCGCTGGCGCGGCTGCGCCGGCACCGCTGGCCCGGCAACTTCCGCGAGCTGCGTTCGGTGCTGGTGCGCGCGGTGCTGCAGCGTTCGCTGCGCACCGACGACACGCCGGCCGAGCTGGACGAGACCGACATCGCACGCGCGCTGCCTGCGCAGGCCGCCGGTGTCAGCGAAGGGCCGACCGCGGCCACCGGCGACGGCCCGTCCTCGGCCCTGCGGCGACAGGGCGACGCGCTGGTGCGCGACACCTGGGAGCGCTGCGGCCGCAGCGTCAGCCAGACGGCACGCGCGCTGGGCGTCTCGCGCAGCACGGTGTATCGGCACCTGCAGGGCTGACGGCGCGCCCGGGCCTCAGGCCGGCACGCGGGGCAACCTCAGTCGGCCGGCACGGCCGGCGGCGCCGGTGGCTTAGGCATCTTGCCGTGGGCCTCGAGCAGCGTGACGAGCATGCGCATGAACTGCAGCTGCTCGGCCCGCGGCAGCGGCCGCAGCAGCGCGGCCTGCGCCTTGCGCACCTGCGGCTGCAGCTTCACGAGCACCTCGCGCCCGGCTTCGGTGAGCGACAGCAGCCGCGTGCGGCCGTCGGATGGCGACTCGCCGCGCACCAGCAGGCCCCGCTCGGCGAGCTTCTCCACCACCGCGGTGGTGGTAGGCGCGTCCTGGGCGATCAGGCCGGCCAGCGCCCGCTGGTCCAGGCCCGGCTGGTTGTGCACCGCCTGCAGGGCCGCGAACTGCACCGGGCTCAGCCGCGCCTCCAGCGTGTGCACCGCCACCATCGCGGCGCCCAGCTGGTACAGCCGGCGTGCGCACAGCGCCGGAGCCATGCCCAGGTCTTCGACGCTGGGCTCGTCGTCGGGGACTTGCGAATCGGCCATATCGGGACGAGTGTCACCGGCCGCCGCCCGGGCCAGCGACCGGGGAAAACCCCATCCGGTGGATGGACGAGGGCTCAGGCCGTGGGTGGCACCGGCTGCTGCACCAGCTGCAGCACGAAGCGGCGGCGCGCGTCTCGCTGCTCGGCCCCGCCCTGACGCGGCATCAGCGACTCCGCGACCTCGTAGCCGTACAGCAGGAACGCGCGGTGCGCGGCCTCGGCGGCGCCGAAGCCCAGCGCGCGGAAGATCGTCTCGTGGTAGCCGATGCGCGAGGCGTCGGCCTCGTCGAGCGCCTCGCGCGCCATCGGGTCGCGGCGCGCCCAGGCGCGGATGGCGAGTTCGATGCGCGCCGCGCGCACCGCGGCACGGCCGCGGAACGGCAGCGTGATGACGTCGGCCAGCAGCTCGCGCGGGTCGCTGCGCGCCACCTCCAGCCGCTTCGTCAGCTGCACGGTGGTTTCCTCGCGCCAGGCGCGCAGCACGCGGCGCAGCAGGTCCTCGCGGTCGCGGAAGTGCCAGTAGAAGCTGCCGCGCGTCACGTTCAGCTCGCCGGCCAGCACGTCCACGCGCACGTGGTCGATGCCGTGGTCCACCAGCACCTGGGTGGCCGCGGACACCCAGTCCTCGGGCGTCAGTACGGCACGGGCAGGCCGCGGCGCCGCCTTGCGCGCGCGCGCCGGGCGGGCTGGCGGCAAGGGCCGGACAGGGGCGGTCGACATGCCGCGATGATGCCACGGCCGCCACCGCGGCCGTACAGCACTGTATGGCCACACATCATGGTGTTCCCCAATGCCCAAGCCTGGGGACGACCCTAAGATTCGGCTCGTTTCCATACAGCTCTGTATGGTGTTTCTCGACGACCCCGAGGCCCCTCGCCGGAGACCGCATGCCCGCCGACTTCTTCGACGATCCCCGCCTGCTCGCCCCCCGCCGCACGGAGCGGGTCGAGCTCGGCGGCGGCGCCTTCCTGCTGCGCCACCCCGAGCCGCTGCAGCCCTACGCACGCTGCGTGGGCGAGTGGCTGGAGCACTGGGCCGCGACGACGCCGGACGCCCTCGCGATGGCCGAGCCCGACGGCAGCGGCAGCTGGCAGCGGCTGTCGTGGCGCGAGCTGCGCCGGCGCGTCGGCGCCGTCGGCCAGGCGCTCATCGACCTGCAGCTGCCCGACGGCCCGGTGGTGGTGCTGTCCGACAACTCGCTCGACCATGCCGTGCTGATGCTGGCGGCCCTGCACGTGGGCCGGCCTTCGTGCACCGTGTCCAGCGGCTACAGCCGCCTCGCGGGCCCCGACTTCACGCGGCTGCACGCCATCCTCGACGCGCTGCGGCCGGCGCTGGTGTACGCCGGCGACGCCCAGGTCTACGCGCCGGCCGTGGCCCAGGCCGCGACACCGGCGCTGCGCGTGTTCTCGCAGGGCGCCGAGTCGGTGCCCGGCGCACGCGCCTTCGCCGACCTGCTGGCCACCCCTGAAACGCCCGCCGTGGCCGAGGCCCTGGCGCGCCTCACGCCCGACACGCACGCCAAGTACCTGCTCACCAGCGGCTCAACCGGCACGCCCAAGGTCGTGATCAACACGCACCGCATGCTGTGCGCCAACCAGCAGATGCTGCTGCAGACGCTGCCCTTCCTGGCGCGCGAGAAGCCCGTGCTGCTGGACTGGCTGCCCTGGAGCCACACCTTCGGCAGCAACCACAACCTCAACATGGTGCTGCGCCATGGCGGCACGCTGTACATCGACGACGGCCGCCCGCTGCCCGCGCTGGTGGGCCGCACGCTCGCCAACCTGAAGACGGTGCAGCCCACCGTGTACTTCAACGTGCCGCGCGGCTACGAGATGATGCTGCCGGCGCTGGAGGCCGACCCCGACCTCGCCCACCGCCTGCTCGGCCGCCTGCGCATGCTGTTCTACGCCGGCGCCGGCATGCCGCCGGCCACCTGGCAGCGGCTCGAGGCGCTGGCCGCGAAGGTGCGCGATCCGGCCATGGGCCCGCTGTGGATGACCACCAGCTGGGGCAGCACCGAGACCGCCCCCGCGGTGACCTTCGCCAACTGGCAGCTCGACCGCCCCGGCGTCATCGGCCTGCCGATGCCGGGCGCGCAGGTGAAGTTCGTGCCGGCCGGTGGCGGCAAGCTCGAACTGCGCATCAAGGGCGACAACGTCACCCCCGGCTACCGCGACAACCCCGAGGCCACGGCCGCCGCCTTCGACGAGGACGGCTTCTACCGCATCGGCGACGCCGGCCGGCTGCGCGACGAGGCCGACCCGTCGCAGGGCATCGTCTTCGACGGCCGCGTGGCCGAGGACTTCAAGCTCACCAGCGGCACCTGGGTCAGCGTGGGTACGCTGCGCGTGAAGCTCGTCTCGGCGCTGTCGCCGTGGGTGGCCGACGCCGTGATCACCGGCCACGACCGCGCCGAGCTCGGCGCGCTGCTGTTCCTGTCGGAAGCCGCGCGTGCGCTGCCGGCGGCCACGCTGCAGGGCCACCTGCAGGCCGGCCTGCGGGCCCTGGCCGCCGAGGGCGGTGGCTCGTCGCAGGTGCCGGCGCGCGTGCGCTGGCTGCAGGGCCCGCCCGATGCCGCCAGCGGCGAGATCACCGACAAGGGCTACCTCAACCAGCGCATCGCGCTCGCGCGGCGCGCCGCCGACGTCGAACAGCTCTACGCCGCCACACCCACCGACGAACGGACCGTGCAGCGCTGACCCGCGCCACGCCCAGCACCCGATGAACCCCACGACCCCCACCTTCGAAGCCGTGCCGTCGCAAGGCGTGTTCGCGTCGCTGGACCTCCTGCGCTTGGCGCGCAGCGGCCCGGTGTTCCACCTGCGCCTGAACCGCCCGGCCAAGCGCAACAGTATCTCCGACGAGCTGCTCGCGCAGATCCACACCGTCGTGGTGAACCTGCCGAAGGACGTGCGGGTGCTCGTCATCAGCGGCGAGGGCGAGCACTTCTGCGCGGGCCTCGATCTCTCGGAAGTGAGCGAGCGCACCGTGGCCGAAGGCATGGTGCACTCGCGCGCCTGGCACGCCTGCTTCGACGCGCTGCAGTACGGCCCGGTGCCGGTGATCGCGGTGCTGCACGGCGCGGTGGTGGGCGGCGGGTTGGAGCTGGCCGCGTCGGCGCACCTGCGCGTGGCCGAGGACGGCACCTTCTACGCGCTGCCCGAGGGCACGCGCGGCATCTTCGTCGGCGGCGGCGGCTCGGTGCGCATCCCGCGCCTGCTGGGCACCTCGCGCATGACCGACATGATGCTCACCGGCCGCAGCTTCGACGCCGACGAAGGCCAGGCCTTCGGCCTGAGCAACTACCGCGTCGCGGCCGGCGCGGGCCTGGCCAAGGCGCTGGAACTGGGCCTGAAGATCGCGCAGAACGCGCCGCTGTCCAACTACGCCATCACGCAGGCGCTGCCGCGCATCGCCGACCTGCCCGCGGCGGACGGCCTGTTCGTCGAGAGCCTGATGTCGTCCATCGCCCAGGGCGACGAGGCCGCCAAGGAACGCGTGCGCGCCTTCCTCGAGAAGCGCGCCGCCAAGGTGAGCCGCCCGGCATGACGACGCCGGCCACGCCGCGCGTGCACGTGCACCGCGTGCAGGTGCACTTCGGCGACTGCGACCCGGCGGGCATCGTGTTCTTCCCGAACTTCGCGCGCTGGATGGACCAGGCCTCGCTTGCCTTCTTCATGGCCGCCGGCCTGCCGCCGTGGCGCGAGCTCACGGCCACGCGCGGCATCGTCGGCACGCCGGTGCTCGAAACGCACACGCGCTTCATCAACCCCGCCACCTACGGCGAGACGCTCGAGGTGCACACCAGCGTCACGGCCTGGGAGCGCAAGGTCTTCCGCCACCTGCACCGCGTGATGCGGGGCGACTTGCTGCTGTGCGAAGGCACCGAGGTGCGCGCCTTCGTCGTGCGCCACCCCGACGACCCGTCGCGCCTGAAGGCCATCGCGCCGCCCGAGGACATCGTCGCGCGCTGCGCCTGAGCACGCCCCCATTCGTTCCCCAACCCGACTCATCCCCAAGGAGACAACCCGATGAGCCTCACCCGACGCCAGACCCTCGCGCTCGGCGCGCTCGCCGCCACCGGCCTGGCGGGCCACGCCCGCGCGCAGGCCTTCGAGCAGCCGAAGTTCCTGTACGGCTTTCCGGCCGGCAGCGCGGGCGACATCGTCTGCCGCCGCGTGGCCGAGCGCGTGGCCGGCACGGCTTACGCGAAGAACGCCGCCATCGTCGAGAACAAGCCGGGCGCCGGCGGCCGCATCGCGCTGGACACGCTGAAGTCCTCGCCCACCGACGGCTCGGTGCTGTGCATGGGCCCGTACAGCACGGTGTCGATCTACCCGCACGTCTACCGCAAGCTGAGCTACGACCCGACGGCCGATTTCCAGCCCGTCTCCACCACGGCCATCATCCACCACGGCTTTGCCGTCGGCCCGGTGGTGCCCGAGAGCGTGAAGGACGTGAAGGGCTTCATCGCCTGGGCCAAGGCCAACCCCGACAAGGCCAACTACGGCAGCCCCGCCGCGGGCAGCACGCCGCACTTCCTGGGCGCGCTGCTGGGCCTGAGCCAGAACTTCGAGTTCAAGCACATCCCCTACCGCGGCAGCGTGCCCGGCATCACCGACGTCGTCGGCGGCCAGATCGCCTGCATGTTCACGCCCGGCGGCGACTTCCTGGCCAACCACCGCGCCGGCAAGCTGCGCATCCTGGCGTTCTCGGGCCGCACCCGGCTGCCCTTTGCGCAGGACGTCGCAACCTTCGCCGAACAGGGCTTCGGCGAACTCACCACCGAAGAATGGTTCGGCTTCCATGCCCCGGCCAGGACGCCGATGAGCGTGGTGCAGACGGCCAACCAGGCCATCAATGCGGCGCTGCGCGACAAGTCGGTGATCGACGGCATCGGCGTCGTCGGCCTCATCGCCCAGGGCAGCAGCATCGACGAGATGGCCCGCAGCCAGCGCGCCGAACTCGAGCGCTGGGGCCCGCTGGTCAAGCGCATCGGCTTCACGGCCGACAGCTGACGCGGCGTGACATCTGCACGGCCGGCGGTTCCCCAGGCTGTCGGCCCTGCTTACACAAAACTAGGGGGGGTGCCGACATCCGCACGCAAGTGCCTGTCGACATTGAAGTTTTTCTCTGGGCATGTTTCGTGCTGCTACATCTTGTCACCCCTTCCGGGGATTCATCGGTTCCAGCCAGCACAACAAGCCCACATGAAGCTCTTCAACGCCCTCGCCCTGTCCGCCGGCCTGCTGCTCCCCCTGAGCCAGGCCAACGCCTACACCGTCAGCATCTGGGACCGTTCGCCGATGTCGACGCTGGCGCAGGCCGACGCTGCCATCGCCAGCGGCGCGCCCACCATCACGTACTACGCCTCGGTCATCGAGTTCGACGACCTGCAGGACGGCACGCGGGGCCTGTTCAGCGTCAACAACCCCTGGGGCGTCTCGCCGCCGGAGACCTTCGCGGCCAAGGTGACGGGCTACTTCAGCATCGCGACGGCCGGCACCTACACCTTCGGCATCAACCACGATGACGGCGCCCGCCTCGTCATCGACGGCCTCTCGGCGATGACGGCGTCGTTCAGCGGCGTCACCGACAACCGCACCACCACCATCACCGGCTTCATGGCCGCCGGCCTGCACTCGGTGGAGATCGTCTACTTCGAGAACAGCGGCGGTGCCTCGCTGGAGTTCTTCGCGAAGTCGGGCACGGCCACCAGCACGGCCCCGTGGGCCCTGGTGTCGTCGGTGCCGGCGCCGGGCACGCTGGCGCTGGCCGGCCTGTCGCTGCTGGGCCTGGGCCTGGCCAGCCGCCGCCGCGCCTGAGCCCCACCGCCGGCGGTGCGCCGGCGACATTCGGCTCCCCCTCGCAAGCCCCGCCCTGGCGGGGCTTGTCGCTTTCCGGGGTGCCTATTCCGCCCGCTTACTGCGCCGTCCAGCCGCCGTCCACCGCCCAGGCCACGCCGCGCACGTTGGCGGCCGCCTCGGTGCACAGGAAGCAGGCCAGCTCGCCCAGCTGCTCGGGCGTGGTGAACTGCAGCGAGGGCTGCTTCTCGCCCAGCAGGGCCACGCGGGCGGCATCGAGGCTGATGCCCTCGCGCTCGGCCCGCGCGTCGATCTGCTTCTGCACCAGCGGCGTCAGCACCCAGCCCGGGCAGATGGCGTTCACGGTCACGCCCGTGGTGGCCAGCTCCAGCGCGCCGGCCTTGGTGAGCCCGACGATGCCGTGCTTGGCCGCCACGTAGGCGCTCTTGCCCGCGCTGGCCACCAGGCCATGCGCGCTGGCGATGTTGATGATGCGGCCCCAGTTCCTGGCCCGCATGGCCGGGATGGCCAGGCGGCTGGTATGGAACGCGCTGCTCAGGTTGATGGCGATGATCGCGTCCCAGCGCTCGACCGGGAAGTCCTCGACGTGGGCCACGTGCTGGATGCCGGCGTTGTTGACGAGGATGTCCACGCCACCGGCGGCCTGCGCGGCGAAGGCCATCATCGCCTCGATCTCGGCGGGCTTGCTCATGTCGGCGCCGTGGTAGCGCACCGGCACGCCCAGCGCCGCGACCTGCGCCTTGGCGCCGTCGACATCGCCGAAGCCGTTGAGCACGATCGTGGCGCCCTGCCGGGCCAGGGCCAGCGCGATGCCCAGGCCGATGCCGCTGGTGCTGCCGGTGACGAGGGCGGTCTTGCCGTTCAGGCTCATCGAGACTTCTCCGTGAGGGGGCCGTTGAAGGATTCGGCCGGATTGTTCCACCGCGTCGCTGACAGGCAGCTTGTCGCGCCGGCCGCCGACAAGAAACGATACGCAGCGATACCGCCGCGAAAGGACGCCGCGGCCGGCGGCGCCGACCATGGGCACACCTTCCACCCATCCCAAGGAACACGCCATGAAGACCTGGATCAAGCGCAGCCTCATCGGCGCGGCCGTGGCCGCCACGCTGCTGGGCGGCTTTGCCGCCTACGCCCACCGCCACGACGGCATGCGCTTCGGCTGGCGCGCCATCACCGCCGCCGAGGCGGCCCCGATGCAGGGCCGCGCGATCGAGTACGCCGCCCGCAAGCTCGACCTCGACGCCACCCAGAAGGCCCGGCTGGCGACGCTGGCCGATCGCCTGCGCGAGATGCGCAACGCCATGGTCGCCACCAGCGCCGACCCGCGCGAGGAGCTCAAGGCCGCGATGGCCGGCCCGAGCTTCGACCGCGGCCGCGCCAACACGCTCGTGCAGGCGCAGCTGGCGATGGCCGGCGCGCAGAGCCCGGCCCTCATCAACGCCGCCGCCGACTTCTACGACAGTCTGCGTCCGGCGCAGCAGGCTGAGCTGCGCGAGATGCTCGCCAAGCGGCACCGCCACGGCCGCGACGGCGACTGAGCGGCCAGCCCGTAGCATCGCGCCATGACCCCACCGCCCGCGACGCGCCGGCTGCTGCTCGTCGACGACGACGAGGCGCTCGGCCCGCCGCTGGCGGCTTTCTTCCGCCGCCACGGCATCGAGATGCAGCAGGCCACGCGCCCCAGCGACGCGCTGGCCCTGCTGCGGGCCCCGGGCGCGAAGGGCGGCTTCGACGCCGCGCTGCTGGACGTGATGCTGCCCGAGATGGACGGCTTCGAGCTCTGCCGGCTGCTGCGCCGCGAGCCGCCGCCGCTGGCCACGCTGCCGCTGGTGATGCTCACCGCGCGCGGCGACGTGATGGACCGCGTCGTCGGCCTCGAGCTCGGCGCCGACGATTACCTGCCCAAGCCCTTCGAGCCGCGCGAGCTGCTGGCGCGGCTGCAGACCGTGTGGCGGCGCACCGCGGCTGCACCGGCGCCTGCGGCCAGCACGGCCGAGGCGCCGGCGCCGCTGCGCTTCGAACACCTGGAGATCGATCTCGCCCGGCGCAGCGTGCGCGCCGACGGCCGCGCCGTCGAGCTCACCGGCACCGAGTTCGAGCTGCTGGCGCTGCTGGCCGGCACGCCCGGCCGCGTGTTCAGCCGCGACGACATCCTGGCGCGCCTGCGCGGCCACGCGGCCGAGGACATCCACAGCCGCGCCGTCGACATCCTCGTGAGCCGGCTGCGCCGCAAGCTGGAGCCGCTGGACCTGATCCACACGCTGCGCAACGCCGGCTACCTGTTTGCCGGGGTGCGCGCGTGACACACGCCGCCTGAACCATGCCCGCCTGGAGCCTGCGGCCGGCGCTGCACCGCTTTCGCCACAGCCTGAAGTCGCGGCTGCTGGCCCTCTTCGCGCTGCTGGCGCTGGCGATGGTGCTGCTGCTGCTGGGCACGCTGCAGCGCGCGCTGCAGGGCGGCTGGCAGGGCTACGCGCAGCCGATGGTGGCCGACTACGCCGACCGCCTGGCCGCCGAGATCGGCACGCCGCCCGACGTGGCGCGGGCCCAGGCCCTCGTCGCGCGGCTGCCGATCACCGTGCGCATCGACGGGCCGGTGGTGCGCTTCGACAGCCATCCGGGCTACGACCGCGACGACGACTGGCACCGCGAGGCCGACGCGCACGACCGCGGCTCCAGCCGCTGGGGCCTGACGCGCATCTTGAGCGACGGCCACGTGCTGCGCTTTGGCCTCGTGGCGCCGCCGCGCGACACGCGCCCGCGTTACCTGGGATGGATCGCCGTGGGCGTGCTGCTCGTCGTGCTGGGCCTGGCCTACGCCGCCGTGCGACGGCTGCTCAGGCCGCTGGACGCCATCGGCGCCGGCGTCGCGGCCTACACGGCGGGCGACTTCGGCCGGCCGATCGCGCAGTTCGCGCCGCGGGGCCGGCTGCGCGACGACGAGCTCGGTGCCCTGGCCACGCGCATCGACGGCATGGCCGGCAGCCTGGCCGGCATGCTGGAGGCCAAGCGCACGCTGCTGCTGGCCATCAGCCACGAGCTGCGCAGCCCGCTGACACGCGCCCGCGTCAACGCCGAGCTGCTCGACGAAACCCCCGAGCGCACGGCGCTGCTGCACGACCTGGCCGAGATGCGCGACCTCGTCGCCACGCTGCTGGAGAGCGAGCGCCTGCAGCAGGGCCACGCTGCGCTGCAGGCCGCACCGCTGGACCTGGCCGCGCTGCTGCAGGCCCTGGCGGCCGACGAAGGGGTGGCGCTCGACGTGGCGGTGCAGCCCGCGGTGGCCGCCGTCGACGAGACCCGCGTGCGGCTGATGCTGCGCAACCTGCTCAACAACGCCCGCCGGCACGCGGCCGGCGCGCCGCAGCCGCCCACGCTCTTCCTGCGCACCGAGCCCGACGGCCGCTGGGCCCTGGGCCTGCGCGACCACGGCCCCGGCGTGGCCGACGACCAGCTCTCTCGCCTGGGCGAACCGTTCCACCGCCCCGACGCCGCCCGCACGCGCAGCGCCGGCGGCGTGGGCCTGGGCCTGCACCTGTGCCGGCAGGTGGCGCAGGCGCATGGCGGCGAGCTGCGCATCCGCAACGCACGGCCGGGGCTCGAGGTGGCGATGGTGTGGTCGACGTTGGGGGCCGGGACCTAGGTCTTGGGGTTCCTCGGCCCACCGCACGCCGGGTGACCGAGGCCATGGCGCGTGAAGGCCCAGACTCCGCTGCGCCGGCCAAAGTCGCGGGTGGAGGCGACTGATTCCGGGAGATGGCAGCCCGCGCGACCACGTGACCGCGTTGCAGTGGGAGCGGTCGTTCGCGGCCTCGATCTTTGGCGACTGGAATCGGCCAGGAGCAGTCGGTGACGACCGGCAGCTTCACGGCATTCCGATGTAGGCCGGAAGTCGCCCGTGTACCGGCAGAGTGGCTTGTGTCGAACATGCGTCGCCCGCCGTCGGCCCGTAGCGCCCCGCATGCACGCGTGTCGGCATGATGCCCACCGTCGCGATGAGCCGCTGCGTTGATTCAAACCCGCGCGAGTCGCGCGGCAGCGCCGAACAGGTTCTCGATCGGCTCTGGTCTGTGCAGCAAGAACCCTTGCGCGTAGTCAATGCCGATATCCTGCACCCGCGCCAGCACTTCCGGTCGGTCCACGAATTCGGCGACCGTCTTGACTCCCACCGCCCGGGCCACGTCGACGAAGCAGCGCACGGCGGCATCGTCCAGCGGGTCGTCGATCACGTCGCGGATGAAGCTGCCGTCGATCTTCAGCAGATCGACCTTGAGGGTCTTCAGGTAGCCGAACGACGAGGCCCCGGCCCCAAAGTCGTCGAGCGCAACCCTGGCCCCTAGAGCGCGGATCTGTTCGACGAAGATCGCGGCATCCGCCATGTTGGTGACGGCGGCGGTCTCCGTGACCTCCACACAGATGCGCTGGCAGACCGCGCTGCCCGCTTCGGTCAAGGCGTCGATGGCATGCCGGTGAAACGCCCGGTCGCCCACCGACTGTCCTGACAGGTTGATGCAAAGGGTGTCCAGGGCACTCACATCGGCCATGGCCTGAATCTGCTGCACGGCGCGCTTGAGCACCCAGCGGTCGATGCGCGTGGCCATGTGGAAACGCTCTGCAGCCGGCAGGAAGGCTCCCGGTGGGATCAGGCTGCCATCACTGTCCAGCAGCCGGATCAGCACTTCCGCGTGCAGTCCCGTGGCGCCCTCGCCAAGGGCTTCGATGCGCTGCGCATAGAGCACGAACCGGTCTTCATCCAGTGCCTGCTCCAGCCGCGTAGCCCACTGCGTTTCGCCATGGCGTGCGCGCATGGCCTGGTCGGTGTCGAACCAGGCGTGCACACGGTTGCGGCCGGCCTCCTTGGCGGCGTAGCACGAGGTGTCTGCCGCTTGCATGGCGGTGGCCGTGTTGGCCCAGCGGTTGTCGACCGGTACCAGACCGATGCTGGCACCGATGCGGAAGCGCCGTTCGTCGTGCAGGAACCTGAACTCCTCCATGCGGTCGCAGATCTGCTGTGCCACGCGCTGGGCCTGGTCGCCCGTGCAGTGCTCCAGGATGACCGCGAATTCGTCACCACCCAGGCGGGCCAGCGTGTCGCGCGCGCGCACGGCTTCGCGCAGCAGCTTGGCCACCTGCTGCAGCAGTTGGTCGCCTACCGAGTGCCCGCAGGCGTCGTTCACGAGCTTGAACTGGTCGAGGTCGATGTACAGCAGGGCATGCTCGCTGCGTTCCTCGTGTGCCTTGTCCAGCGTCCGGCGCAGCCGGGTCTCGAACTCGGCCCGGTTGACCAGGCCCGTGAGGGCGTCGTGCGTGGCGCGGTAGCTCATCTCGCCGGACAGGCGCCGCTGTTCGGTCACGTCGTGAAAGACCAGCACGACGCCGAGCACGTCGCCACTGGGATTGCGGATCGGCGCGGCGGAATCCTCGATGCCGAACTCTTCGCCATTGCGCGAGATGAGCACCGTGTGGTTGGCCAAGCCCACGATCTTGCCCTGCGCCAGGCAGGTAGCGACGGGGTTCTCGGTGGGATGGCGGGTCTCTTCGTTGACGATGTGAAAGACATGGGTCAGTGGCCGCCCGAGTGCTTCGCAGGACAGCCAGCCAGTCATGCGCTCGGCTGCTGGGTTCAACCAGGTCACGCGGCTTTGCGCGTCGGTGGTGATCACGGCGTCGCCGATCGACTGCAGAGTCACGCGCAGGAGCTCGTGCTGTTCGGCCAGTTGGTTGGCGAGTTCGCGCAGTGGCGTCACATCCCAATTCACGCCCACCATGTGCAGAGCCTGGCCCGCGGCGTCACGCGTCACACGGCCAGAGGCGCGAAGAAAGTGCACGGAGCCGTCGCCCCAGATCACACGAAACTCGGAGCGAAAGTCGGCACCGCTTTCCAAGGACGACTTGAACTCTTGCTCGGCCCGGCTTCGATCGGCAGGATGAAGGTGGCGAGCCCAGAGCTCGTAGCCGTCCGTACCCGATCCCTCGGGCAAACCGTACAGCGCGTACATCAGGGCATCCCAGGTGAGCACACCGGTTTGCACGTTCAGCTCCCACACCCCGATGCCACCGGTCTCGGTCGCCAGCGAGACACGTTGTTGAGCGGCCTCTAGCGCCAGGCGATCTTGGACGCGGCGGGTGATGTCCTGGAATGCGCCGAACAGACGCACAGGCCTTCCGCCCTCGAACTCCGCATGGCCTACCGCACGCACCCAGATCCTGCGACCGCCCTTCTGGATGAACGGCAGTTCCAGGTCCCAGTCCGTGCCGTCGGCCATGGCCTGCGCCACGGCCGCCTCGACGAGGGGGCGCGCTTCCGGCGCGTAGAAGTCGATGGCCTGAGCCAGCTGGGGCTGGTAGCCGGGCTCCACACCGTGGATGCGGCAGGTCTGCTCGGACCAGTGGATGCTGCCACTGGCGATGTCGACCTCCCAGCCCCCGACCTGTGCCAGGGCACCGGTGCGGTTGAGCAATTCCTCGCTCTTGCTCAACCGATCTTCCTGCGCCTTGCGCGCCGTGATGTCCATACGGGTGCCGAACATCCACTCGGGCTGGCCGTCTGCGGTGCGAGTCAGCAACTTGCCGCGGTCAAGCACCCAGACCCAACGGCCATCTCGATGGCGCATGCGCGCCTCGCATTCGTACGCCGCCGTCTCGCCCGTAAAGTGAGCCTGAAGCAGCGCGCTGGATCGCGCCATGTCCTCGGGGTGGGCCAGGTCGGCCCAGGTCTGGATGGTGGTGGGGGAAAGCTGATCCAGGGTGGCCCCGACAATCTCGGCCCAGCGGTCATTGAAGCGCGTCTCGCCGGTCTGAACGTTCCATTCCCAGGTGCCCGCGCCGGTGCTCTGAATGATCGCTGCCAGCCGCCCGCGCTCTTCGTCCAGTGCCCGGCGCGCCTGCAAGCGCTCGGTGGTGTCCTCCACTGAACCCACGTAGCCTGTGACTTGGTCATCGCCATCCAGCAAGGCGCGCGCAACAGAGCGCACATGGCGCACCGAGCCATCGTGGCGCCGGACCCGGAACTCCATGTCGAATTCTTGCTTCAGCTCCGCTGAGTGCTGCCATTGGGCGAAGACAGCGGCCTTGTCGTCAGGGTGCAGCGTGTGGCTCCAGCCGTCGCCCAGAGCCTCGGCCTCGCTCAGGCCGTAGATGGCCTGCCAGCGCGCGTTGGTGTACGTGCAGGCGCCGGCCGCATCGGTGGCGAACACGCCTAACGGCGATGCCTCGCTGAACGTGCGAAAACGGGTTTCACTGGCCGCGAAAGCCCGTGCCATGCGACGCGATTCCAACGCCTGGACAGCGGCGATCGACAGCAGGCGCAGCGCCTCGCGCTGCTTCTCGCTCAGACGGCGGGGTACGCGATCGATCACGCACAGCGTGCCAACGTGGGCGCCGTCGCTCAAGCGCAGTGTGGCGCCGGCGTAGAAGCGGATGTCGGGCGCCGTGGCCACCAGCGGGTTGTCGGCAAAGCGAGGGTCGGCCGAGGCATCAGGCACCTCGAAGATTTCGTCGTCCAGGATCGTGTGGGCGCAGAACGCCACATCACGGGGCGTCTCGGTCACCCCGGGCAGCCCCACATTGGCCTTGAACCATTGCCGCTCGTGGTCGACAAGGCTGACCAGCGAGATCGGGACACCGCACACCAAGGCAGCGGTTGCCACCAGCGCATCGAACTCGCGCTCGGGCGCGGAGTCGAGGACATCGAGCCGTTCGAGCGCCCGCAAACGCTCCGGTTCGTCCAATGGCATCGGTGCGGTCAGCATAGAACGGGCAGGTTCCGTGGAATCTCCCTGATTGTCTCGTAGCGGTACCCCTTGGAAAGTGCGAACTGGACTGGAATTCAGTCCCACATGGCTGATTCGTCTGCTGAGTGCAGTTCGCCGTGAGGCCGTTGCGAATCATCCTTTGCGTGGTTCGGTAACTGCTCCCTCGATGACCAAACCTTCTGAACGGTGTCGCGATGGTTGTGGGTGTCGGCGGCGTCAGCGTTGCCTTTCCGTCAGCAAACTCGAAGGACCGTTGGACGGCTGTGGGTCGAGGCTGTGTGAGAACGCGCTGGACGAAGCCTCA
>JAIXTY010000008.1 GCA_027483705.1 Rubrivivax sp.
AGGGCCGGTTGCGCTACCTGCTGCGCGCCAGCCGCACGCGCATCGAGCTCGAGCGCAGCCGCGCCGAGCTGGCGCGGGCGCAGGACCTGGCCCGCATGGGCAGCTTCCTGTCGCGGCGCCAGGGCGGCTTCCGGCTGGCGCCCGAATCGCTGCGGGTGTTCGGCTTCGGCCCGCAGGACACCGTGGCGCTGCGTTCGCTGCTGCGCATGGTGCCGGCCGAGCCGCGCCGCAAGCTGTCGGAAGAGGTGCACCGGGCGCTGCGCCACATGTCGCCCGTGACCACCGACGTGCCCACCGTGCTGCTCGACGGGCGTGAACGCATCATCCACGTCGAGGCCGAGCCCGAGTTCAACGAACACGGCCGCGCCTCGGCCTACCGCGGCATCGTCCAGGACGTGACCGAGCGCCGCCAGGCCGAAGACGAGATCCGGCGCCTGGCCAACTTCGATTCGCTCACCGGCCTGCCCAACCGCCGCCAGCTGATCCTGCGTGCCGAACGGGCGCTGGAACACGCCCGGCGGCTGCAGCACCAGTTCGCGCTGCTGCTGATCGACCTCGATCGCTTCAAGGTCATCAACGACACCCTCGGCCACGGCGCCGGCGACGAGCTGCTGCTGCAGGTCGGCCGCCGGCTGATGGCCTGCGTGCGCCACTCCGACGTCGTGCTCGACGGCGCGCTCGAGAGCACCAGCCCGCGTTCGCACCGCGCGCTCGAGGCCGTGGGCCGGCTGGGCGGCGACGAGTTCGTGGCCCTGCTGCCCGAGGTCGGCGCCGACGCCGACGCCGAGCGCGTGGCCCAGCGCGTGCTGGACGAGCTGCGCGAGCCCTTCCTCATCAGCGGTCAGGAGTGCTTCGTCACCGGCAGCGTCGGCGTGGCGATCTACCCGCGCGACGGCGCCACCGTCGTCGACCTGCTGCGCAACGCCGACGTGGCGATGTACTCGGTCAAGAACCAGGGCAAGAACGCGGCCGCCGTGTTCAACCCCATGCTCGCCGGCCGCGGCCGCGAGAAGCTGGAGCTCGAGACCGCGCTGCACCGCGCCATCGAACGCCACGAACTGGTGCTGCACGACCAGCCGCAGATCGACGTGCGGGAAGGGCGCGTCGCCAAGGTCGAGGCGCTGATGCGCTGGCAGCGCCAGGGGCGCCTCGTGCCCCCCGGCGAGTTCATCCCGCTGGCCGAGGAGACCGGCCTGATCGTGCCGATGTCCGAATGGGCGCTGCGTGAGGCTGCGCGCCAGGCACGGCAGTGGATGGACGCCTTCGGCTTCGACGAGGCCATCGCCGTGAACATGCCCAGCCGCATGTTCGAGCGCACCGGCTCCGACCTCGTGGAGCTGATCCACGAGTACGTGACGCAGGCCGGCGTGCCGCACCGGATGATCCACCTCGAGATCACCGAGAACGACCTGATGAAGGACCTGCAGGGCGTGATCCCGTCGCTGCACCGCCTGAAGGACATCGGCGTGGAGATCGCCATCGACGACTTCGGCGTCGCGCATTCCAGCCTCTCGTACCTGGCCCAGCTGCCCATCGCCGAGCTGAAGATCGACCGCAGCTTCGTGCAGGACCTCGACCTCGCCTCCAAGAGCACCGCCATCGTCACCGCCATCATCGCGCTGGCGCGGGCCCTGGGCATGCGCGTCGTGGCCGAGGGCGTGGAGACCGACCGCCAGCTGCGGGTGCTGGAGCGCCTGGGCTGCTCGATGATGCAAGGCTACAAGTTCAGCCGCCCCCTGCCACCCGCCGAGCTGCAGCGCTGGGTGCTGCACAACCGCGCGTTGCTCGCCGGCGACGTGGACGAGGCCGGCCTGCCGCGCCAGGCGGCGGGCTGACGCGCCATGCCGGGCAATCTGCAGGCCGAGCGGCCGACGCCGGCCCAGCTGGCCAAGGGCGCCCTGCGCCGCCTGGCACAGGCCCAGCTGGAGCCCACCCCCGAGCACTACGCACGCGCCTACGCCGAGGAGGCCGGCGGTTCGCTGCCGCCGCCACCGCCGGACGCGCGGGCGCTCGGCATCGCCTGGGTGCAGCTGGTCGAGCGGCTGGCCCGCCAGCTGCCGCGAGGCGGCCGCCAGTGGACGACCGCCCGCCGCCGCGACAGCCTGCAGCGCGTGCTCGACGGCAGCCGCAGCGACCCGCAGCGCCTGCAGCAGCGGCTCTCTTCCCTGATGAGCGCCTGGGAGACCGACCAGGCCGCGGATCCGCTGGCCACCGGCCTGGACGACGGCGGGCTGCCGCCACAGGCGGTGCCAGAGCCACCGACAGCCGACGGCGGGGCCTGGAACGCCGTGGTCGCGTCGCTCGCAGGCACGCTGCGCGTGGCACTGCCCGCCGCCGAACCCGATGCCGCAGAGCTGGCGCAGCGCCTGGCGCAGCTGGCCGATGCGGTGGCCGTCGACGGGGCCACGCCGGCGCACGTGCTGGCCATCGCCGAGCTGTGCGACGAGGCCAGCGAGCTGCTCGGCCGCGGCCACCGCGTCGTCGAGCGGCTCGCGGCCCTGTGCCAGGAGCTGAGCGAGGGCCTGGCCGAGCTGACCGAGGACGACGGCTGGGTGCAGGGCCAGTGCCTGCGCCTGCGCGCCGCGCTGGGCAGCGACCGCAGCGTGCGTGGCCTGCGCGCGGCGCAGTCGCTGCTGGCCGAGACGCGGCAGCGCCAGCGCACCATGCTGGGCGAGCGCCGCGAGGCGCGCGAGGCCCTCAAGCGCCTGATGCAGGACATGGTGCGCGAGGTCGGCGACCTGGGCGGCCACACCGGCCGCTTCCAGCTGGCCACCGAGCGCCATGCCGAGGCCATCGCCGCGGCCGAGACGCTGCCCGGCCTCGCGCACGTGGTGCAGGCGCTGCTCGACGACACGCGCACGGTGCAGGGCGCGGTGGCGCGCTCGCACGAGAAGCTGCAGGCCGACCACGCGCGCGCCGGCGAGCTCGAAGCCCGCGTGCGGGCACTGGAGGCCGAGCTCAAGCGGCTGTCCGACGAGGTCTCCACCGACGTGCTCACGCAGGTGGCCAACCGCCGTGGCCTGATGCAGGCCTTCGAGGCCGAGGCCGCACGCGCCACGCGGGCGCAGGCCGAGGGCGCGGCTGGTGAGGCGGCCACGCTGGCCGTGGGCCTGATCGACATCGACAACTTCAAGAAGCTCAACGACACGCTCGGCCATGCCGCGGGCGACCAGGCGCTCAAGTCGCTGGCCGCGGCCGTGCGCGAGCGCCTGCGGCCGGTGGACCACCTGGCGCGCTTCGGCGGCGAGGAGTTCGTCGTGCTGCTGCCGGGCACCGGCGTCGAGGAAGCCCAGAAGGCCATGACGCGGCTGCAGCGCAGCCTGACCGAGGCGCTGTTCCTGCACGAGGGCCGGGAGGTCTTCGTCACGTTCTCGGGCGGCGTCACCGCCTGGCGTCCGGGCGAGGCGCTG
>JAIXTY010000023.1 GCA_027483705.1 Rubrivivax sp.
CTGCCCCCGCTGCACGAGGCAGCCCGCCAGGCGGCGCTGGCGCTGCGCCGGCGCGAGGAGCTGGCGTTCCTGGAGCAGGCCGCCGCCATCGAGGAGGCCGCGGGCCTGCCCGAGGCCTTCGACACGCTCGTCGACATCTGGGACTGCTACGACACGGCCGATCGCAGCGGCTTCGACGGGCCGCTGCTCGAGCGCATCGACCGCGCCGCCGAGCTGGGCTCCGCGATCGACGAGCGCCGGGCCGTGGCGCACCGCGTGCGCTCGCACACGCTGCTGCGGCTGGGCCGCCTGCAGGAGGCCGCCGAGGTCGGCGAGCGGGGCCTGCAGCTGGCCGCACGCGCCGGCGCCTGGCGCGCGCAGGCCGAGATCGCCCAGGGCGTGCCCGCGGCCTGGCATGCGCTGGGCGAGCCGCAGCGCGGCCTCGACCTGCTGCGACGCCTGCTGCCCGACCTCGAACGGCTTGAGGGCGACCCCGGCACCAAGGGCACCTACTACATGGACCTGGCGTCCATGCTCTCGGCCACCGACCGCCACGCCGAGGCCGCCGCCTACCAGGCGCGCGGCGTGGCGCTGGCGCTGGAGGCGGGCAACACCGAGCACGCCGGCATGGGCCGCACGAACCAGGGCTTCACGCTGCTGATGCTGGGGCGCGTGGAGCCCGCGCTGGCGATGCTGGAAGACGCCCGCCGGCTGCTGGCCGCCAGCGACGCCGCGGCCGGCGCCGGGCTGACGCTGACACTGCACCTGGGCCGCGCGCTGCGCGACGCCGGGCGTTACGGCCAGGCCCTGGAGACCACCCAGGAGGCCGTCGACTCGCTGGCCACGCAGCTGCCCTACCTGCGGCCGCTGGCGCTGGGCCAGCTGGGCCTGAACTGGCTGCACCTGGGCCAGACGGCGCGCGCGCAGCAGGCCTGGTCGCAGGCCGTTGAAGGTGGTCCGCTGGCGCCCTGGATGCAGGCCTCGCTGAAGACCCTGCAGGCCCGCATCGCCCGCGCCCAGGGCCTGGACCCCGGCGCGCTGCTGCACGAGGCGCTGGCGCTGGCACCCCGGGCGCAGCGGCGGCTGCTGCGCTGCATGCTGCTGGCCGAGCGCTGCCGCACGGCACAGGCCGGCGCCGAGGCCCTGGCAGAGGCCGACGAAGCGGCGGCCGAGGCGGCCTCGCTGGGCCTGGGCAGCGCGGAGCTCGCCTTGCGGGGCCTGGCGGCGCCGCTGGCCCTGCGCCTGGGTGAGCCGGCCCGTGCCCGCGCGCTGGCGGCGCGCGCCCGCCAGCTGTCGGCCGACACCCACCCCTTCGACCTCTACCCGCCCGAGCTGTGGCTGGCCCTGGCCGAGGCGCACCAGGGGCTGGGCGACGGCGACGCCGCCCGCGAGGCCCTGGGCCAGGCCGCCGACTGGGTGCTGCGCGCCGCACGCCATCATGTGCCGGCGCCGTTCCTCGACGGCTTCCTGCGCCGCAACCCGGCCAATGCCACGCTGGCGCAGCGCCTGCAGCGGGAGCCTGCCCTGGCCGGCCTGCTGGCGCCGGTGCTCGCACTGGCCGGCGGCTGAGCTCAGCCCGCGGGCGCAGTCGGCCCGGTGCCCAGCGCCAGGCTCACCTCGACGACCTCGCCGTCGCGGCGCTCGGCAAACCCCAGCCCTTCGCACAGGCGCCGCATCGCGCGGTTCTCCGCCAGCACCTCGCCGACGAGCCGGCCGGTGCCGCGCTGCCGCAGGTGCCCGATCAGCACCTCCATCAGCCGCCGGCCCAGGCCCTGGCCCTTGAGGTCGCTGCGCACCACCACGCCGAACTCCGCCGCCTCGTTGTCGGGATCGCAGGCGGCGCGCACGGCGCCCAGCGTGTGCTCGGTGCCGTCGGCCGCCGGCGCGGTGGCCACGAAGGCCATCTCGCGCTCGTAGTCGATCTGCACCAGGCGCGCCAGTTCGCTGCGCGGCAGCGTCCGCCGGCTGTGGAAGACGCGCAGCCGGATGTCCTCGGGCGACAGGCGCTCCAGAAAGGCCAGGTGCTGCGGTTCGTCCTCGGGGCGGATGGGGCGGATCGTCAGCACCTGGCCCTGCCAGGGCTCGTGCCGCACCAGGTGCGCGGGATAGGGGCGGATCGCGAAGCGCGCCGCACCGCCCGGGGCGGCGGCGCTCACGCGCACGCGAGCGTCGAGCGCCACCACGCCGGCGGCGTCGGCCAGCAAGGGGTTGATGTCGAGTTCGGCGATGCGCGGTTCGGCCGCGAGCAGCTCCGACACCGCCACGAGCACACGCTCGACGGCGGCGGTGTCGGCGGGCGGCACGTCGCGCCAGCCCGCGAGCAGCCGGCTCACCCGCGTGCGGCGCAGCAGCGCCGCGGCGAGCGGCCGGTTCAGCGGCGGCAACGCCAGCGCGCGGTCGGCCAGCACCTCGACGGCCGTGCCACCCTGGCCGAACAGCAGCACCGGGCCGAACAACGGGTCGATGCTGGCGCCGACGATCAGCTCCAGGGCCTGCGGCCGGCGCACCATGGCCTGCACGGTGAAGCCCTGCACCGCCGCCGCCGGCTGCAGCCGCGCCACGCGGGCCAGCATGGCGCGCGCGGCCTCGGCCACGGCCTGGGCGGACTCGAGGTTCAGCGCCACGCCGCCGATGTCGCTCTTGTGCGTGATCTGCGGCGACAGGATCTTCAGCACGGCGGGCCAGCCCAGCTCGCATGCGGCGGCGGCCGCGGCCTCGGGCTCGGGGGGCACCACCCGCGTGGCCACCACCGGCACGCCGCAGGCGGCGAGCAGCGCCTTGGCTTCGGGCTCGCCCAGCCACTCGCGCCCGTCCGCGAGGGCGCCGTCGACGAGGGCAGCCACCGTCGCGGTGTCGATGACCACGTCCTCGCCCAGCGGCGGGCACTGCGCCAGCGCGTCCTGGTTGTCGCGGTAGGTGTTGATCTGCGCCAGGGCCGCGACCGCCGCCTCGGGCGTGGCGTAGCAGGGCACGCCGGCGGCCTCGAAGGCCTGTCGCGCGCAGCGCACCGAGGCATCGCCCAGCCAGCCGGCCAGCACGCGGCCAGGGTGCTCGCGCAGCAGCGGCAGCAGCGCCTCGGCAATGGCCGCGGCGGGCACGATGGCCGTGGGCGCGTGCATGAACAGCACGGTGCCGGTCTCGGGCTCGGCGAGCAGCGTGCGCAGCGTGTCGACGTAGCGGGCCACCGGCGCGTCGCCGATGATGTCCACCGGGTTGGCGCCACTCCAGTTGGGCGGCAGTACGGCATCCAGGGTCTGCCGCAGGGCCGGCGCCAGCGGCGCCAGCGCCACGCCGGCGGCCGCGGCGGCGTCGGCCGCCATCACGCCCGCGCCTCCACCGTTGGTGACGATCGTCAGCCGCCGCGCCAGGCCGCCCGCCGGCCGCGGCGTGTGGGGATGGGCCAGCGTCTCGGCGGCGTCGAACAGCTGCTGCAGCGTGTCCACGCGCAGCAGCCCGGCGCGCCGGATGGCGGCGTCGAACACCAGGTCGCTGGCCGCCAGCGCGCCGGTGTGCGACGAGGCCGCCGCCGCCCCCTGCGGGCTGCGCCCGGCCTTCACCACCAGCACCGGCTTGTTGCGTGCGGCGGCCCGCGCGGCGCTCATGAACTTGCGCGCGCCCTCGATGCTTTCGATGTACAGCAGGATGGCCTTGGTGCGCCCGTCGCTGGCCAGCCAGTCCAGCAGGTCGGCGAAGTCGATGTCGGCGTGCTCGCCGAGCGAGATGCAGTGCGAGAAGCCGATGCCGCGGCCCTGCGCCCAGTCGAGCATGGCCGTGACCAGCGCGCCCGACTGCGACACGAAGGCCAGCCCGCCGGCCGGCACGCCGGTGTGCGCAAAGCTGGCATCGAGCCGCGCATGCGGCGCGATCAGCCCCAGGCAGTTGGGGCCCAGGATGCGCAGCAGGTGGCGCCGCGCGGCGTCGAGCATGGCCTGCTTCTGTGCGGGTGTCTGCCCGGCCGTCAGCACCACCGCGGCGCGCGTGCCGCGGGCGCCGAGCTCGGCGATGACGCCGGCCACCGCCGCCGGCGGCGTGCACACCACGGCCAGCTCGGGCGCGGCCGGCAGTGCCGCCACGCTGGCGAAGGCCGGCTCGCCGCCGACCGTGGCGCGCTGCGGGTTGACCGGCCAGCACGGACCTTCGAAGCCGCCGCGCCGCAGGTTGCGCCAGACCGTGGCGCCCACGCTGCCGGGCCGGTCGCTGGCTCCGATGACGGCCACCGAATGCGGGTCGAACAGGGCGTCGAGGTGGCGGATGCTCATGCGCCGATCATGCGCGGCGCGCCGTGACGGCGCTCTGACGCGCCGCAAGGCGCCCGCCGTCGGCCGTCAAGGGCCCTCAGGCCGCGCGTCGGGCGTTCGCGGCCAGCGCGTCGGCGATCCGGTTCAGCAGCGGCAGCGGCAGGTCGTGCCCCATGCCGGGGATGAAGTCGGACTCGGCCCCGGCGATCAACCGCGCCAGTTCGCGCCCGGCCGCCACCGGCACCAGCGGGTCGGCCTCGCCGTGGATCACGAGCGTCGGCGCGGTGATCAGCGGCAGCAGCGCGCGTCGGTCGCCATCGGCCACCACCGCGGCCAGCTGCCGCGCGGTGCCGTCCGGCCGCCACGCGCGCGCCACGCTGGCGCGCAGGCGCTGGCGAAGCCGGTCGGGGTCGGGCGGATAGCCGGGCGAGCCGATGGTGTGCATCACGCGGACCAGGTGCGCCACCACGGCCTCGGGGTCGCTGCCGTCGGGGCGCGACATCAGCTTCAGGCGCACATCCCAGCCGGGCTGCGGCAGGTGGCGCGCGCCGCTCGTGGTCATGATGAGCCCGAGGCTGGCCACCCGCTGCGGATGCCGCGCTGCCAGGTGCTGCGCAATCATGCCGCCCATCGACGCGCCCACCAGATGCACGCGCTTGAGGCCCAGCGCGTCGATGAGGCCCAGCGTGTCCTCGGCCATCGCCGACAGCGGGTACGGCGAAGCCACCGGCAGGCGCATCGCCAGGCGCAGCGCCGCCGCGGCGAGGTTGGGCTGGCCCAGGTGCTCGAAGCCCTGGCTCAGCCCGGCGTCGCGGTTGTCGAAGCGGATGACGCGAAAGCCGTGCGCCCGCAGCCGCTGCACCAGTTCGTCGGGCCAGGCGATCAGCTGCATGCCCAGGCCCATCACCAGCAGCACCGCGTCGGCGCTGGTGGGGCCCTGGTCGTCGACCTCCAGCGCCGTGCCGTTGGCGACGGCCAGGCGCATCAGCCGGCGGCCTGCAGCGGCGACAGGTGCGTGCTCTTGTAGAACCAGCGCCGCGCGCCCTTCACGTCGAACGGCTGCCAGGCGCCGCGGGCCTGCGCCAGGCGGTCGGCCACGACGTAGAGCGCCAGCGGGTTCATGCCCATGCCGACGTGGCTGGCGTGGACCTCGATGTTCTCGGTGTGCGGCGCCGTCTCGTTGAGGCTGCACTGCCACGCCACGATGCCGTCGCTGCGGCTGTAGACGCTGGTGGTGGGGCACGCGGGCGGCTTGCGGATCTGCGCCAGCAGCTCCTCGTCGGAGTGCACGGCCTGGCCGCTGACGAACTCGTAGAAACGCCAGGCGTTGGTGGCCCGCGGGTGGCCGGCAAAGGGCGAGCCGAGCGTGATGACGCAGCGCGCGATGTCGGGCTGCTCCTTGGCGATCTCGCGGGCGTAGATGCCGCCGAGGCTCCAGCCCACCAGGCTGACGGCCTCGCCGTGGCGCTCGGCCAGGTGGCGCACGCGGGCCCGGGCCGAGTCGAGCACGCCATGGCGCGGCCCGAAGTTGAAGCCCTGCTGCCAGGCATACGGCGTGTAGCCGCGCTGGCGCAGGAACTGCCGCAGCGGCATCGTGCTCGCGTCCGAGGCTCCCAGGCCCGGGAACACGATCACCGGGTGGCCGTCGCCGCGTGGCAACTGGGCGAGCCAGGGCGTGGCCGCGAGCAGCGCCGCGTACTCCCAGGGCGCTCGGGCCTCGAGCATCAGCTGCCAGGGGCCGGGCGCGGCGATCAGGTCGTCGGCGTTCAGCGGTGCGAACGGGTCCGGGACGGGCTTGGTGCGTGAGCGAGCCATGCGCCGCATTGTCGGCGCCTGCGGGCACGCCAAAGGCCACGGCAGGGGGTCTGGAGCCCCGGACTTTCGAGCATGGCCTGTCACGCCGGCGACAGGCCGCCGCGCCTTCACGGGATCTTGAGGTCGACGGCCTAGCGTTCGGGCCGTTCCAACCCCTTGCAAGGAGCCTCCCGATGATCCGACTGTCCCCCGCCCTGCTCGCGGCCGCGCTGGCCCTGGGCACCCTGTTCGCCGAGGCACCGGCGCAGGCGGCCACGGCCGCATCGGCGGCCCCTTCCAGCGCCCCGCCGAAGGTGCTGCTGGTCGTCAGCGCCGAGGGCCGGCTCGATGCCGCCGGCAAGCCGCTGCGTCCCGGCTTCGAGATGGAGGAGTTCGCGCAGGCCTGGCTCGTGTTCAAGGCCAACGGCCTGCAACTCGAGGTGGCCAGCCCCAGCGGTGGCGCGGTGGTGGCCGACCGCCACGACCCCAAGGACGACCTCGTCCAGGCGATCAAGGCCGACGCCGAGGCCACCGCCGCACTGGCTGCCACGCGCCGCACGCAGGACGTGCGCGCGGGGGAGCACGCGGCCATCTTCGTGGTCGGCGGCAAGGGCGCGATGTTCGACCTGCCCGTCGACCTTGACCTCAAACATCTGCTGGCGAGGACCTACGACGCGGGCGGGGTCATCGGCGCGGTTTGCCACGGCCCGGCCGCGCTGATCAATGTGCCGATGCCGAAGGGCGGCACTCTGGTTGCCGGAAAATCGGTTACGGGCTTTTCCAATGAGGAAGAGGCCCTGTTCGGCAAGCGCTGGGCGGCCGCCTTCCCAGTCCTCCTCGAAGACGGGCTGCGCGGTGCCGGCGCACGGTTCAGCGAGGCGCCGATGATGCTCGACCATGTTGTGACCGACGGCCGCCTTGTAACCGGCCAGAATCCCTATTCGACCTCCAGCGCGGCGGACGCGGTCGTCCGCGCAATGGGCCGCGTCCCGGTCGCGCGCGAACCGTTCGCGGACGAACGAAGCATTGCGCTGATCGCGCGCGTTCACACGAGCGACGGGGAGCGCGCGCGGGCCGACCTGGCAGCCAGTCTGTCCGGTCACGACCTGCCTCTCATCGCCGCGGGGGGACATTAGCGCGCCCTGACGCCCGGTGCCGATCGCGCAATGCTCAAGAACGCGATCGAGGTCATGGAGATGGCATTGCCCTATTATAAGGAACC
>JAIXTY010000193.1 GCA_027483705.1 Rubrivivax sp.
CGGCGGCGACGTCAAGCCCAAGGGCAAGATCGTCATCGCCACCGTCAAGGGCGACGTGCACGACATCGGCAAGAACATCGTCACCGTCGTCCTGCAGTGCAACAACTTCGAGGTCGTCAACATGGGCGTGATGGTCCCGTGCCAGGACATCCTCGCGAAGGCCCGCGTCGAGGGCGCCGACATCATCGGCCTGTCGGGCCTGATCACGCCCAGCCTCGAGGAGATGCAGCACGTCGCCGCCGAGATGCAGCGCGACGAGCACTTCCGGCTGAAGAAGATCCCGCTGCTGATCGGCGGCGCCACGACGAGCCGCGTGCACACGGCGGTGAAGATCGCGCCGCACTACGAGGGCCCGGTGGTCTACGTGCCCGACGCCAGCCGCAGCGTGGGCGTTTGCAGCGAGCTGCTGAGCGACGAGCGCGCCGCGAAGTTCGTCGCCGAGCTGCGCGCCGACTACGAGCAGGTGCGCACCGTGCACGCCAGCAAGAAGCAGACGCCGCTGGTCACGCTGGCACAGGCGCGCGCCAACAAGACGCGCATCGACTGGGCCGGCTACGCGCCGCCGAAGCCGCGCTTCGTGGGCCGGCGCGTGTTCCGCAACTACGACCTCGCCGAGCTCGCCGCGTGCATCGACTGGGGCCCGTTCTTCCAGACCTGGGACCTGGCCGGCAGGTTCCCGGACATCCTGCGCGACGAGGTCGTGGGCCACGAGGCGCAGCGCGTGTTCTCCGACGGCAAGCGCCTCCTGCAGCGGCTGATCGAGGGCCGCTGGCTGCAGGCCAGCGGCGTGATCGCACTGCTGCCGGCGGCCACGGTGGACCACGACACCATCGAGGTCTACACCGATGAGTCGCGCACGCAGGTGGCCCTGCGCTGGCAGCCGCTGCGCATGCAGACCGAGCGGCCGGTGGTCGATGGTGTGGCGCGGCCCAACCGCAGCCTGGCCGACTTCGTGGCGCCCCATCCGGATCTGGGCGGGCCGCCGGACTACGTGGGGCTCTTCGCCGTCACCGCGGGCCTGGGCGTCGAGAAGAAGGAACAGCAGTTCATCGCCGACCACGACGACTACAGCGCCATCATGTTCAAGGCCCTGGCCGACCGCCTGGCCGAGGCCTTTGCCGAGCGGCTGCACCAGCGCGTGCGCACCGAGCTGTGGGCCTACGCGCCCGACGAGGCGCTGACCAGCGAGCAGCTCATCGCCGAGCAGTACCGCGGCATCCGCCCCGCGCCGGGCTATCCGGCCTGCCCGGCGCACGGCGTCAAGCGCTCGATGTTCGAGGTGCTCGGCGCCCACGAGATCGGCATGGGCCTGACCGACAGCCTGGCGATGACGCCGGCCGCCAGCGTCAGCGGCTTCTACCTGGCGCACCCCGAGGCGCGCTACTTCAACGTCGGCCGCATCGGCGAGGATCAGCTCGCCGACTGGGCGGCGCGCGAGCGGCTGTCGCTGGACGACGCCCGGCGCGCGCTGGCACCGGTGCTGGGCTGAGTCTCGCCGCCCGGCCCCTCGTGGCGCCAGCCCGGCGCGGCGCCCGGCGCGCCTGGAAACGCAACACCCGGTAACGCCGGGGCCCTCTGCGGCACATGTCGCTAAAGCCGGCGGGTGGTGCTGCCGACAATGTCGCGGTACACGCGAGCCGTGCCCATCCTGGCCATCGCGGGGCCTGTCGGAGAACCCCACGTGACCTTTTCCTTCCTGTCCGTGCCGCGACGGCACGTCCTGTCGGCGCTCGCCGCGCTGGCGCTGGCCGCCTGCGGTGGCGGTGGCGGCGGCGGTGACAGCGGCACTTCGCCGCCGCCGCCGGTGGTCGAGACGCCGCCCACGCGCACCGAGGCCGCCCGCTTCCTGGCCCAGGCCAGCATGGGGCCCACCGAAGCCGCTGTCGACCGCGTCGTGGCCCTGGGCTACCGCGGCTGGATCGACGAGCAGCTGGCGCGCCCGGCCGTCTCGCACCGTGCCCACTGGGAAGCGCGCGACGCCGAGATCCGCGCCGCCACGCCCACCAGCGCCGCCGGCGCCGACCAGGTGTTCGAGAGCTTCTGGAAGCAGGCCGTCACCGGCGAGGACCAGCTGCGCCAGCGCGTCGTGTGGGCGCTGTCGCAGATCTTCGTCATCTCGATGGCCGACGACGCGGTGGGCAACAACCCGCGCGCCGTCGCTGCCTGGCTGGACATGCTCGGCGACAAGGGCTTCACGAACTACCGCGAGCTGCTGGAGAGCGTGTCGCGCCATCCGATGATGGGCACCTACCTCTCGCACCTGCGCAACCAGAAGGCCAGTGCCCGCACGGGCCGCGTGCCCGACGAGAACTATGCGCGCGAGGTGATGCAGCTGTTCTCCATCGGCCTGGTGGCGCTCAACGAGGACGGCACGCCGCGCCTGTCGGGCGGCAGCGCCGTCGAGACCTACGACAGCGCCGACATCAGCGGCATGGCGCGCGTGTTCACCGGCTGGAGCTGGGCCTGCCCCGAGTGGCCGGCCGACGCCTGCTTCAGCCAGGGCAGCTCCAGCGGTCTGTCCGACCCCGACCGCATCTTCAAGCCGATGCTGGCCTACCCGCAGTTCCACGCCACCGAGGAGAAGACCTTCCTCGGCACCACGATCCCCGCGCAGACCGCGCGCAGCGACCCGGAGACCAGCCTGCGCATCGCGCTGGACACGCTGGCCAACCACCCGAACGTCGGCCCGTTCATCGGCCGCCAGCTGATCCAGCGCCTGGTCACCAGCAACCCGAGCCCGGCCTATGTGCGCGACATCGCCCGCGTCTGGGCCAACAACGGCAGCGGCGTGCGCGGCGACCTGAAGGCCGTCGTGCGCGCGATCCTGCTGCACCCCGAGGCGCGCGCGGCGGCCACCGACACCAGCGGCAAGCTGCGCGAGCCGGTGCTGCGGCTGGCCGCCTTCCTGCGGGCCTACGGCTTCCGCAGCGACACCGGCTGGTGGCGCGTGGGCAACACCGACAACCCGGGCACCTCGCTGGGCCAGACGCCGATGCGCTCGCCCTCGGTGTTCAACTTCTACCGCCCCGGCTACGTGGCGCCGGGCACCGCCAGCGCGGCGCGCGGCCTGTCCGCGCCCGAGATGCAGATCGCGCACGAGACCAGCGCCGCCGGCTACGTGAACTTCATGCGCGACGCCGTGTCGCAGGGCGTGGGCGCCAGCAACACCATCGGCGGCGTCGCGCGGCGCGACATCCAGGCCGACTGGACCGCCGAGCTGGCCGTGGCCACCGACGCCGGCGCGCTGGTGGACCGCGTATTCGCGCGGCTGCTGCCGCACACGACGCCGATGCCCGAGCTGCGCGCCGATGTCGTCGCGGCCGTCGGCGCCATCGCCATCCCCACCAGCGGCAGCACGGCCACGGCGCTGCGCAACCGCCTCAACGCGGCCCTCCTGCTGACGCTCGTCAGCGCCGAATTCCAGGTGCAGCGATGAAACCGTCCGACAAGATCCACCCCGTGCCCGTGCTCGACGCCACGCTGCGCGGCGGCCGCCGCGTCTTCCTGCGCCAGGCCGGCGCGATGGGCCTGCTGGCCGGCGCCGGCGCGCCGCTGGCGCTGAACCTGCTGGCCGCCAGCGAGGCCGCGGCGCAGACCGCCGGCGACTACCGCGCCATCGTCTGCCTGTTCCTGTTCGGCGGCAACGACAGCTTCAACATGGTGCTGGCCACCGACACCAGCAGCTGGAACGCCTACAGCACCACGCGCAACCAGGCGCCCGACTCGATCGCGCTGCTGGCGCCGGGCACGGCGCCGGTGGCCACGGCCGCGGCCGGCTCGCCGGCGCGGCTGGGCGGCGTGCTGCCGATCGCGCCCATCGACGCGCAGGGCCGCAGCTTCGCGCTGCACCCGCTGCTGTCGGCCCTGGTGCCGCTGTTCGACACCGAGCGCCGGCTGGCCATCCTGCCCAACATCGGCCCGCTGGTGCGCCCCACCACGAAGGCGCAGTTCGTGCTGCCCAGCCACCCGCGGCCGGCCAGCCTGTTCTCGCACAACGACCAGCAGAACACCTGGCAGGCCCTGGGCCCCGAAGGCTCGACGCTGGGCTGGGGCGGCCGCATCGGCGACGTGCTGGCCTCGGGCAACACGCGGGCGGCGTTCACCACGATCTCGGCCTCGGGCAATGCCGTGTTCCTGGCCGGCAACAGCGTGCGCCAGTACCAGCTGGGCACGAACGGCGCCACGCGGCTGGCCGCCGACACCGCCGGCCGCACCTTCGGCTCGGCCGAGGTCACCACGGCGCTGGAGCGCATCGTCTCGCGCAGCCGCGGCACGCACGTGTTCGAGGCCGACCTGGCGGCCGTCTCGCAGCGGGCCATCGAGGCCGAGGCCCTGCTGCGCTCGACGCTGCCCGCCGCCGGCATCGCACCCTTCGGCACGCCGCCCGCCAGCGGCAGCTACAACCCCTCGAACGACCCGCTGCTGCGCTACACCAGCCCGATCACGGGCACGGTCGGCGTCAACAACCTGGCGCAGCAGCTGCAGGTCGTGGCGCGCATGATCGACGCCGGCCGCCGCGGCCTGACGGGCGTGCGCCGCCAGGTGTTCTTCGTCAGCATGGGCGGCTTCGACACGCACGACCTGCAGAACCGCAACCACAGCGACCTGATGGCGCGCCTGGGCCACGCGCTCAACTACTTCGACGGCGTGCTCGGCGGGCTGGGGGCACGCGGCAGCGTCACCACCTTCACGGCCAGCGACTTCGGCCGCACCTTCACGAGCAACGGCGACGGCACCGACCACGGTTGGGGCTCGCACCACTTCGTGATGGGCGGTGCGGTGCGCGGCGGCAACCTCTACGGGCGCTTCCCGGTGCTGGCCACGAAGAACGCCACGAACAACAACTTCGACGGCAGCGCCGACCAGCTGGGCAACGGCAGCCTGCTGCCCGGCACCAGCGTCGACCAGCTCGGCGCCACGCTGGCGCGCTGGATGGGCCTGTCCGACAGCCAGGCGGCGGAGATCTTCCCGAACCTCGCCAACTGGGACGCCGCCAGCCGCAACCTGGGCTTCCTCACCGCCTGACGCGGCTCAGCCCAGCCCCGCGCGCCGCCAGGCGCGCGGCGTCATGCCGAAGCGGGCGCGGAACACGCGGTTGAAGTGGCTCTGCGTGCGCCAGCCGCAGTCGACCGCGATCTCGGCCACCGGCCGCGTGTCGTGGCGCAGTCGGCGCGCCGCCTCGCTGCAGCGCAGCTCGTTGACGGCCTCGGTCCAGGTGCGGCCGGTCTCGCGCCGGAAGAAGCGGCTGAAGGCCGCCGGGCTGACGTGCGCCCGGCGCGCCGCCTCGGCCAGCGGCAGCTCGGTGTGCAGCTGGCGGTGCATCCACTCCAGCACGCGGTCGATGCGGCGCAGCGGCTCGCCGGCGCCACGCGGCCGCGGCACGCCCTGCGCGGCCAGCGGGCGCAGCTCGGCCGCGTCGGCCTCGATCAGCGCCGCGAACACCTGCATCAGCAGCGCCAGCCGGGCGGCGGCGCCGGCACCGTCCATGGCCGCCAGCGCCGCCGTCAGGCGCCCGTGCGTGCGCCCACCGATGGCCAGGCCGCGGCCGGCGCGGGCCAGCACGGCCTGCAGCGGGGTGAGTTCCGGCAGCAGGCCGGCCTCGGCCAGCGCGGGCGGAAACTGCACCACACGCGCCCGGTAGGCCGGCTCGCCGCGCGCGGCGCGGCCGCTCCAGTGGTGCGGCAGCCATGGGCCGACGAGCACCAGGTCGCCGTCGGCGAAGGGCTCGACGTGGTCGCCCACGAAGCGCAGCCCCTGGCCACGCTCGACCCAGGTGAGCTCGGCCTGTGCATGGCGGTGGCGCCCGCCGCCGAAGGCCCGCAGCTCCAGCGCCAGGAAGCGGAAGCTGCCGCCCGGGTGGTGAACTGGCTCTTCGATGACCTTCATCGGGGCATTGTGCTGCGCATAGAGGCCGCTGCAGAGCTGATCCGGGTCATCCACGGCTCGCCAGCGCGGGGCGGCGCGCCGACACTGCACGCCCGGGGCCCGCACCGAGATGCCCCGAAGGACCACCCATGCCTCTCGACGACGTCAACCGCCGCCGCCTGCTGGCCGCCGGTGCCCTGCCCCTGCTGGGCCTCGCCGGCGGCGGCTGCGCCAGCACGCCCGCCCCGCTGCCGCGCGTGGCGCAGGGGCGGATCGAACGCATCGCCGACATGCCGTCGCGCCACGTCGCGCCGCGCCACGTGGACGTGTGGCTGCCCGCCGGCTACGACGGCACGCGGCCGCACGCCGTGCTGTACATGCACGACGGCCAGATGCTGTTCGACGCCGCCACCACCTGGAACAAACAGTCATGGGAGGTCGCGCCGACGGCGCAGCGGCTGATCGACGCGCAGGCGCTGCCGGATCTCATTGTCGTCGGCGTGTGGAACACCGGGCCGACCCGCTTCAACGAGTACTTCCCGCAGGGCTTCATCGAGCACGTGCCCGAGGGCCCGGCGCGGCAGGTGCTGATGACCCGCGGCTTTGCCACGCGCCCACCGCTGGCCGATGCGTACCTGCGTTTCCTGGTCGAGGAGCTGAAGCCCGCCATCGACGCACGCTTCCGCACGCGGCCCGGGCGCGAGCACACGGCCATCGCCGGCAGCAGCATGGGCGGGCTGATCTCGCTGTACGCGCTGTGCGAACACCCGCAGGTGTTCGGCGGCGCGGCCTGCCTGTCGACGCACTGGATCGGCGGCTTCGAGCGCAACGCCGAGATTCCGGCCGCCGGCCGCGCCTACCTGCGCCGCAAGCTGCCGCCGCCAGGGCAGCACCGCCTGTACCTGGACCGCGGGACGACCGAGCTCGATGCGCTGTACGACGAGGCTCAGGCCCAGGTCGACACGCTGATGCGCGAGCGCGGCTTCGGGCCGCCCACCTTCGTGTCGCGTGTGTTCGAGGGCGAGGGCCACAACGAGCGGGCCTGGGCGAAGCGGCTGGAGCTGCCGCTGCGCCACGTGCTGGGCCGCTGAGATGCAGCGCGTGCTCACCCGGCTGCTGGCCGGCCTGCTGCTGCTGGCGCTCGGCGCCCCGGCTGCGCACGCGGCGGCCGACCGCGACCCGGCACGCTGGGTCAACCCCTTCATCGGCACCGACGGCACCGGCCACGTCACGCCGGCCGCGGCCGTGCCCTTCGGCATGCTGATGCCGGGCCCCGACCACGCTGATCGCGGCTGGAGCTACAGCAGCGGCTACCAGTGGCGCGCGCCGCAGGTGCTGGGCTTCTCGAACACGCACATCAGCGGCGCCGGCATTCCCGAGCTGGGCGATGTGCTGCTGATGCCGGCGCAGGGCCGGCCGTGGGGGCCGGCCACGACCACGTTCGCCACCGCACCCGACAAGCGCAGCGAACGCGCCTCACCCGGCTTCTACACGGTGCGGCTGCCCGCGCACGGCGTGACGGTGTCGCTGACCACCACGCCCAAGGTGGCGCTGCACCGCTACCGCTTCGACCGAGGCGGCCCGGTGCAGGTGCTGGTGGACCTGCAGCACGGCCTGCACTTCGTCGAAGGCCCGCGTGTCGTGCGGGCCGAGTGGCAGTTCGACGAACGAACGGGCGAATTGAGCGGCACGGTCTGGAGCCGCAACTGGGTCGAGCGCGAGGCCAGCTTCGTGCTGCGTTTCGACCGCCCGGTGCGCCGCGTGCAGCGGCTCGACGCGCGCGCGGGCGAGCACGCACCGCGCCTGCTGCTGGACTTCGACCTCGGCACCGCGCGCGAGCTGCACGCCCGCGTGGCGATGTCCACGGTGGACGTGCCCGGCGCCCGCGCCAACCTGGCCACCGCCGACGGCCTGGGCTTCGAGCCGGCGCGGCAACGCGCCCGCGCCGACTGGAACGCGCTGCTCGGCCGCCTGCAGCTGGACGCGCCGCCGCGCGAGAAGCGCATCCTCTACTCGGCCCTGTACCGCAGCCTGGTGCACCCGAGCGAGATCGCCGACGCCGACGGCCGCGTGCGCGGCCCCACCGGGCAGGTGGTCGCCGCGCCGGGCGGCCGCTACTACAGCACGCTGAGCCTGTGGGACACCTTCCGCGGCGTGCACCCGCTGCACACGCTGCTGGTGCCCGAGCGCGTGCCGGGCTTCGTGCAGACGCTGCTGGCCCACCACCGCGCGATGGGCTACCTGCCGCTGTGGACGGCCTGGGGCCGCGAGACCCACACGATGATCGGCAACCCCGCGCTGCCGGTGATCGCCGACGCGCTGGCCAAGGGCCTGGATGCCGGCGTCGACCACGCCGACGCGCTGCGTGCGATGATCGAGACCTCGACCCGCGAGCGTCCGCAGGCACCGCCCTGGGCGCAGCGCGGCTGGGCCGAGCTCGATCAGTTCGGCTACCTGCCCTTCGACCGCGTGCCGGGCGAATCGGTGAGCCTGACGCTGGAGCTGGGCATCGGCGACGACGCCGTGGCGCGCGTGGCCCGGCAGCTGGGCGACGAGGCCACGGCGCGCCGCTTCGCGCAGCGCGCCGCCGGCTGGCGCCACCTGTGGGACGCCCAGACGCAGCAGATGCGCGGCAAGGACAGCGCCGGCCGCTGGCGCGAGCCCTTCGACCCCCTGGTGCCCACCAGCCCGATGAACAACCCGGGCGACTACACCGAGGCCAACGCCTGGCAGTACACGTCGACGCCGGCGCTGCACGACGTGGCCGGCTTCGTGCAGGCCCTGGGCGGCGAGGCCGCGCTCGAGGCCTGGCTGGACCGCTTCTTCTCGACGGCCTCGCTCGGCGACAACAAGCACCTCGGGCAGGAGGCCATGATCGGCCAGTACGCGCACGGCAACGAGCCCAGCCACCACATCGCGTGGCTCTACAGCTTCACGGCGCGGCCCGACAAGGGCCACGCGCTCGTGCGCCGCATCGCCCGCGAGTTCTACGGCGACGGCCCCGACGGCCTGATCGGCAACGACGACTGCGGCCAGATGGGCGCCTGGCGTGTGCTGGCCGCGCTGGGTCTGTACCCGGTGATGCCGTCCCGCGGCGAATGGGTGCTGGCGCCGCCGCTGCTGCGCGAGGCGCGGCTCAAGGTGCCGGGGCGGCCAGCGCTCGTCATCCGCGGCGGCACGGGCACGGCGCCGCAGCTCGACGGCCGCGCACTCGCCGTGCGCGGCACGCCGCACGCCGAGCTGCTGCGCGGCGGCGTGCTGCAATGGCGCTGAGGCCCCTGCAGGGGCGCACACGGCCGCCCGGAACATGACCCTGACACCGCCCCCCGAGATGCAGCCCCTGGCGGGCTGGCTCGAGCGCCCCGACGCCGAGTTGCTGGCGCGCGCCCAGGCCTTCCGCGCCCAGATGGCGCTGCGCCGCACGGTGCGCGAGTTCTCCCCACGCCCGGTGTCGCGCGAGCTGATCGAGCAGTGCCTGCTCGCCGCCGGCAGCGCGCCTTCGGGCGCCAACCAGCAGCCCTGGTTCTTTGCCGTGATCACGCAGCCCGAGCACAAGCGCCGCGTGCGCGAGGCCGCCGAGGCCGAGGAACGCGCCTTCTACGCCGGCCGCGCGCCGGGCGAATGGCTCGAGGCGCTGGCGCCGCTGGGCACCGACGCCAGCAAGCCCTTCCTCGAGACGGCGCCGGTGCTCATCGCCGTGTTCGCGCAGAAGTACGGCCTGCGCGCCGACGGCACGCGCTTCAGCCACTACTACGTGCCCGAGAGCGTGGGCATCGCCATCGGCTTTCTCGTGGCGGCGCTGCACCAGGCCGGGCTCGCGACGCTCACGCACACGCCCAGCCCGATGGGCTTTCTCACCACGCTGTGCGGCCGGCCCGACAACGAGCGGCCCGTGGTGCTGCTGGTGGCCGGGCACCCGGCACCGGGCTGCCAGGTGCCGGTGGCCGGCGGCATCAAGAAGCCGCTGGAGGCGATCGCGCAGTGGCTCTAGCCGGGGCCCGGCTCAGGGCCGGAAGGCCGGCGCCGCCGCCAGCGCCGCGGCCTCGGCCGGCGGGCCCAGCACGAAGAGGTTGGGGCTCTGGCTGGCCGGCATCGCGGCGCGCACCTGCGCGTGCAGCTGCGCCCAGCTGCCGGCAAAGCGGCCGTGGTTCCAGGTGCGCAGCACCTGCTCGGTGAAGGCGCCGTTGTGCTCGCCGTCCATCGAGAACTGGTTGTCCTGGCAGCCCGAGATCAGCAGCACCGCCGGCTTGAAGGGCCCGGTGAGCGTGAGCGCCTGTGCCGCCGGGCCGCTGACGGCCACCTGCGCCAGCGCGGCGTCGGGGTCGTCGGTGCGCGCGGCCGCGGCGGCCTTGAACACGGCCGACTGCAGCGCGTCGTACTGCGCCTGGTGGGCGCCGTAGACGCGCATCGCCACGGCGTCGGGCATCAGGCGCACGCGCTGGCCCGGCGGCGGGGGCGGCGGCAGGCGGGCGCGCGTGACGCTGCCGCTGTGGCAGCTGTCGGACAGCACCACCACGCGCACACCGCGCGCGAAGCGGCTGAGCTCGAGGTAGAGCTCGTCGTCGATGAGCTGCCCGTCCCACAGGCACCAGGTCTCGTCCTTGCGGTCGGGTTCGTCGCGGTTGGTGTCGGGCACCTGGCCGCCGTGGCCCGAGAAGGTGAGCAGGAAACGGTCGCCGGCCTTCAGCGCCTTGGCGGCGGCCCGCATCGCCTTGAGCAAGGCCGCCCGCGTGCCCTTCTTGGTGAGCAGCACGGTGGGCGCGAAGCCCTGCTTCTTCGCCAGCGCGGCGAGGTCGCGCGCGTCGTTCTCGCAGGCGGCCAGCGGGCCGTCCCAGCCCTCGTAGTGCGCCGCGCTGACGCTGTTCAGGCCCACGTGCATCGACAGCGCGCGGGGCTTCGGGGCGGAGGTCTTCTTCGCGGTGGCCATCGGGTGGTCCTTCGGGGTGTCGTCGGGGGCTGCGATCATGCGCCTCGGGCCCCGTGGTGCGCATCCCTAGCGGCCGGCTCCGTCTCGATCCGATCTGCCGCCCGTTCCACCGCCCGATGACCCGCCCGCCACCGCCGCCCTCGCCGCGCCTGGTCTCGCTGGCCGCGCCGCTGCTGCTGGAGCTGCTGCTGGCCATGCTCGTGGGCATCGCCGGCACGGCAATGGCGGCACGGCTGTCCGACGCCGCGGGCGCCGGCTTCGCGCTGGCGCACCATGTGTTCGGCGCGCTGTTCCTGCTGTTCCGCATCGTCGGCGCCGGCGCCGGCGTGGTGCTGACGCAGGCCCTCGGCGCCGGCCGCCGCGAGGAGGCCGACCGCGTGGCCCGCGCGCTGCTGGGCGCGAGCACCTGGATCGGCCTGGCCGTGGCCGTGCCCGCGGCGCTGGCCGCCACGCCGCTGCTGCGGCTGATGAACGCGCCGCCCGAGGTGCTGCCGCTGGCCGCGCCGCTGCTGGTGGCCCTGGCACCGGTGCTGGTGCTCGACGCCTGGACGAGCAGCCTCACCAGCGTGCTGCGCAGCCACCTGCGCGCGCGCGACACGCTGGCCGTGATGGCCGCGATGCAGACGCTGCAGCTGCTGCTGATGGGGCCGCTGATGCTGGGCTGGGGGCCGATGCCGGACGGCTGGGCTTTGGGCCTGCCGGGCTTTGCGCTGGCGGCGTTACTGTCGCGCGTGCTGGCCATCGCGCTGATGCTGGCGCTCTGGCGGGCGCGGCTCGGGCTGGTGCCGGGCGCCGGGGACTGGTGGCGCTGGCGCGGGCGCGAGCTGGCCGCGGTGGTGCGCATCGGGCTGCCGGGTGCGGCCGAGAACCTGACCTACCGGCTGTCGTTCATGGTCAGCGTGGCCGTGGTGGGCCAGTTCGGCGCCGCGTCGCTGGCCACGCACGCCTACGCCCAGCAGGTGATCATGGTCGTGCTGCTGTTCGGGCTGGCCACGGGTCTGTCGGTGGAGGTGGTGGTGGGCCACCAGGTGGGCGCGGGGCGGCTGCACGAGGCGCATGCGCTGGTCAAGCGCGCCCTGGCGCGAGGCCTCGCGGTGAGCGTGGCGGTGGCCACCGTGGCGGCACTGGCCGGGCCCTGGCTGATGCGCCTCTTCACGAAGGACGCCGCCATCGCCGCGGCGGCCGTGACGCTGCTGTGGTGGACCGTGCTGCTGGAGCCGGGCCGCACCTTCAACCTCGTCGTCATCAACGCGCTGCGCGCTGCGGGTGACGCGCGCTACCCGGTGCAGGTGGGCGCGCTGAGCATGGTCGTGGTGCTGGCCGGCGGCAGCTGGCTGCTGGGCAGTGTGCTGGGCCTGGGCCTCGTGGGCGTGTGGATCGCGTATGCGGCCGACGAGTGGCTGCGCGGCCTGCTCATGTGGCGGCGCTGGGTGCGGCTGCAGTGGGTGCCGATGGCCCGCGCCAGCCGAAGGCGGCTGGCGCATCGGTAGGGACGCCAGCCGAAGGCGGCTGGCGCATCGGTAGCGACGCGAGGCGCCCCTAGGCCGCTGGCATGTGCCGCGCCAGGAACTTCTCGACGCGCGTCCAGAACTCGACGCGGTTCTCGGGCTTGCGCAGGCCGTGGCCCTCCTCGGGGAAGCGCAGCACCTCGACCTGCTTGTTGTGCCCGCGCAGCGCGCGCTCCATGCGCTCGGCATGCACGCGCGAGACACGCCGGTCGCGCTCGCCCCAGGCCAGCAGCACCGGCGCGGTGATGCGCTCGGCCTGGTGCAGCGGCGAGGCCGCGCGCAGCTTGTCGCGGTCTTTCTCCGGATCGCCGATCAGGCGCTTCAGGCCCAGCTCGGCTGTCTCGCGGGAGATGTCCGTCCACGCCTCGTCAAACAGCAGCAGCGGGTCGGTCACGCCCACCAGGCTGACGGCACAGCGGAACTGCTCGGGGTGGCGCACCAGCGCCATCAGCGCCGCGTAACCGCCGTAGGACGCGCCGATGGCGGCCACTCGCCGGCCGTCACCACCGCCCTGCGCCACGGCCCAGGCCGCGGCATCGGCGATGTCGTCCTGCATCGCCAGGCCCCACTGGCCGAAGCCGGCCTCCTCGTGCTGCTGGCCGAAGCCGGTGGAGCCCCGGAACTCCGGCGCCACGACGAGATAGCCCCGCGAGGCGAGGAACTGCCACTCCGGGTTCCAGCGCCAGTGCCCACCGCGCACCCAGGGGCCGCCGTGGATGTCGATCACCACCGGCAGCTTCGCGTTGCCGCCGGCGCCGGGCGGGCGCGTCACGTAGGCCGGGATCTCCAGGCCGTCGCGCGCCTTGAAGCGCACGAAGTCGGTCTGCGCCATGCGCGCCGGCGGCACCTGCGGGCGCTCGGCACCCACGAGCACGAGCTTGCGTTCGACGCGGTTCCACACGAGCCAGCGCGAAGGCTGCTGGTCTGCATAACTCTCGACCAGCACGAACGGGCTGTTGCCCCGGCGCGGCGGCACAAGGCGGTTGATGCCCGTGCTCAGGCGGGCGTCCACGTCGGCCTGCACGGCCTTCATGCCCTCGTCCCACCACTGCGTGACCTCCGCGTCGGCCTGCACCCGGACGCCGAGCGCGCGGTCGTCGCGCGCCACGATCTCGGGGCTGGCATCGAAGCCGGCGAGGGCCAGCAGCGGCTTGGCCGACAGCTCGCCGGAGTCGCGGTCGAGCGTGTACAGCGACTGCAGGCCGCGGCTGTCGGGTGCCGCGACGTACAGCGTGCCGTCGCGGGCGGCGTGCAGCGGCCGGACGCCGGTGCTGCTGCGGAAGCGGTCGAAGCGGACGCTGTCGCGCCAGGCGCCGTTGCGCTGGCGCACGCGCAGCACGGCCTGCGCGCCGTCGGTCCTCACCACCACGGCCGGCTCGCCGTCGGCGCCGATGAGGAACCCCGCGGCGCGGCGCGGCAGGTCGGGATGGCTCACCTCGAGCGTGGCCGTGTCGATGACCGACAGCCGCCAGCTCGTCACCGGGTCGCCGCGCGGCGGCACCGGGTCGGGCTCGACCATGTACAGCTTCGAGTCGCGCTGCGCGCCCTCGGTCAGCGGCCAGGCCCACGGGTGCACGTTCAGGCTGTCGACGCTCATGCTCGAGCCCTGTTCGCGCCAGAACGGCCGCAGGACCTTGTAGCGGCTGCCGTCGCGGTCGACGGCGAACAGGCCGCCGGTGTAGCGGTTGTTGTAGCCGTCGAGCTCCAGGCGCGCCCCGAAGAGCAGGCGCTGGTCGCTGAGCCAGTGCATCCAGGCGACGTCGCCGTCGGGGAAGCTGGCCACCGTCCTGGCGGCCATGGTCGCCAGCTCGACCACCACCAGCTGCTGCCGCCCGCTCGCGCCGATGGCGAGCAGGGCCAGGGCCTCGCCCGAGGGCGCGAGGACCACGTCGTCGACCTTCGGGTCGCCGAAGAACAGCTCGGGGGCCAGCGGGCCGGGCCGGTCGGCCTGCGCCAGGGCCAGCGGGGTGGCCAGCATGGCCAGGCCAGAGGCCAGCGCCTGCCGGCGATCGGGCGTCCAGGTCATCGTCTTTCTCTCCCTTGGCGCGCCGCCCTCAGCGGGGCGGCGTCGGTGCCTTGCAGTGTTGCGCGATGTAGGCCTCGTGCGTGGGCATCACGTCCACGCACTTGGCGATGACGCCCTCGATGCTGCGCAGGTAGGCCGCGGTCTCGTCGTCGTCGATCAGGTCGGCCAGCGGGTGGTGGCGCTCGGGCTTCAGGCCCTGGCCCTCGAAGACCTGCAGCCACGCCACCTCGGCAAACAGCTCGCCGGCCTCGCGGAACACGCGGCCGCGGCTGCGGTAGAGGTTCATGCGCCGCGTCAGCGAGGCCGGCACCTCCATCGTGCGCACGTGGTTCCAGAACGGCGTGTCGCTGCGCTCGGTGAGGTGGTAGTGCAGGATCAGGAAGTCGCGGATGGTCTCGAACTCCATCCGGTTCTGGCGGTTGAACTCGTCGATGTCGGCCTGCGCGAAGGCGCGGTCGGGCCAGAAGCTGATGAGCCGAGCGATGCTGGCCTGGATGAGGTGGATGCTGGTGCTTTCCAGCGGCTCCATGAAGCCCGAGCTCAGGCCCACGGCCACGACGTTGCGGTTCCAGCCGAGCCGGCGCATGCCGGTGGTGAAGCGCAGCGGCCGCGGCCCGGCCAGCGCCTCGCCGGGCAGGTTGGCCATCAGCATCGCGGTGGCCTCGTCGTCGCTGATGAAGCGGCTGCAGTAGACGTGGCCGTTGCCGATGCGGTGCTGCAGCGGGATGCGCCACTGCCAGCCCGCGGTGCGCGCGGTGGCGCGCGTGTACGGCGTGATCGGCTGCACCGAGGCGCAGGGCACGGCGACGGCGCGGTCGCAGGGCAGCCAGTGCGTCCAGTCCTCGTAGCCGGTCTTCAGCGTCTGCTCGATCAGCAGGCCGCGGAAGCCCGAGCAGTCGATGAACAGCTCGCCCTGCACGCGCTGGCCGTTGTCCAGTTGCACGGCGTCGACGTGGCCGTTGCTGCCGCGCAGCAGCACGTCGACGATCCTGCCCTCGATGCGCTCGACGCCGGCGCGCTCGGCCAGCTTGCGCAGGTACTTCGCGTACAGGCTGGCATCGAAGTGGAAGGCGTGCGCGATCTCCGCCAGCGGCGAGTGGCCCACCGACGGATCGGCGCGCATGAACTTGCCGGCCTTGGCCGCGGCTCGCGTGATCGAGTAGCGCTCCAGCGCGCTGGCGCGGCCGGCGGCGCGCATCTTGTTCCAGTACTGGTCGAAGCCGACGGTCCAGAGGTCCTGGCCGAAGCGGCCGAAGCCGTGCATGTAGGTGTCGCCCAGGCGGCCCCAGTCGACGAACTCGATGCCGAGCTTGAAGGTGCCCTGCGTCTCGCGCAGGAACTCGTCCTCGTCGATGCCCAGCACGGCGTTGAAGCGCTGGATCATCGGGATCGTGGCCTCGCCGACGCCGACGATGCCGATCTCGTCGCTCTCGACGAGGCGGATGCGCACCGGGTTGGCGGCCTCGCCCAGGCGCAGCACCTTGGCCAGCGCGGCCGCGGTCATCCAGCCGGCGGTGCCGCCGCCGACGATGACGACGTCTCGGATCAGGGAATCGGTTCGGTCCATGGCTCGGGATCGTAGAGCGGTCACCTCGAAAAAAGGCCCCGACCGCTCGAGCGGCCGGGGCCTTTCGGCGTCAGCGCCGCGGTCAGAACTTGTAGTTCAGACCGATCTGGTAGAACTTGCCGTCCTTCTTGTTCTCGACCTCGTTGTCCGGCGTGGTGCGGTAGCGGATGTACGGCTCGTTGCCGGAGTTGCTGACCTCGCCGCGGATGGCCAGGCCCTTCAGGAAGCCGCTCTGGAACTCGTAGCCGATCTGCGCGTCCATGATCGACTCGCCCTTGATGTAGGTGAGGCGGCGGTCGCCGGCGAAGTCGGCCACCTCGCCGACGAAGTCGGAGCGGTCACGCACCGCCACGCGCGCCGAGAAGCCGAAGCGCTCGTAGTACACGGCGTAGTTCGTCACCTTCTTCGACAGGCCCGGCAACGGGATCGAGGCCGTCGACACCGAGTCCGTCCGCACGCCCGAGGTCGGCAGCGTCAGGCTGCTGCTGGTGTCGGAGTAGCTGGCGAAGACGCCGAAGCCGTTCAGCCACGAGCTCACCATCTCGAGCGGGAAGTTCACCGCCAGCTCCACACCCGACACGCGGCCGCCGTTGCCGTTCACGGGCTGCGTGAACTTGCCGATCTGCGGGCTCGGGCGCACCGGCAGCACCGTCGACGGCGTGAGGTACGGCGTGAAGTCGAAGGCCGGGTTCGTGACGTTGACGATGTAGCTCGACAGGTCCTTGTAGAAGCCCGCCACCGAGACATAGGCCTTGGTGCCGAAGTACTTCTCGTAGGCCAGGTCGATGGCGTTGCCGCGGAAGGGCTTGAGCTTGGGGTTGCCGCCGCTGCCGTCGAGGATGTTGTCGGTCGTGTTCAGGCTGAAGCCGAAGCTGGCGCGCATGTCGTCGACCTTGGGGCGCGCCATCACGCGCGACAGGCCCATGCGCAGGATGCCGGCGTTGCCGAAGTCCCAGTTCAGGTTCAGGCTGGGCAGCACGTCGGTGTACTTGTCGCCGGCCGTGTTGGTGCGGGCCGGGCAGACGGTGTCGCTCGTGCACAGGCCGCGGTCCACGTTGTAGGCCGTGGAGCTCTGGTCGGTGGCCACCAGCTGCAGACCGACGTTGCCGCGCACCGGCACGCCGAACCACTCGGTGTCGAGATCGGACTTCGCGTAGAAGGTGTTGACCTTCTCCTCGACACGCCAGTCCTTGTTGAAGATGTCCGGGTTCAGCTTGCTGGCGACGCGGTAGATCGAGCCCACCGAGTCGGACGAGTCGAACGAGGGCACGCTGATCGTGCCGCCGCCGGGCATCGAGATGGCCGTGACGCCGCTGCCGGGCACCGGGGCCGAGCCCAGGCCGGTGGTGTCGCCCAGCAGCACCAGGCGGCCTTCGACGAACTCGCGACGCTTCTCGCGCGACGAGGCATGCACGCCGCCCTCGACGCTGACCAGCGGGCCCCAGGACACGTCGGACTTCAGCGACAGGCGCACCGCGGTGATCTCGTCCTCGACCGTCGGCAGCTTGCTGTAGCCGGCCTGCGGCTGCGAGGTGCCGCCGCCCCAGCCCTGCACGTCGGTCAGACGGATGATGCTGCGGTCGGTGTAGTTGATGCCCGGCGTGAAGCGGCCGTTGTTGACGAAGCGGATGGTGTCCAGCTGCGCCGTGCCGAGCGTGCTCTGCGCGGTGCCGGCGGTCGTCTCGACGATGCCGCCGCGGCGCTCGGCCTTGCTGTTGCTCAGGTCGGCCGTGGCGGTGAGGCCGCCGATCTTGAACTGCGTGTTCCAGCCGATCGAGGTGTTCTCGTCCTTCGTGCTCTCGCTGTCGTTGCGGACGACGGCGCGCACGTTGTTGAAGGCACCCGCGGTGACGTTGGAGCCGCTGGTGGTGGCCTCGGTCAGCACGCCGGCGAGGTCGTAGTTGAAGGTGCCGTTCCAGCTGTCGTTCAGCGGCGCCTGGAAGCCGGTGGTCGTCTTGACCTTGTCGAAGGTGCTGTGGAAAACGTCCAGCGTGGTGCTGAAGTCCTTGCTCGGCTTGTACTGGATCGTCGCGGCGACGCCGTCGCGCTTGCGCTTTTCCTGGTCGGCGAAGAGACCGAAGCCGTTGTACGGCACGCTCAGGTCGGGGCCGGTGCCGTTGAGCTTGGCCGTGCCGCCGCCCCAGTTGTCGAAGCGCGTCGTCACGCCGCCGGTCTCATCCAGCCGCGCAAAGCCGACCGCGATGCCGAGCTTGCGATCGAGGAACTGGTCGACGTAGAGCACGCTGTAGCGGTCGCCGTCGCCTTCCTGGCCGCCGCCGCCCACGTTGAGCTTGTTCTTGCGGTACGACAGCGCCACGGTGCGCGCCGGGAAGTCCAGCGGGCGGGCCGTCGAGAGGTCGATGGTGGCCGACAGGCCCTGGCCCACCAGCGCGCCGTCGGGCGACTTGATCACCTTGACGCCGGCCACGAGCTCCGACGGGTACTGGTCGAACTCGACGCTGCGGCTGTCGCCGGTGCTGGCCTGTTCGCGGCCGTTGAGCAGGTTGGTCGAGAAGTCCGGCGCGAAGCCCCGCACCGCGATCTGGCTGGCCCGGCCGGCCGTGCGCTGCGCCGCAACGCCCGGCAGCCGCGCGATGCTCTCGGCGATGGAGGTGTCGGGCAGCTTGCCCAGGTCTTCGGCGGAGATCGCCTCGACGATCTGGTCGGCGTTCTTCTTGACGCTGATCGCGCTCTCGATGCCGCGGCGGATGCCGGTGATGGTGACCACCGAGCCGCCGGCAGAGGCCGCCGGAGCGGCGGCCTGCTGGGCGTAGGCGAGGCCACTGCTGGCGAGCACGGCGGCGACGGCGGCCGCCACCGGGGTGGCGCGCATCAGCACGGTGTGTGCGCGCACGGGCTGGTACTTCTTCATGGTGTCTCCTGAGACTCTGGAGGGGGTCTGTGGGGGCTGCCGATCCAACCTGCCCCACAGGCGCGGATCGGTGCCGAAAGAATCGAAACAAGGACCGGGGACCCGAACTTTGTATCAAAACTAGATCATCCGTACCCCTGCGGAAACCCTAGATCGGTGCGCCCGCAGGGCCGCTACGGTGCGATCCTGCGCCGTTCGACCCCGTGAGTCGGGGCTGATGGCCGCCAAACGGCGCACCGAGATGGGGAATGTCCAAGCCATGACCAGCCAGTTTGTAGCCAAACTACAGCACCACGCCACAACGCCGGCCAACGGCCAGGGTGCCCGCGAGAGCGCCCGGCCAGCCCGGACTGTTGCGTTTTGGCGTCAAATGGCCGGCGCGATGGCGCTGCTGGGCGCCGCCGCGCCGGCCCTGGCGCAGCCGAAGCTGCACGTGCCCTCGCCCGACTGGCGCGACCAGGTCATCTACTTCGTGATGACCGACCGCTTCGCCAACGGCAACCCCGCCAACGACGACCAGGGTGCCGGCGAGTTCAAGCCCGGTGATCGCAGCCGCTACCAGGGCGGCGACTTCCAGGGCCTGATCGACCGGCTGGACTACATCCGCGGCCTGGGTGCCACGGCGCTGTGGATCACGCCGCCGGTGGCCAACCAGTGGCTCGGCCCCGATGGCGCGTACAGCAGCTACCACGGCTACTGGGCGCAGCACTTCAGGCAGGTCGACCCGCACCTGGGCACGCTGGCCGACTACCAGCGCCTGAGCGACGCGCTGCACCGCCAGGGTCTGTACCTGGTGCAGGACATCGTGGTCAACCACACCGGCAACTACTTCGGCTACGGCGCGTGGCGCGCCGACGACCCCGAGCGCGCCTGGCGCGGCTTCGAGGCCTACACGCGCACGCCGCCGGTGGCGCGGCCCACGCAGCCGCCCTTCGACCAGAACGACCCGCGCGACCCCGCGCAGCGCGCCGCCGGCATCTACCACTGGACGCCGATGGTCGCCGACTACAAGGACCCGGTGCAGGAGGCCACCTTCCAGATGGGCGGCCTCGACGACCTGGCCACCGGCAACCCCGTGGTGCGCCGCGCGCTGCGCGACAGCTACGGCTTCTGGGTGCGCGAGGTCGGCGTGGACGCGTTCCGCGTCGACACCGCGTTCTACGTGCCGCCCGAGTTCTTCCGCGATTTCCTGCGCTCGCAAGACCTCGCCGCACCGGGCATCGAACGCGTGGCCAGGGCCACCGGCCGCGACGGCTTCTTCACCTTCGGCGAGGGCTTCGGCATCGACAGGCCCTACCGCGACGAGATGGCGCGCAAGGTCGAGCGCTGGGCCACCGACGCCCAGGGCCCGCTGATGCCGGGCATGCTGAACTTCCCGCTGTACGGCGCGCTGAACGACGCCTTCGCGCGCGGCCGGCCGCCGGCGGAGCTGGCCCACCGCATCCGCCAGACGATGGCGCTGCATGCGCGCCCGCACCTGATGCCCACCTTCGTGGACAACCACGACGTCGACCGCTTCCTGCAGGGCGGCAGCGTGCCGGGGCTGCGGCAGGCGCTGCTGGCGATGTTCACGCTGCCCGGCATCCCCGTCGTCTACTACGGCACCGAGCAGGGCTTCAACGAGCCGCGCGCCAGCATGTTCGCGGCCGGCTGGGGCTCGGGCGGGCGCGACCGCTACGACACCACGGCCCCGCTGTACCGCGACATCGCGGCGATGGCCGCGTTGCGCCGCGGCGACCGCGTCTTCACGCGCGGCACGCCGCGTGTGCTGCACGCGGCCGGCGCCACGCCGGGCGCCATCGCCTGGGCCATGGAGTACCGGGCCACGCCGCAGGCGCCGAGGCAGCGCGCGCTGGTGGTGATGAACACCGCCGAGCAACCGGCACTGCTGCCGGCCGTGGCCACCGGCTGGCCCGCGGGCACGGTGCTGGAGGGCGTGTACGGGCTCGACGGCACGCCGGGCCGCGTGGTGGTGGGCGCGGGCGGGCGGCTGACGCTCGCGCTGGCGCCGCGCAGCGGGCAGGTGTGGCGCGTCGCGGCGGTGGGCCAGGTTGCCGGCCAGGCCACCGCCGCAGCGCCGGCACCCACGATCGAGGCCCTGCCGTCGGCGCGCGTGCGCGGCGACTTCGAGGTCCGCGGCCGCGTGCCGCCGCGGCCCGGCGCGGCGTGGCGGCTGGTGGTCGACGGCCAGCTGGCGCAGGCCCAGCCGGTCGTGCCCGACGCGCAGGGCCGCTTCAGCGCCCGCGTCGACACCTCGACGATGGTCGACCCCGGCGTCGAGCACGAGCTCAGCGTGTGGGCCGACGGCGAGGCCGCGGCGCCGGTGCGCCGCTTCCGCGTCGACCGCGCCTGGGCACTGGCAGCACGCGCCGACGACCCCGCCGGCGATGACACCGGCGCACTCGGCCCGCAGGCCGGCCGCTACGCCTACCCCACCGACAGCAGCTGGGGCGCCAACCGCCAGATGGACCTGCGCCACGTCGCCGCCTTCACCGCCGGCGGCGCGCTGCGCCTGGAGCTGGGCCTGCACCGCCTGACGACCTACTGGAGCCCGCCCAACGGCTTCGACCATGTGCACCTGACGGTGTTCATCGAGCTGCCCGGCGAAGGCCCCGGCGCCACGGCGATGCCGATGCAGGACGGCACGCTGCCCGCGGGCATGACCTGGCACCGCCGGCTGCGCGTGGGCGGCTGGAGCAACGCCCTGTTCTCGCACGAGGGCGCCAGCGCCAGCGGCGAGGGCACGCCGGTGGCGCCCGGCGCTTCGCTGCAGGTCGACGCCGCGCGCCACACCATCACGCTCACGCTGCCGGCGGCCGCGCTCGGCCGCAGGGCCACGCTGGCCGGGGTGCGCGTCTGGGTCACGACCTGGGACTACGACGCCGGCTACCGCGCGCTGGGCCTCGAGCCCGCGGCCTACGCGATGAGCGGCGCACCGCCGGGCTCGCCCAAGGTGATGGACGCCTCGGCGGTGCTGGTTTTGCCGTAGCCGCGGGCGGCGGCGTCGGCGTCGTCGCGCGAGAGGGTTCCACGGCGGGGCCGGCTGGCCACAATCCGGCGCCATGACCGAGCCCGCCGTCACGCTGTCGCTGCAGGGCGCCGCCACCGCGCAGCAGGCCGGGCGCACGCTGCCGCTGGCCGCGCCCGACGCGCTGCTGCTGGCCTGGCTGGCGCTGCAGGGCCCGACGCCGCGCGAACGCCTGGCCGCGCTGCTGTGGCCCGGCAGCGATGCCGACGCCTCGCGCAACGCGCTGCGCCAGCGGCTCTTCAGGCTGCGCCGGCAAGTCGGCGCCGAGCTCGTCGAGGGCAGCACGGTGCTGGCGCTGGCCGCGGGCGTCGCGCACGACCTCTCGCCGGCGGCGCCGCTGCTGGGCCAGCTGGGCGCGCCCGAGCAGCCCGAGCTCGACGCCTGGCTGGCGCGCCACCGCGCCGGCCGCGCCGCCGCCGAGCGCCAGGCGCTGGCCGCGCGCATCCAGGCGCTGGAGGACGCCGGCGATGCCGGCGCGGCGCTGCCGCTGGCACTGGAGCTGCTGGCTGCCGACCCGCTGTCGGAAGACGCGCACCGCCGCGTGATGCGGCTGCACTACCTGCGCGGCGACCGCGCCGCGGCCATGCTGGCCTTCGACCGCTGCGAGCACACGCTCAAGCACGAGGTCGGCGCGGCACCCTCGGCCGAGACGCTGGCGCTGCTGGCCACCATCGAGCGCGCGGCGCCGCTGTCGGGCGCGGCGGCGCAGCGCCAGCCGGTGCCGGCGGCGCTGCTGCGGCCGCCCCGCCTGGTGGGCCGCGACACCGAGCGCACGCAGCTGCTGCAGGGCCTGGCGGCCGGGCCGGTGGCGGTGCTGGTGGGCGAGGCCGGCATGGGCAAGTCGCGGCTGTTGCAATCACTGGCGGCCGACGACCCGCGGCGCCTGCACGTCAGCGGCCGCCCCGGCGATGCGCTCGTGCCCTACGCGACGCTGGCCCGCGTGCTGCGCGCCGTGATCGAGCGCGACCCGGGCGCCGTCGCCGAGCCCGCCGTCGCCGCGCTGGCCCCGCTGCTGCCCGAGCTGGCCACCCGTGCGCCGGCGCTCGCCCCGGGCCGCGCGGGGCCGTCGCAGACACCGCTGCTGCGCCCGGTGCAGGCGTTGCTGCAGCACGCCGCGGCGGCGCTGGACGCGCTGCTGCTCGACGATCTGCACTTCGCCGACACCGCCACGCTGGAGCTGCTGCAGGCGCTGCTGGCCGCGCCGCGCACTGACGACCCCGGCGCCGCCGGCCCGGCGACGCGCTGTGTGCTCGGCCTGCGCCCGCCGGCCGCGGGCACGCCGCCGGCGCTGCTGCTCGACGCACTGGCCGCCGCCGGGCCGCTGGTGCGCGTGGTGCTGCAGCCGCTGTCGCCGGCGGCCCTGGCCGAGCTGGTCGACGCGCTGGCCCTGCCCGGCGTGGCCGGCGCCGACATCGCCGGCCGGCTGCACGCGCGCACCGGTGGCAACCCGCTGTTCGCGCTGGAGACGCTGAAGCTGCTGTGGGCCGAGGGCGGCGCCTCACCCGAGGCCCTGGCCGCCGGCGACGCGCTGCCGCGGCCGCAGACGCTGGCGCAGCTGATCGGCCAGCAGCTGGCGCGGCTGTCGCCACCGGCGCTGCAGCTGGCGCGCGTGGCCGCGGTGGCCGGCGTCGACTTCTCGCTCGAGCTCGCCGAGGTGCTGCTCGGCCGCCCTGCGCTCGACCTGGCCGACCCCTGGGCCGAGCTCGAGGCGCAGCAGGTCATGCGTGGCACCGCGTTTTCGCACGACCTCGTGCACGACGCGGTGCTGCAGGGCCTGCCGGAGGTCATCGCACGGCACCTGCACGGCCGCGCGGCCGCGTGGCTCGAGTCGCAAGGCGCCGCCGACCCCGCCCCCGACCCCGCGCGCATCGCCGCCCACTGGGAGGCCGCCGGCCAGCACGCGCGGGCGCTGCCGGCGCTGCGCGCCGCGGCCGAACGCGCGCGGCGGGCGCTGCGCGAGGGCGAGCGCATCGAGCTGCTGCTGCACGCCGCCGACATCGCCGAGGCCGACGGCCGCACGGCCGAGGCCTTCGACCTCGTGCACGCCGCGCTCGACGGCCACATGAACACGCTGCGCCAGCACCACGGCCTGCCGCTGCTGGAGCGCCACGCGCGGCTGGCGCGAACGCCGTGGCAGCACGCGCGCGTGGCCGCCAACCGCGCCTGGTACGCCGCGGTGCTGGGCGACTGGGCGCAGGCACTGGCCGCCGGGCGCGAGGCGCTGGCGCTGGCGCTGCCGGTGGGCGACGCCGAACTCACGGCTTCGGTGCAGCAGCGCCTAGGCGCGGCCATGGGCATGGCCGGTCACTTCGACGAGGCGCTGCGGCACCTGCAGGCGGCCGCGCCCTGGATGCGCGAGCACGCCGCGCCGCCCGACGCGGTGGAGTTCGAGGGCAACCTCGCCGCCGTGCTCGACAACCTCGGCCGCCACGCCGAGGCGCGCGAGCACCACGCGCGCGCCATCGCCGCATCGGCACTGCACTCCGAGCCGCCCAACCGCGCCACGCTGCTGGCCAACGACGCGCTCAGCCGCCTCGACGCCGGCGACGCCGCCGGCGCGCTGGAGCAGGCGCAGCTGGCACAGCGCATCGTGCAGAACTTCGAGTCGACGGCCGGCAGCGACGGCTTCATCGCCGTGCTGCTGGCCCAGGCCGAACGCGCGCTGGGCCGCCCGGCGGCCGCGCTGGCCTGGTGCGACCGTGCCGAGGCCATCCTGGCCGACACCCTGCCTTCGCGGGTGCCGGTGGCGCGCATGCACCGCGCCCATGTCTGGCTCGACCTGGCCCAGCACGCGCGCGCGCAGCAGGTGCTGGCCGGCGACGGCCTGGCCCTGGCGCGCCGCATGCCGCCGCGTTACGGCGTGCGCTGGCGCGTGCTGCTGGCGCGGCTGGCGCGCCGGCTGGGGCAGCACGCCGAGGCCGACGAGATGCTGGCCGAGGCCGCGGCGGCGGTGCCGGCCCAGGGCTGGCCCGAGCTGGGGCTGCTGGTGCGCACCGAACAGGCGCTGGGTCGCCCAGCCGACGAAGCCGCCGCCACGCTGGCCGGCATCGCCCAGGACGCCGCCGCCGGCGGCCTGGGCGGTGCCGAGCTGGGCGCCCTGCTGCACCGGGCCTGGCTGGCGCCCGACGCTGACCAGGCTGTCCTGGCCGCGGAGCGTGCGCTCACCTTGATGGCGCGGGCCGAGGCCCTGCACACCGACCGCGCCTGGCGCTGGCTGGCCCCGGCCCGGGCACTGGCGCGGGCCGGCCGCGCCGCCGAGGCCGAGGTGCTGGCGGAGACCGGCCGCGAGTGGCTGCGCCGCACCGTGGCCACGCAGGTGCCGCCGGCCTTTGCCGACAGCTTCCTGCACCAGCACCCGGTGCACCGCTGGCTGCAGGCCGAACGCCCCGGCCGCGCGTGACGCGGCGCGGGGCCCACGCCCGCGCCGCCATAACGCCGCTGTAACGCGCGTCTTCCTACAACCTCGTCCATGGCAGGCCGCAAGGGCAGCCCGCCGCACCGAGAGAAGCCAGGGAGAACCACCATGATCGTCCGCGCCACCGCCCACCCCGCCTACCTCACGCACGCGCCGCTGCTGCTGCGGCCGCGCCCGGGGCTGGCGCCGCTGACGCCGGCCATGCCGGAGCCGGCGCCCCAGCCGCCCGCGGCCGCCGGGCTGCGCAGCTTCGACGAGAACCGCTGGGCCGACCTGGACGACGACGACGCCGAGGCCCTGGGCCGCGAGGCCGATGCCGCCGATGCGGCGCTGCTGCGCTGCGTGGGCTGCGCGGCCTTCGCGACGCTGGTGCTGGCGCTGGTCAGCAGCATCCAGTCGATCGCCTGACACCACCGGGAACCCGGCAGCCCCGGGCGTCCACCCACCGCCGTGAATACTGCCGAACCCACCCGCTTGGCCCCACAACCGCCATCTGGCCCACCCTCCGGCGCACCCCCCGGCACCGGGCTGGCGGCCGGGCCGTTGGCCAACTTCGCCGACGTCGCACGGGCGGCGCCGCGCGTGTGGGCGTGGATCGACGCCGCCACGGGCGCGCTGCGCGTCTCGGGCCGGCCGCCGGCCTCGGGCACGACCACCGACACCGCCGCCGTGCTGGCGCACCAGCTGGTGCTGGCCCACGACATGGCCTGCCTGCCCGGCGTGGCCGAAAGCCTGCGGCGCGTGCAGCGGCCCGACGGCAGCCTGCCCGCCGCGGCCGTGCTGCGCGCGCTCGACGACGCCGAGGCCGTGGCCGCGCTGCTGCGCGGCGTCGACGACGGCCTGCGGCTGCACCACTCGGCCCAGGCGCGCGGCCCGGGCTTCGTGCAGGTCTGCCACGAGCTCGGCATCGACCCCGACACGCTGCCGCCGGCCCGCTGCGAGGACATCGACCAGCGCTTCCAGGCCGCCTGGGCGGCCCGCCCGCCCGGGCCGCCGCACGAGAGCGTGGCCCGCGAGACGCTGCGCGCGCTGCTGCTGCAACCGTTGCACTGAACCGCCGCTGAAGGCCCATCGCCCCCCCGGTTCGCGGGGGGCGGCCGCTGTCGTGCGCCCGCTTCGGCTGGCGTCTTCCCCATCAGAGCCCGCGCCGTCTGGCGGGCTCCCCGATGCCGGAGGACCCCATGCACGCCACCGCGACCGCCATCACCACCGAAGCCGCGCTCCGGCCCCCGAGGCCGTGCACCCGGGCCCCGGTGGAGCAGGTGTTCCGCGACCTCGTGGCCCAGCACCGCGAGCGCCTGTACCGCTTCGTGCTGCGCCACATCGGGCACGCCAGCGACGCCGAAGACCTGGCGCAGCAGGCCTTCGTCGAGGCCGCGCGCACCTACGCGGCGTTCCGCGGCGAGTCGCAGCTGTCGACCTGGCTGTACGGCATCGCGATGAACCTGGTGCGCCACCACCTGACGCGCTCGCCGGCCTCGCGCCAGCGCCACCTGGACGGCGACGAGGCGCTGGCCGATCTGGTGGCCGAGGACGCAGCGCCCGAGGTGCGCTGCGACCACGCCGAGCTGGTGCGCCACCTCGAGGCCGACCTGCAGGAGCTGATGCCCGAGATGCGCGAGGTGCTGCTGCTGGTGGCGCTGGACGACCTGAGCTACGAGGAAGCGGCGGCGATGCTGTCGGTGCCGGTGGGCACGGTGCGCAGCCGCGTCTCGCGCGCCCGCACGCAGCTGCGCCGGCGCATGCAGGCGCGGGGCGCCGTGCTGCCGTTCTGATGCTCTGACGTTGCGAAGCCGCGCAGACGCCTAGGAAACGAACACGCCCCGCAACGAGCCCCGCCCGGCCCGCGCCGCGGCGCCCGGCGGGCGGCCCTGCGCGGCGGCCAGCGCGCGCAGCGCCTGCTGCACCGGCGCGGCGTTTTCATCGCCGTGCTGCAGCAGGGCCTCGAGGTAGTCGGCCACCGCGTCCAGCGGGTGGTTGGGCGGCATGCCGGGCGGGCGCTGCGCGCGGGCGCGCGCCAGCGTCTCGGCGGCGGCAGGGTCGCGCATCAGCACCAGTGAGTAGCTCACGTCGAGCAGCGCCGACCAGTGCCACGCGATGCGCGGCTCGCTGTCGCGCTCGAACACCGCCACGCGCTTGCGCAGCAGCGGCACGCTGGCCGCGAAGTCGCCCTTCAGGCGCGCCAGCTGGCCCTGCACACGCGCCCAGCGGCTGGCCGCGGTGGCACCCGGCGGCATCAACGACGACGTCGCCAGCACCTCGTCGGCGAAGGCCGCGTCGTCGAACATCAGCGCCAGCTCGGCCAGCGCGACGACGCCGTCGATCACCGTCACCGGCAGCGGCTGCGGCTGGGTTCGGAACTCAGCCAGCAGGGCGCGCGCCTCGGCCAGCAGCGCGCGAGGGTCGTCGCCGGCGCGACCGCGCTGCAGCAGCGCCTCGGCGCGCGGGCGCAGCATCGTCGCCCCGGCCACGCCAGCGCGCGCCGCGCTGCCCAGCAGCAGCGCGTACTCGTCGGCGGCGCGCCGGTGCTGCGCGGTCTGCGTGAAGTAGCGCGCCAGCATGCGGTGCTGCAGCAGCGCCTGCTCGTTGCCGGGGCCCATCAACCGCTCCAGGTCGACGATCAGCTCGCGCGAGCGCTCCTCGATGCGGTCGTAGCGCGCCAGGTCGATCAGCGTGTCGACGACGTTGCGGCGCATGAAGAGGATGCTGCGGGCGTGCGCGGGGTCGGTGCTGGTCCACAGCGACTCGCCCTGCTGCAGCACGGCCAGCGCCTCGGGCGCGCGGCCCTGCCGGTTGCGCAGCACATGCAAGCCGTTCAGGTAGCTGATGCGTTCGGCGATGAGGTCGCCGCCGAGCTGCTGCGCCAGCTGCCAGCCGAGCTCCAGCGAGCGCTCGGCCTTGTCGAACTGGTCGGTGTGCATGTAGCTCATCGCCAGCGCGCCTTGCAGCTGGCGCACGGGCTCGGACACCGCGCCGAAGGCCGGCGGCAGCAGCGCCTGCAGCGGCTCCAGCCGCGCCAGCGCGAGGTTGTGGTCCTGCAGCGACTGCAGCGCGCGGCCCTGCGCCAGCTGCGCCAGCAGCGCCTCGGGCGAGCCGGCGCCGTGCTCGGCCACCGTGCGTTCCACCAGCCGCTCCAGCAGGGGCAGCGCGCGGTCGAAGCGGTTCAGGCGCGTGTAGGTGTCGGCCATCACGCCCATCAGCCGCAGCTCGGTGGCGGGGTCGTCGCGCAGGCGCTGCGGCAGCTCCTGCACGCTGGTCTCCAGCAGCTGCAGCACGGTGGGCCACTGGCCGCCATGGCGGTCGGGGCTGGCCGAGCTGAGCACGTCGGCCAGGTAGCTCGTCACGCGGTCGGACTGCCGCGCCGAGGCCTGGGCGCGCTGCCACTGCCAGGTGGCGGCGGCCAGGCCCGCGCTGAGTGCCAGCACGACCACGGACGTGGCCACCGCCACGCCGGCATGGCGGCGCAGCCACAGCCGCGTGTTGTGCTGCCAGTGCTCGCGCCGCACGCTCACCGGCCGGTGCGACAGCCAGCGCTCGAGATCGGCGATCAGCTCGCGCACGCTGCCGTAGCGCTCGGCCGGGTGCTTGCGCAGCGCCTTCGCGACCACCGCCTCCAGGTCGCCGAGCGCGCGCTCGGCGTCCAGCGGGCGGCCGGGGCCGTCGTCGGGCACCGGCGCCTGCGCGGCGCGGCGCTGCAGCTCGCGCAGCGGCGAGGCCGTCTCGTGCAGCAGCGCGTGCTCCACGGCCACGCGCGAGCGCTCGCGGCCGCCGAAGGGCCGCTCGCCGCCGAGCAGCTCATACAGCATCACGCCCAGCGAGAACACGTCGGTGGCGGTGCCGATGGGCTCGCCGGTCAGCTGCTCGGGCGCGGCGTAGGCCACGGTGACGCGGCGGCCGGCCAGCCGCGTGAGCTCGCCGGAGGCGCTGTCCTGCTGCGGGTCCAGCATCCCGGCGATGCCGAAGTCCAGCAGCTTGGGCTCGCCCTGCTCGTTGACGACCACGTTGCCGGGCTTGAGGTCGCGGTGCACGACGAGCCGGGCGTGCGCGTGGTCCACCGCGCGCGCCACCGCCAGCAAGAGGCGCACGCGGCCGGCCACCGTGGGCACGGCCTCGCGCACGTGGGCCGAGAGCGTGCGCCCACGCACCAGCTCCAGCACCAGGAAGGCCTGCCGCTGCCCGTCGACCACGTCCTGCCCGGCGTCGAGCAGCCGCGCGATCGACGGATGCTCCAGCCGCGCCAGCACGGCGCGCTCGCGCGCGAAGCGGGCGTCCAGGCCGGCCGTGCCGCCACCACCGCCGCCCACCAGGCCCGAGCGCAGCAGCTTGATCGCCGCCTCGGCCTCGTACAGCCCGTCGGCGCGGCGGGCGCGCCAGACCTCGCCCATGCCGCCCTGGCCGATCTTCTCGATCAGCTCCCAGGCGCCCAGGCGCTGCCCGGCGCGGTGCGCGGGCTCGAGCGCGTCGTCGTCGGCGTCAGCCGACAGCGCGGCGGCGTCATCGGCCACCGGGGCGGTGAGCGCCTGCGCAAGCCGCAGGCCGAAGTCCGGCAGCAGCGGCCGGCCGGCACCGGCATGCGCGGCCAGCAGCCGCTGCAGCGGCGCGGCCAGCTCGACGTCGGCGCGCGCCAGCCGCTCGACGTGCCCGGCGCGCGCCGGCTCGTCGAGTTCGAGCACCTCGTCGAGTTCGCCGGACAGGCGTTGCCAGAGTTCGCGGTCCATGCGGCGACCGGCGCGATCACTCCAGGAGCGTCTGCAGCAGCAGCCGCGCCTTGACGAGGTCGCGGTCGACGGTGCGCGTGGCCACGCCGCGCAGCGCCGCGATGTCGGCGATGGGCACGCCGGCGAAGGCATGCATCTCCAGCAGTTCGTACAAGGGGGCGTCGATCTCGCGCATGCGCTTGAGTGCCCGGTCGAGCGCCATCAGTTCCACCACGTCGGTGCCGGCGCCGGGCACGTCGGCCGCGGCCGACAGCGTGAACATGAGCTGCGCGCCGCCGCGCTTGTCGCGGCCCTCGGCGCGCAGGTGGTCGATGACCACCGAGCGCAGCACCTGCCCGACGTAGGCGAAGAACTGCCCGCGCGAGCCGCCTCTCAGGCCGGCCTGGTCGGCGATGCGCAGGAAGCCTTCGTGCACCAGCGCGGTGGTGTTGAGCCCGGTCACGCCGCCGGCCTGCGCCAGGCGGGCGCGCGCCACGCGCTTGATCTCGGGGTACAGGCGCGCATACAGCTGCTGCAGCGCCCCGGATTCGCCGTCACTGGAGCGGTGCAGCAGCTCGGTGATGGTGTCCACCGGCGACGCGGCCGGATCGGGGCTTGCAGGGTTCGCAGGGGGGCCGGGTCGGGGGCCAGGTCCAGTCATCGGACCATTCTGTCGCAAGGGCCTGGGAGCCCCGGCGCCGAAGGGCTGTTCAGGCTGGGGGTGGCGGGGCGTTCAGCGGGCCGTTCAGCGGGCCTGCAGCAGGTCGAGGTAGGCACCGGCCACGCGCGGCGCGTCGGCCAGGCCCAGAGCCTGCATCAGCGCCTCGGCCTCGGCGGCGCCGTCAGCGTCGGCCTCGCCGTCGCGCAGCACGACCTCCAGCTCCATGAAGTCGCCCAGGCCCTCAACCGCATCGAGGTGGATGCGCGTGCGGCCGGCCATCAACAGCAGCCGCCGCTTGCGCACGCGGCCCAGCAGGCCGAGGCCGCGCTGCAGCGCCTCGCGGCAGGCATCGCCGTCGCCCACCGGCACGCGCACGTAGTCGCTGGCCTTGGCCTCGGCGTGGTCGGCGCGGTGGTAGTGGATGAGCTCGGCGCTGCCGTCGGCAAACTGCCGCAGCTTCAGCCGGCCCCGGCCGGCGGGCAGCACGAAGAAGCTGTCGTCCTGCACGATCAGCTGCTCAGGTGCCGTGGCGATTGCACGGGCGCGCTCGCGCAGCGCCGCGGCATCGGCCACGAGGGCCTTGATCTCGATGTTGCGCGCCACGGGCTCAGTCGCCCGCCGCCAGCCGCTCGCGCAGCACCTGCTCGAACACCTCCGGCGGCTGCCCGCCCTGGATGAGGAAGCGGCGGTCGATGACGATGGACGGCACGCTGCGGATGCCGGCCTGCTGCCACTCGGCTTCGGCCTCGCGCACCTCGTCGGCGAAGCAGGCGCTGTCGTCGATGACGGCGGCGGCCTCGCCGCCATCCAGGCCCGCGGCGGCGGCGGCCTCCAGCAGCACCTCGCGCGCGGCCGGGTTGCGGCCCTCGCCGTGGTAGGCCTGCAGCAGCGCGCGCTTCATCGCCTTCTGCGCCGCCGGGCTCTGCAGGCCGGCCCAGTGCAGCAGCCGGTGCGCATCGAAGGTGTTCCACACGTGCGCGCGCTCGCCGAAGGTGAAGCCCAGCGCCGCACCGCGCGCGGCGATGTTGGCGCGGTTGGCGGCCAGCTGCTCGTCGCTCATGCCGTACTTGGCCTTCAGGTACTGCGCTGCGTCGGCGCCCTCGGGCGCCATGCCGGGGTTCAGCTCGAAGGGCTGGAAGTGCAGCTCGACGGCCGCGGCGTCGGGGCCGAGCGCGCCGAGCGCGCGGTCCAGGCTGGCCAGGCCGATGGCGCACCAGGGGCAGGCCACGTCGGAGACGAAGTCGATTCGCATGGGGTGTGTCCGTTTCAGGCCGCCTTCGCGGCCTGGGTCTTGATGAACTGTTCGGCGGTGGTGAGCGCCACGCCCAGGCGGGCGGCCGCCGCCGGGGATTCGAGCTCGCGCGGCTGCGCCGCAAACCAGTTGAGCGCCATGATGTTGGCGGCGGCCTCCGAGAATGGCCGCATCAGCACGCGCTGCAGCGCAAACACCGCCGCCGGCGTGCCCACCACCTGCACCGGGCGCTTCAGCACGGCGGCGGCCCGCTCGGCCACGTCGTGCCAGCTCAGCGCCTCGGGGCCGCCCAGCGCCAACGTGGCGTTAAGAGCCGCCTCGTGCCGGGTGGCCGCGATGCAGCAGCGCGCGACGTCGTCGATGGCGATGAAGGCCTGGCGGTTGTCGGCCCGGCCGGGCACGATGAGCAGGCCGCGCCGCTCCGCCAGACCGCCGACCACGCCCATGAAGCGCTGCAGAAAGGGCCAGGGCCTCGCCGTCAGCGGCGCCGCGTCGCCGCGCGTGGCCAGCGCCAGGCCGGCAAGCGCGAACCAGTCGTCCATGAACGGTGCGAAGCGCAGCACCGCGTGCGGCAGGCCCGAGGCGGCCAGGCGCTGCTCGGCCTGGCGGCGCAGCCGGAACAGCGGGATGCGCTCGTCGAACGGCGTCTGCGGCACCGACACCAGCACCAAGCGCTCGCAGCGGTGCTTCTGGCAGGCCGCGAACAGCGCGGCATAACCGGCATCGTCCACGGTGGCGAAGCGGCTGCCGTTCAGCGGCGCCACCGCGGTGGCGCTGGCGATGACCGCGCCCACGCCCTGGCAGGCGGCGTCGAGGCTGGCGGGGTCGGCGAGATCGGCGTGCACGATGTCCACGTGCGGCAGCCGCAGGTGCTGCTGGCGCGAGCTGGGCCGCACCAGCGCCCGCACCGGCCGCCGCGCCGCCGACAGCTGCTGCACCAGCCGCGTGCCCAGCTGGCCGCTGGCGCCGACCACGAGCGTGGGGCGGTGGTGAGATGGCGGCGGGGGCGGCGGGGGTGGGGTGCGCGTCTTCATCGGGGACAGGCCCAGTGCACGGCAGTGTAGGGGCCGTCTACAGTCAGCGCGACACGACGACCTGGCCAGGGAGGCACGGCATGGTGGGACTTGAATCGCGCGGGCCGGGGCAGGCCCTGCGCCGCATCGTGGCCGGCCTGGCCCTGTGCCTCCTGGCGACGGCGGGCTGGGCACAACGGCCGCCGGCCGTGAAGCCGGTGCCCGCGGCCAAACCGACGAACGCGGCCAAACCGACGAACGCGGCCAAGGCGGCGAACGCGGCCGCCGCGACGAAGGCGACCCTGGCCGCCGCGTCGCCCGCCAAGCCCGCCAAGCCCGCAGAAGCCGAACGCCCCTACCGCATCGGCCCGGCACCGGCCTGGGTGGTGGACACGCCCGTGCCCGAGCGGCTGCCGCCGCAGGCGGCGCCGATGGCGTACCGGCTGGTCGAGGACCAGATCCACGTCGACGGCCAGGGCTGGTCGGAGTTCTCACGCGTCGTCCGCGTGGCGCGCGAGGCCTCGGGCCTGGCCGCCGCCGCGCAATGGGAGCTGCGCTTCGACCCCAGCTACCAGACCATGACGGTGCACCGCCTCGACGTCATCCGCGGCGGCGTGCGCCAGTCGCGCCTGGCGCAGCAGCGCATCGAGGTGCTGCAGCGCGAGGAACGCCTGGAGCAGCGCCTCTACGACGGCCAGCTGACACTGTCGATCGTGCTTGACGACGTGCGCGTCGGCGACGAGATCGACGTCGCCTACACCGTGAGCGGCGCCAACCCGGTGTTCGGCGGCCGCTTCGTGCACCTGGCGTGGATGGGCACCGACCGCGGCCCGGTGGCGCGCTGGCAGACGCGGCTGCTGGCCCCGGCGGCGCGCACCATCCACACGCGACAGGGGCCGGCCGATGCCCGCATGACGCAGACGCAGCGCGGCGAGCTGCGCGACACGGTCTGGGTGCGCGACGACGTGCCCGCGCACACCGGCGAGCCGGGCATGCCCTGGTCGGCGATGACGCCGGAGCTGCTGCAGTTCAGCGAGTTCCGCGACTGGGCCGAGGTCGCGGCCTGGGGCGAGCAGCTCTTTGCCGAATCCACGCCCTCGCCCGGCGTGGCCGCGCGGGCCGACGACATCCGCGCCGCCCACGCCACCCCGGCGGCGCGGCTGGGCGAGGCGCTGCGCTTCGTGCAGCAGGAGGTGCGGTACTTCGGTGTCTTCATCGGTCCCGGCTCGCACCGCCCCAACCCGCCGCAACGCGTGCTGGAGCAGCGCTTCGGCGACTGCAAGGACAAGGTCAGCCTGCTGGGTGCCCTGCTGCGGCGGCTGGACGTGCCGGTGCGCCCGGTGCTGGTGTCGACGCGGCTGCGCGGCCGCGTCGACGAGATGCTGCCCAGCCCGCTGGCCTTCGACCACGTCATCGTGCGCGTCGAACTCGACGGGCAACCGCTGTGGCTCGACCCGACGCGCGCGCAGCAGTCCGGGCCCCTGCCGGCGCGCCAGGCCGTGTTCTCGCGCGGGCTCGACCTCGCCGCCGGCACGCAGGCGCTGGCCACGCTGCCCGAGCCCTTCGGCCGCACGGTGATGCAGGTCGACGACCTGCTGAAGGTGACCGAGTTCGCCAGCGGCGCCGAGCTGCACTCGCGCATCACCTGGCATGGCGAGCTCGCCGAGGGCGTGCGCGCGGCCGTGGCCGAGCGCGGCGCCGCCGCCATGGCCGATGCCGTGAGCATCCACTACGTGCGCGTGTACCCGGGGCTGCGCCGGCTCGACCCGCCGCGCACCGAGGACGCGGCCGACGCCGACGCCGTGACCCTGGTGCAGCGCTTTGCGCTGCCCGATCCCTGGCGCTACGTCGACAAGCGCGCACTGCAGGCCGACGTGCTGCTGTGGGTGGGCGTGGAGGCGCTGCTGCCGCCCAAGACCGAAAGCCGGCGCTTCCCGCTGGCCTTCGACCACCCGGGGCATTACCGCCACCGCGTGCGCGTGGCCTTCCCCGAGACGGTCTACCGCGACAGCGGTTCGCGGCAGCTGGACGAACGCGACCGCCACTTCACGCTGGCCGTCGACATGGAAGGCGCGCCGGCGCATCTGGAGTACCGCGCCGACGTGCGCGTGCTGCTGGATCGCGTCGAGCCGGCGAACTGGGCCTCCTACCAGCAGGCGGTGCAGCGGGCCTTGCCGAAGCTGGGCCTGAGCTTCGGCGTGCCGGCGATGACGCTGGCGCGATCCGACGAGCTGACGCGCGAGTTGCGCAGCCTGCAGGAGACGGCCAGCCGCAGCCGCCGCGATCCCACCGAGGTGCAGATCCGCGCCGAGGTCGACAGCCGCGCCATCAGCGCGCAGCTCGACAGCGGCCGCCTGCCGGCCACGGCGCGCGCGCAGGCCCTGGTGAGCCGCGGCATCGCCTGGGACTTCCTGGGCCGGCTCGACCGCGGCCGCGCCGACTTCGAGGCCGCGCTGGCGCTGCAGCCCGAGTCGCTGCCAGCGCTGAACGCCGCCGCCACCAACGCGCAGTCGCGCGGCGACACAGCGCAGGCGCTGGACTACGTGGCTCGCGTGCTGAAGCAGCAGCCGCGTGACACCGCGGCCCTGGCCACGCGGGGGCGGACGCTGTACCTGGCAGGCCGCTACGACGACGCGCGCAGCGACTTCGAGCAGATGCTCGGCCAGCAGAGCGAGCGGCGGACCGGCTACCCGCTGATGTGGCTGGCCCTGGCCACCGCGCGCAGCGGCGGCGACCCGAAGTCGCTGCGCCAGCGTTTCCCGACCTCCGAGTGGCCGACCGAGTGGCCGCGGCCGCTGCTGGACGTGCTGGTGGCCGATGGCGCCGCCGCCGCGGCGCTGAAGGCGGCCCGCGCCAACCGCTCGCCGCGCGAGGCCCAGACCGAGGCCCACTTCTTCCTGGCCGAACGCGAGGCGGCGGCCGGCAACCTGCCGGCGGCCATCGACGGCTGGAAGCGCGCCGTGGACCTGGGCGTGACCGAGTTCCTGGAGCACAGCGCCGCCAGCCAGCAGCTGGCGCGCCAGCGGCGCTGAGCGGCGATCAGCACCGCCCGGCCCGGTTCAGCGCCCCCGGGCCAGCTTGGGGTCGAGCAGGTCGCGCAGGCCGTCGCCCATCAGGTTGAGGCCCAGCACGCTGGCCATGATGGCCGCACCCGGCCACACGGCCAGCATCGGCGCCTGGAACATCTGCGTCTGCGCCTCGCTCAGCATGCGGCCCCAGCTGGGCTGTGGCGGCTGCGTGCCCAGGCCCAGGAAGCTGAGCGCCGCCTCGGCCAGGATGGCGGTGGCAAAGCTGATGGTGGCCTGCACGATCAGCACGCCGGCGATGTTGGGCAGCACGTGGTCGCGCGTGATGGCCAGCGGCCCCAGGCCGGCGGCGCGCGCCGCGGTGACGTACTCGCGCGCCCAGATGGCCTGCGCGCTGCCGCGTGCGATGCGCGCGAACACCGGGATGTTGAAGATGCCGATGGCCACGATGCTCATCACCAGGCCCGGGCCGTAGATCGCGGTCAGCATGATGGCCGTCAGCAGCGCCGGGAACGCGAAGGTGAAGTCGCTGGCGCGCATCACCAGCTCGTCGAAGCCGCGGCGCCCGGCGGCCTGCGCCGCCGCGGCGGCGCAGCCCAGCACCACGCCCAGCACGAGGCCGATGCCCACCGCGACGACACCGACGACGATGCTGTTCTGCGCGCCCACCATCAGCTGGCTGACGATGTCGCGGCCCAGGCTGTCGGTGCCCAGCCAGTGCGCGGCCGAGGGCGGCGCCAGCTTGTTGGGGATGTCGATCTCGGCCACCGCGTAGGGCGTCCACAGCAGCGACAGCAGCGCCACCAGCACCAGCGCGCCGCTGAGCACGGCGCCGATGGCAAAGCTCTTGTGACGCCAGGCGCGGGCCCAGAAGCCGCGGGGCGGCGGGGCGGCGGCCAGGGCGGCGGGATTCATGGCCGCGAGTGTAGGGACGCCGGTGCGGGCGGCCGCGGCACCGGGTGTTCAGCGCCGCAGCAGCGCGCTGTCCTGCAGCGTGCGCAGGAGCCCCTGCGCGAAGGCCTCGTAGCCGGCCGCGTTGGCGTGGATGGCGTCGCTCTTCAGGCGCTCGTCGGCCAGCACGGCGCTCCAGCCGCCGGCGTGCAGCGGCACGGCGGCTTCAGACGCGATCTCGGCGTACAGCGGGTGGTCGTCGAGCGAGCCCGTCACGCGCGCCGCCAGCGTGGGCCGCGGCACCGCCACCAGCAGCACCTGCGCACCGGCCCCGCGCACGGCGGCCAGCGTGCGGCGCAGGTTGTCGCGCAGCGCGTTTTCGTCCTGCCGGCGCAACAGGTCGTTGCCGCCGATGGAGACGAGCACCAGCACCGGCTGGTGCTCAGCCAGCAGGCCCGGCAGCCGCTCCAGCGCCTGCGCCGACGTGTGGCCCGGCACGCCGGCGTTGACCACGTTCCAGCCGCTCAGCCGCGCCAGCACGGTGGGGTAGGCCGTCTCGGGCGTGGCGCCGGTGCCGAAGGTGAGCGAGTCGCCCACGGCCAGCACGGTGGCGCCGGGTGGCACGGCCGTGCCGGTGGTGACCGGGGCCTTCTTGCCGCACGCAGCCAGCGCAGCGGCCGCGGCCAGCGCCAGCCACGCGCGCCGCTTCACAGCATCGCCTTCAGGAACCGCCCCGTGTGGCTGCCCTCGCAGGCCGCCACGTCCTCGGGCGTGCCCGCCACCACCACCTGGCCGCCGCCGGCGCCGCCTTCGGGGCCCATGTCGATGAGCCAGTCGGCGGTCTTGATGACGTCGAGGTTGTGCTCGATGACGACGATGGTGTTGCCGGCGTCGCGCAGCTGGTGCAGCACCTTCAGCAGCAGCTTCACGTCGTGGAAGTGCAACCCCGTCGTGGGCTCGTCCAGGATGTAGAGCGTGCGCCCGGTGTCGCGCTTGCTCAGTTCCAGCGCCAGCTTCACGCGCTGCGCCTCGCCGCCGCTCAGCGTGGTGGCCGCCTGCCCCAGGCGGATGTAGCCCAGGCCCACGTCGAGCAGCGTCTGCAGCTTGCGCGCGATGTTGGGCACGGCGCCGAAGAAGGCGTGCGCGTCTTCCACTGTGAGGTTGAGCACCTGGGTGATGTGCTTGCCCTTGTAGAGCACCTCCAGCGTCTCGCGGTTGTAGCGCGCGCCCTGGCACACGTCGCAGGGCACATACACGTCGGGCAGGAAGTGCATCTCGACCTTGATGACGCCGTCGCCCTCGCAGGCCTCGCAGCGGCCAC